>NZ_LAVK01000090.1 GCF_001083795.1 Streptomyces sp. SBT349
CTCGGTGCCGCCGCCCCGGGCGAGCGGCAGGCGCGGCATCGCCGACTGGGCGCGCGGCAGGCTCGCGGGCGCCCCCCCGGCGGCGGACGAGCCGAGTCCCGCCGCGGCGGGGCCGCGCGAGGAGCCGGCCCAGGCGCGCTGGCCCGACCTGGCCGCCGTGCTGCTCATGGCGCTGGACTCCGGGCCGCGGCTGTGGGAGCGCGGCGCGGACCACCCCGACGCGTTCACCGCGAGGCTCGGCACGGCCCAGCAGGCGCCCGACGTGCTGCCGCCGGTCACGGTGGCCCTGGCCGAGGCCGGGTCGCTCGGCCTCGTCGGACCCCGGGACCGGCTGACCGGCGTGGCCCGTTCCGTGCTCGCGCAGCTGGCCGCGCTGCACCCGCCGAGCGTCCTCGACCTCGTCGCGCTCGCGCCCGGCCGGGCCGGCGACTGGTCCTGGCTCGGCTGGCTGCCGCACCTGCGTCCGACGCGGGGCCAGGACTGCGGGCTGCTGTTCGGCTTCGACGCCCGGCAGGCGGCGGCCAGGCTCAGGGAGCTCACGCGGCGCCTCGGCGGCCGGACGGACGGCCGGCGCACGGTGGTCCTGGTCGACGGCGACCCCGGCGGCGCCGAGGCGCGCGCCGCGCTGGCCCGGCTCGCCACCGAGGGCCGGGGCGCGGGGATCCATCTGATCGTGCTGACCGAGGCCCCGCCCGCGACGGCCGCCTCGCCCCTGACGGAGACCCTGGCCGCCGCCGTCGCCACCACGCCCGTGCTGCGCGACTGCGGCACGGTCGGCGTGCTCACCGGGCCGGTCGCCACCGCCCTGCGGCTGGTCGGGCCCGGCGGGGCGCCGGGCCCGACGGCGGGCGCCGACGCGGTGTCGCCCGCGTGGGCCGAGCGGTTCGGCCGGGCGCTCGCGCCCCGCCGCGAGGACGGGGTCCAGGCGCCCGCCCCGCCGTCCACGGCGCTGCCCGAGAGCTGCCGTCTGCTGGACGCGCTGGAGCTGGCCCGGGTCACTCCGGGGGTGCTGCGCGAGCGGTGGGCGCGGCGCAGGGGGCTGCCGCTGGTGCTGGGCGCGGGCACCGAGGGTCCCGTCGCCCTCGACCTGGCCGAGGCGCCGGGGCCGCTGGCCGTGGAGGGCGGCGCGAAGTCGGGGCGCACGGAGCTGGTCAGCGCGCTGGCGGCGTCGCTCGCGACCGGCGCGGGACCGGGTGACCTCTCGCTGCTGCTGGTCGAGGGCGCGGGCGAGGGCCTGCGGCCCTGCGCGGAGCTGCCGCACGTCACCTCGTATCTGGGGGCGACGGATCCGGTGCGGATGCGGGCGTTCACGCAGGCGCTGCGCGAGGAGCTGAAGCGGCGCGCGGCGGTGGCGGAGGAGGGCGGCGCGGGCACGTTGCCCTGGCTCGTCGTCCTCGTGGACGACTTCGACGCGCTGACCGCGCCGGCGCTCGGCGCCCCCGGGCGCCCCGCGGCCGGATCCGTGGTGCGGGTGCTGGACGCGGTGGCCCGCGAGGGGCACGGGCTCGGGGTGCGGCTCATCGTGGCCGGCGCCCTGCCCGGCGCGGCGATACGCGTGGCCCTCACCGGGCACCCCGCGGGCCGCGCCGAGCTGCGGAGGGCGGCGGGCGGCCCGGTCCCGTTCCAGGCGGGCCGCGTGACCGCCCGCATCCCGCGCACCTCGACGCTGCGCCCGACCGTCACCCGGCTCGACTGGGCCAGGGCGGGCGACCCACCGGCCCGCCGGCCGGTCCGTGAGCTGGGGAACGGGCCCACCGACGTGGCGCTGCTGGCCAGCGCGGCCACCCGCGCCGCGCAGGGGGACCGGGCCGCCACCGCGACGCTGGTCTGACCGCATTTCCCCTGTTCCCCCACGGTTTCCCCATGATCATCCGTTGGGCGGTAACATCACGATCACAAAGGGCACTTGGCAGGTGCGAGCCCTTGCTCCTTCCTCTGGCGCCGCGTAGGAAAGGCCGTCGTAGGACGTGCGGTGTGGCAGGCCCTGCGCCTGGCAGGGCATTCGCCGCACCAGATGGGGTGAGGCGGTGCTCATGCGCGGTTCGGGCCGGGATTCCCGGCGGAGAGCCACTCGTGCGGCTGCGGCGATCGTCGCCGTGTCCGCACTGACGCTGACGGCGTGCGGCGACGACGGCGGCGACGACCGGGGCGGGAGAGAGTCCACCATCGAGTTGCCGGATCTCAGCGGCGAGCAGCTGGAGGTCGCCGCCGTCTGGACCGGTGTCGAGCGGGACAACTTCGTGCGGGTGCTGGACGAGTTCGAGGCGCTGACCGGCGCCTCGGTCAGCTACGTGCCCAGTGGTGACAACGTCTCGCAGTTCGTCGGCACCAAGATCGAGGGCGGCGCCCCTCCGGATGTGGTGATGGTGCCGCAGCCGGGCGTGCTGCACGAGTTCGCCGAGAACGGCTGGATATCGCCGGTCGGCGAAACGGTCCAGGAACAGCTGGACGCCAACTACACGCCGGGCTGGCAGGAGCTGGCCTCGCACGAGGGCGAGCAGTACGGCGTCTATGTGAAGGCCGCCAACAAGTCCCTCGTCTGGTACAGCGACACGGCCTTCGAGTACGCGGGCGTCGAGGCCCCGGGGGACTGGGACGAGTTCGTCTCCACCGCCTGGACGCTGTGGGAGTCGGGCACCACGCCCCTCTCGGTCGCGGGCGGCGACGGCTGGACCCTGACGGACTGGTTCGAGAACATCTACCTCTCCCAGTCCGGCGGCGAGATGTACGACCGCCTCGTCGCCCACGAGATCCCCTGGACCGACCAGAGCGTCACCGACGCGCTGACCGCGCTGGCCCAGGTCTGGGGCGACGCGCGGCTGCTGGAGAACGGGACGAACGGGTCGCTCCAGACGCTGTTCCCCGACTCGGTCGCCCAGACCTTCATCAACCTCACGGCGCCGGACGCCGGCATGGTCTTCGAGGCGGACTTCGTCGGGTCGGTCATCACCGACAGCACCGACGCCGTCATCGGCGAGGACGCGCTGGTCTTCCCGTTCCCCTCGGTGGGCGGCGGCGACGCGCCGGTGGTCAGCGCGGGCGACGCGGCGGTGGCGGTGTCCCCCGGCGGCGAGGCGAGCGAGGCCCAGCAGGCGCTGCTGACCTTCCTCGCCTCCACGGACGCGGCGCACATCTGGGCCGAGGGGGGCGGCTTCATCTCCCCCAACAAATCGCTGGACCTGGACGCGTATCCGAACGACGTCCAGCGCGGGATCGCCGAGGCGCTGATCGCGGCGGGCGACGACTTCCGGTTCGACCTGTCCGACCAGACGCCGGCCGCGTTCGGCGGAACGACGGGCCAGGGCATGTGGCGGGGCCTGCAGGACTTCCTGGCCGACCCGGAGGACATCCAGGGCGCCCAGCAGTATCTGGAGTCCCAGGCGGCCGCCGCCTACGGGGACTGACGGACAGACGGACGGAGACTGACTTCCCATGGCATCCGGCAAGGTGGCGGTGGTCAAGGCACGGCCCTGGGCGGTCGCGTGCTTTCTGCTGCCCGCGCTGCTGCTGCTCGGTGCGCTGGTCGTCTACCCCATCGGGTACTCGGTCTGGCGCAGCCTTTTCGACGCGTCGGGCGATTCGTTCGTCGGCCTCGACAACTTCAAGGAGATCTTCACCAACGACGCGATCAACACCGCGCTCACGAACAACCTGATCTGGATCGTGGTCGCGCCGACCGTGGCCACGGCGCTCGGCCTGGTCTTCGCCGTCCTGACGGAGAAGATGCGGTGGTCGACGGCGTTCAAACTGATCATTTTCATGCCGATGGCGATCTCGATGCTGGCCGCGGGGATCATCTTCCGGCTGGTGTACGAGCAGAACCCGGACCGCGGCGTGGCCAACGCGATCATGACCACGGTGAACGACACGTTCGCCGACAGCGCGGCCTGGCCCGACGCGCAGCCCAGGCCCGACGGCCCGGTCGAGGCCCAGGAGGACGGCTCGTACGTGCTGCTTCCCCCGGCCGAGGCGGGGTCCCCGGCGCTGCTGCCGCTGGTCGCGATCCCGCAGCCCGAGCTGGAGGACGCCGCGCTCGCGGCCGTGCCCGAGGCGGGCGGGGGTGAGATCACCGGCACCGTGTGGATGGACTTCACGCGGGGCGGCGGCGGCACCCCCGGGGCCGTCGACCCGGAGGAGAAGGGGCTGGCCGGCATCACCGTCGAGGCGGTGGTGGACGGCGACGTGGTCGCCGACGCCGAGACGGCGGAGGACGGCACGTTCTCCCTGCCGGCCGAGGCGGACGGCGCCCAGCTGAGGATGACCTCCGACAGCTTCTCCGCCCCGTACAACGGCGCGGAGTGGCTCGGCCCGAGCCTCATCACACCGGCGATCATCGGCAGTTACGTGTGGATGTGGGCCGGCTTCGCGATGGTGCTGATAGCCGCCGGCCTCGCCAGCGTGCCGCGGGAGACCATGGAGGCCGCCCGCGTGGACGGCGCCAACGAATGGCAGGTCTTCCGCCGCATCACCGTGCCGATGCTGGCCCCCGTGCTCGCGGTGGTCACGGTGACGCTGATGATCAACGTCCTGAAGATCTTCGACCTCGTCTACGTCATCGCGCCCACCGCGAGCCAGGACGACGCGAACGTGCTTGCCCTCCAGCTGTATCTGTCGTCCTTCGGCACCGACACCGACCAGGGCGTGGGCAGTGCGATCGCGGTCTTCCTCCTGCTGCTGGTGCTGCCGGTGATGCTCATCAATCTGCGTAGGCTGCGACGGGAGAACCAGCGGTGACCACTCCCACCAAGACCGCTCAACTGCCGGAGCCGGCCGACGCCGCGCCGGTGTCCGTCGCGGGACCGCCGAAGCCGTCCATCGGCGCTCGGCTCGCCTCGATCGCCGCGGGCGGCGGAGTGCGCGTGATCCTCGTCGTGCTCGCCGTCGTGTGGCTGCTGCCGACCGCCGGCCTGTTCGCCTCGTCGTTCCGCGACTCGCGGGACATCGCGTCCACGGGCTGGTGGGAGGTCCTGACCGACCTCGACCAGTTCACCTGGTCGAACTACGACAGCCTGCTCAGCAACGAGAACTTCACCGGCTCCATCTGGACCACGGTGGCGATCACCGTGCCCTCCACGGTGCTGGTGGTCGTCCTGGGCGCCGCGGCGGCCTATGCCTTCGCGTGGCTGGACTTCCCCGGCCGCGACTGGTGGTTCATGGCCGTCGTCGCGCTGCTGGTGGTCCCGGTCCAGGTCGCGCTGGTCCCGGTGGCCCGCCTGTTCAACTCGCTGGGGATCTTCGAGACGACGCTCGGCGTGGTCATCTTCCACACCGCCTTCGGGCTGCCGTTCGCCATCTTCCTCCTGCGGAACTTCTTCGCCGACATCCCCAGGGAGCTGCTCGAGGCGGCGCGTCTGGACGGCGCGGGCGAGCTGCGCCTGTTCACCCGGGTGGTGCTGCCCCTGGGCGGCCCGGCCATCGCGGCGCTGGCGATCTTCCAGTTCATGTGGGTGTGGAACGACATGCTCATCGCGCTGATCTTCGCCGACTCGGGCTCGCCGCCCATGACCGTCGCGCTCCAGCAGGAGATGCGCCAGTTCGGCAGCAACTTCGACGTGCTGGCGCCGGGCGCGTTCCTGACGATGCTCATCCCGCTGGCGATCTTCTTCGCCTTCCAGAAGCAGTTCGTCTCCGGCGTGATGGCGGGCGCGGTGAAGTAGCGGCACGAAGCGGAGGGGGAGCCGGAGGCTGGGCCGAACGAAGGAAAGGCCGGCCACGACACCACCGGCTCCCCCCAATCGCACCCCGCAGAAGCGATTGTCGGATGGTCCGTGTATCCGACGCTGGATGTCGCCGTGCCCCGCTTCAGCATCATCGTCCCCGCCCACCAGGTCCAGGCACAGCTGCCCGCCTGCCTGACGTCCGTGCTCTCCCAGGACTTCCGGGACGTCGAGCTGATCGTGGTGGACGACGCCTCCCCCGACGCCTGCGGCGAGATCATCGCCGAGGCCGCCGCCGACGACCCCCGCGTCTCCGGGCTGCGCATGCCGGTGAACACCGGCCCCGGGCCCGCCCGCAACGCCGCCCTCGACCACGCGAGCGGCGACTACGTCCTCTTCCTCGACGGCGACGACACCCTCGTCCCGGGGGCCCTGGCCGCCCTCGACGCCCGCCTGGCCGCCACCGCCGACCCGCAGCTGCTGCTCTTCGACCACGTCCGCGTGGCCTGGTACGGCGCCGCCGCCCCCGGCACGCGCCCCGGGCTGCTGGCCGAGGACGGGCCCGGCGCGTTCACCCTCGCCGAACGCCCCGCGCTGCTGCGCCTGCCGCCCGTCGCCTGGGCCGCCGCCTACCGCCGCGACCTGATCGAGGGCCTCGACCTGCGTTTCCCGCCCGGCCACTACCAGGACCTCCCGTTCGTCTACCCCGCGCTGGCCGCCGCCTCCCGCGTCGCGGTCCTCGACCGGGTCTGCGTCCAGCACCGGCAGCGGCGCAACGGGGGCAGGTCGCGGACCGCGGGCCACGGCCACTTCGACGTGCTCGCCCAGTACGAGCGCGTCTTCACGCGCCTGGCCGCGCTCCCCGGCGGCGACCGGTGGCGCCCGGCCGTCTACCGCCGCATGGTCGGCCACCTCACCGCGATCTACCACACCCGCGGGCGCCTGCCCGCCTCCGACCGGACCGCGTTCTTCCGCCGCAGCGCGGCGCTCTGCCGCCGCCACCGCGCCGCCGCGGGAGCCTCCGCCATCGGCGGAGGACGGCGCAGGCCCCGGCTGCGCACGCTGCTGCTCCGCCTCGGCGCACGCCGCGCGTTCCACCTGCTGCACTCGGGGCACCGGCTGCTCCGGCGGCTGCGCGCCCGCGCGCGGGGGCGGCTGGGCGCCGCCCTGCTGCACGCGCACTACCTCGTTCAGCGGCGGCGCCCGCTCGACACCAGGCTCGCCGTCTTCGCCTCGGGCGGCGTCTGCGCCGGCCACCCGGCGGCCATCGAGGCCAAGCTCCGCGAGCTGGCGCCCGGCATCCGCACCGCCTGGGTCGGCGGGCCGCAGGGCGCGGGCCCGCCGCCGCCCGAGGGCGCCAGGGTGCTGACCGCCGGCACCGCGCCCTACTGGGCCGCGATGGCCCGCGCCCGCTATCTGATCAGCGACAACGGTTTCCCCGACGCCCTCCTCCCCCGGCGCGGCCAGATCCGCCTCCAGACCCACCGCGGCACCCCGCTCGTCCACACCGGGCTGGACGCGGCGCCCCGTGACATCCCCCGCCTGCTGCGCCAGATCGACAGCTGGGACTACTGCCTCTCGGCCAGCAGGCACGCCACCCTCGCCGCCGAGAGCGCCTACCCGGCCGACTACCTCACCCTGGAGTACGGCTCCCCGCGCGCCGACCTGTTCCACACCGCGACCGCCCAGGACGTCCTGCGCGTGCGCGAGGAACTCGGCGTCCCGCCCGGCGTGCTGGCCGTGCTGTACGCGCCGGCGCGCCGCGGCTACGACCGCGCCCATCTGCCCGCTGTCGACCTGGGGCGGCTCGCGGACGAGCTCGGACCCGGCTACCTCCTCCTGGTCCGCGCCCCCGGCGCGACACCGCCGGGATGCGCCGGCGTGCTCGATGTCTCATCGCACCCCCGCCTGGAGGAGCTCTGCCTGGCGGCGGACGCGCTGGTCACCGACTACGCGCCCGTGCTGTTCGACTACGCCAACCTGGACCGCCCGATCGTCCTGCACGCCGACGACTGGGGGGCCTACCGGGCGGTCCACGGCACCTACCTCGACCTGCCGGGAGCCGCCCCGGGGCCGGTGACCCGCACCATGGTCGAACTGGTGGCCACGCTGTCGGGCCCGAGGCTGTGGACCGACCCGCGGGGCGCGCCGCGGCGGGAGGCGTTCCGGCGGCGGTTCTGCCCGTACGACGACGGGTTCGCCGCCGAACGCGTCGTCCGGCAGGTCTTCCTGGGCGGGCGCAGGATCCCGCCGGTGGTCCCGGCCGAGGAGCGGCGGCCCGCGCCGGGGGCGGTCGCGTTCAGGGCCGCCGCGCCCCGGCCCCGCTCGGGACGGCCGCTGATCAGCCGGGAAGCGGTGTGACCGCGGTGTGCACGGTGTCCGCCGCCAGGTAGAACGCGTCGGGGCGGGCCAGCACGCCGCCGGGCGCGTCGGGGTCGAGCAGCGCGTCGAGAGTGGCGAGGTCGTCAGGCGCCAGCCGCCCTTCCGCGGCCCCGCGCAGCCTCGTGAGGTGGCCGTGCAGATACCGGCGGGCGTCCATGCCCAGCGGGGCCGGGTGGTCGGCGAGGAACGTCCTGGTGCCGGTGGGCACCAGGCCCGCGCCCGCCAGCAGCGCGGGCCAGTCCTCCACGGCCGCGACCGCGCCGGGCAGCCCGGCGCGCATCTCGTCGAACCACTCGTCGTTGCCCGCGTCGAGACGGGGCTGGAGGCCGGGGCGGCCGAGGCCGATGTCGCGGGGCAGGAAGCGGGCCGGGAGCCCGCCCTCGACGACGGCCAGCAGGCCGCCGGGGCGGAGCACCCCGGCGAGGGCGGCCAGCGCCGCCGCCTGGTCGCCGACGTGGTGCACGAAGCGGCTGGTCCAGACGAGGTCGGCCGGGCCGAGGCCGCCCAGCCCCTCCGGCAGGTCGGCGCGGTGGGTGCGCACCCGGTCGAGCCCGCGCTCGGCGGCGCGCGTCGCGGCGCGGGCGAGCAGGCCGTCGGCGCCGTCCACGGCCACCACCTCGGCCTTCGGGAACGCGGCGGCCAGCACGCAGGAGCCGACGCCCGGGCCGCTGCCGACGTCGAGGACCAGGCGGGGGGCGGGCATCCGCTCGCGCAGCCAGGCCGCGGCGGCGGTGACGGCGGGGACGTGGAGCTCACCACCGCGTTCGAGCTGGTCGGCCATGGCCTCCCAGTCGACGTCGTCGGCCCCGTGGCCGTGGTCGTGCGCATGGGTCGGCTGGGTCGGCTGGTGTGGATGGGTCGGCTGGTGGGCGTGGTGCTGACCGGTCACCGTGTCCTCCTGACGTGGCGCCGTGCGTGGCGCGTTCGTTCCGCAGGGTGGGCGTCGACGGCCCCCCACGGCAACCTTCGTTGCCGTTTCCGGGACGGAGTCGCCCGGAAGGGTGCTGGAATGGACGCATGACGGACAGCGCGAACGGCAGCGGCGAGATCGGTGAGGTGCTGGCCGGGGTGGGCCCCCGGCTGCGGCGGATGCGGACCGGGCGCGGGGTGACGCTCGCTGCGCTCGCGGAGGCGACCGGGATCTCCAAGAGCACGCTCTCCCGGCTGGAGTCGGGCCAGCGGCGGCCGAGCCTCGAACTGCTGCTGCCCATCGCCCGCGCCCACCGGGTGGCGCTGGACGAGCTGGTCGGCGCGCCGGAGACCGGCGACCCCCGGGTGCGGCTCGCGCCGCGCACGGTGCATGGCAGGACCGTCGTCCCGCTCACCCGGCAGCCGGGCGCGCTCCAGGCGTACAAGATGATCATCCCGGGCGGGGTGCGCGAGCCCGAGCCGCGCACGCACGAGGGGTACGAGTGGCTGTACGTGCTGGCCGGGCGGCTGCGGCTGGTGCTCGGCGACCGCGATCTCGTCCTCGGCCAGGGCGAGGCGGCGGAGTTCGACACCAGGCTGCCGCACTGGTTCGGCAGCCTGGACGAGCGGCCCGTCGAGGTCCTGAGCCTCTTCGGCCGCCAGGGCGAGCGCATGCACGTGCGCGCCCGCCCCGCGGCCAGGGCCCCGGAGGGCCCCGAAGAGCCCCGCTGAGAGCCCCGCCGGCTAGCGGTTGGAACGCAGCAGCGTGCGCATGGTGCGCATGGCCACCGACAGGTTCGCCAGGTCGAAGCTCTCCGAGGACTGGATCTCCCCCAGCGTCCCCCTGGCCCGGTGGAGGATCGCCGCGTTCCGCTGGGCCCAGGCCGCGAACCGCGCCTCGGGCGCCGAGTCCGCGTCGCCCGCCGCCAGCACGTCCGCCGTGACCAGCTGGTGCGCCGCGTACAGGTCCTCGCGGATCGCGGTGCGGGCCATCGACTGCCAGCGGTCGGCGCGCGGCAGCTCGCTGATCCGGTTCTGGAGGGCGGAGATGCCCAGCTCGTCGCTGAGGTGGAAGTAGACCTCGGCGACGTCCATCAGGTCGCGCCCGGTCCTGTCGGCGACCGCGACGATGTCCAGGGCCGGGAACGCGGCCGAGAACCCGGCGACCCGGCGGGCCAGCGGCGCCGGGATGCCGCCCGCCACCAGCTGCTTGAGCTGCGCGCCGTGCCACTCCAGGTCACGCCCGCGCAGCAGCTTCGGAAGCTCCCGCCACACCTGCCCGACCCGGTCGGCGAACAGGTCGATCGTGTCGGTCAGCTTCAGCGGCTGCGGCCGGTTGTTCAGCAGCCAGCGGGCCCCGCGCTCGACCAGCCGCCTGGCGTGCAGCCGCAGGCGCGTGAGCACCTCGGCCTCCACCTCGTTGTCCAGGCCCTCCGCGGTGTCCCAGATCTCGGCGAGGCCGAAGATGGCCCGGGACGCGGTGTGCGCGCGGACGATCTCCTCCGTGGCCGCGCCCGACTCCTCCTGCATGCGGTGGACGAACGAGCAGCCCGCGACGTTGATCGTGTCGTTGACCAGGAGGGTGGTGATGATCTCCCGGCGCAGCGCGTGCATCTCGATGCGGTCGGGGAACCGCTCCCTCAGGGCGGTCGGGAAGTACGCCTGGAGGAGCTGGCCGACATACGGGTCGTCGGGCAGCTCGGTGCCGATCAGCTCGGCGGTGACCGTCAGCTTGGCGTAGGCGAGGAGCACCGCGAGCTCGGGCTCCGTCAGCCCGCGCCCGGCGCCCCTGCGTTCGCGGAAGTCGTCGTCGGACGGCAGGAATTCCAGCTCGCGGTCGAGCCTGCCCTGCTCGGTCAGCCTGCGGATGAACCGCTGGTGCGCCAGGATCAGGCCGGGCGCGGTGGCCGCGCCGTTGGCCAGGGCGATGTTCTGCGCGTAGTTGTTGCGCAGGACCAGGGTGCCGACCTCGTCGGTCATCCCGGCGAGCACGGCGTTGCGCTGCTTGACGGTGAGATCGCCGTTGGCGACCACCGCGTTGAGCAGGATCTTGATGTTCACCTCGTGGTCGGAGGTGTCCACGCCCGCGCTGTTGTCGATGGCGTCGGTGTTGCACCGGCCCCCGGCCACCGCGTACTCGATGCGTCCGCGCTGGGTGAGGCCCAGGTTCCCGCCTTCGCCGACGACCTTGGCGCGCAGGTCGGCGCCGTTGACGCGGATGGCGTCGTTGGCCTTGTCCCCGGCGTCGGGGTGCGTCTCGGTGGCCGCCTTCACATAGGTGCCGATCCCGCCGTTCCACAGGAGGTCCACCGGGGCCCTGAGGATGGCCTGCATCAGCTCGGGCGGCGTCATGGACGCGACCTTGCCCCGGATGCCGAGCGCCTCGCGGACCTGCGCGGTGACGGGGATGGACTTGGCCGAACGCGGGTGGATGCCCCCGCCCTTGGAGATCAGCGAGGCGTCGTAGTCCGCCCACGAGGAGCGCGGCAGCCGGAACAGCCGCTCGCGCTCGGCGAACGAGACGGCCGGATCCGGGTCGGGGTCGAGGAAGATGTGCCGGTGGTCGAACGCGGCCACCAGCCTGATGTGCTTGGACAGCAGCATCCCGTTGCCGAAGACGTCGCCCGACATGTCGCCGATCCCGGCGACGGTGAAGTCCTCCTCCTGCGTGTCGTGGCCCAGCTCCCTGAAGTGCCGCTTGACCGACTCCCAGGCGCCGCGGGCGGTGATGCCCATGCCCTTGTGGTCGTACCCCGCGGAGCCGCCGGAGGCGAAGGCGTCGCCGAGCCAGAACCCGTAGGAGACCGCGACCTCGTTGGCGATGTCGGAGAAGGTGGCGGTGCCCTTGTCGGCGGCGACCACCAGGTAGGTGTCGTCGCCGTCGTGCCGCACCACGTCGTCGGGCGGCGCGACCCGGCCGTCCACCAGATTGTCCGTGATGTCCAGCAGGCCGGAGATGAACGTCCGGTAGCAGGCGATGCCCTCGGCCAGCCAGGCGTCGCGGTCCACGCCCGGGTCGGGCAGCCGCTTGCCGACGAACCCGCCCTTCGCGCCGACCGGCACGATCACCGTGTTCTTCACCTCCTGCGCCTTCACCAGGCCCAGGATCTCGGTGCGGAAGTCCTCGCGCCGGTCCGACCAGCGCAGCCCGCCGCGCGCCACCTTGCCGAACCGCAGGTGCACGCCCTCCACCCGCGGCGAGTACACCCAGATCTCGAACGCCGGGCGGGGCTCGGGCAGTTCGGGAATGGACTTGGGCTCCAGCTTCATCGACAGATAGGCGTGCGGGACGCCGTTCCTGTCGTGCTGGAAGTAGTTGGTGCGCAACGTGGCCTTGATGACCGTGAGGAACGCGCGCAGGATGCGGTCCTCGTCCAGGTTCGCCACGTGCTCCAGCGCGCCGTCCAGCTCCTCCAGCAGGCCGTCCGTCAGCTCGCGGCCCGCGCCCTGGCGGAGCGGGGAGAGCCTGGCCTCGAACAGGTTCACCAGGAGGCGGGTGGTGTGCGCGTTCTGCCGGAGGGTGGCCTCCATCCGCTCCTGGGTGAACCGCGCGCCCGCCTGCCACAGGTACTTGGCGTAGGCGCGCAGCACCATCGCCTCGCGCCAGGTGAGCCCGGCGGTCAGCACCAGCGCGTTGAACCCGTCGTTCTCCGCGGCGGAGGTCCAGGCGGCCGAGAACGCGTCCTGGAACCGCTCGCGGCCGTCCCCGACCAGGCCGCCAGCCAGCGCCTCGGGGATCCGCAGGCCGAAGTCGTAGATCCAGGCGGTCGGTCCGCCGGCGGGCCGCAGCTCGTAGGGGCGCTCGTCGACGACCTCCACGCCCAGGCACTGGAGCACGGGCAGCACGGCGGAGAGCGAGACCGGCTCGCCCGTGCGGTAGATCTTGAAACGGCGCTCACCGGGACCCGCGTTCACCGGCTCGTAGAGGCTGAGCGCGAAGTCCGAGTCGGTGCCCGGCCTGAGCCCGGAGACGTACTGGAGGTCGGCCACGGCGACGCGCGGCGCGAAGTCGGCCTTGTACCCCTCGGGGAAGGCGTCGAGATAGGAGTGCCCCAGCTCGGCCGCGTGCTCCTCGCCGCACTCGGCGGCCAGCGCGTCGGCGAAGCCGTCCGTCCAGGAGCGCGACGCCTCGGCCAGCCTGCTCTCGATGCGGTCGACGTCCGCCTCGGTCAGCTCGGGCAGCTCGGTGCCCGGCTCGACGCGGACGACGAAGTGCAGCCGGGAGAGCACCGATTCGGTGTTCCACCCGCTGAAGTCCACGCTCGTGCCCGCCAGTTCCTCGGTGAGGATCTCCGTCAGACGGAGCCGGACCGAGGTGGTGTAACGGTCACGGGGCAGGTACACCAGCGCCGAGTAGTAGCGCCCGTACTCCTCCTGCCGCAGGAACAGCCGCAGCCTGCGCCGCTCCTGGAGGTGGAGCACCGAGGTGGCGATGGAGCGCAGCGTCCCGACCGGCGTCTGGAACAGCTCGTCGCGCGGGTAGGTCTCCAGGATCTGGAGCAGGTCCCGGCCGCTGTGGCTGTCCGCGGCGAACCCGGCGGCGGCCAGCACCTTCGCCACATTCCGCCGGATGACCGGGATGCGGCGCACCGACTCGGTGTAGGCGGCGGCGGAGAACAGCCCGAGGAAGCGCCGCTCGCCGGTGACTCGGCCCTCGGCGTCGAACGTCTTGACGCCGATGTAGTCCAGATACGAGCGGCGGTGCACGGTGGCCCGGCTGTTGGCCTTGGTGAGGATCAGCAGCCGCGGCTCGCGCGCCTTGGCGCGCGCCGCGGGCGACAGGCGGGCGAACGCGGCGGAGGCCGTCGGATGGGTCGAGTCGGGGTCGTGGGCGGGGTCGGAGCGCAGGATGCCGAGCCCGCTGCCCGGAATGGCGCGCAGCACGTCCTCCGCGCCCTCCTCGCCCTCGCGTGCCAGTGCGTACTCCCGGTACCCGAGGAAGGTGAAGTGGTCGTTGGCCAGCCAGCGCAGCAGCTCCCTGGCCTCCTCGACGTCCGGCTCGGCGAGCTCGGACGGCAGCGGCTCCCCGGGCAGCCCCTCGGCGATGCGCAGGGCGGTGCCGCGCATCTTCTGCCAGTCCTCCACGGCCTCCCTGGCGTCGCTGAGCACGCCGCGCAGCCCGGCCTCGATCCGCGCCAGGTCCTCGTGGTCGGTCTCGCGGTCGATCTCGACGTGGATCCAGCTCTCGATCACGGCGTCGGCGGGCAGTTCGGCCGGCTCGTAGGTGGTCGCCGAGGGGCCGACCGGGTCGCGGCCCGCGTCGAGGACTTCGAGGAGCTTCCCGGTGAGGTCGCGCCTGACGAGGATCTGGGGGTGGATCACGAGGTGGATGCCGCGGCCCTGGCGCGACAGCTCGTTGGTCACGGAATCGACGAGGAACGGGATGTCGTCGGTGACCACCTCGACCACCGTGTGGCTGCTCGCCCAGCCCATCTCCTCGACGGTGGGGCTGTGGACGCGGACCTTGGCCGTGCCCTGCGGTCGCCTGCCGGCCAGCCGGTAATGCGCGAAGGCGGCCCCGTACAGGTCGACCGGATCGCGCTGGAGGATGTCCTCGGGTGCGATGTAGAGGTAGTAGCGCTGGAGGTACGCCGCGATGGCCGCGGAGTCCATGCCGTGCCCGGGGGGTCCGCCGGCGGTCCCCCGGTCGGCCACCTGGGCGGCCTGTGTCAGTAGTTCAGCCTTGGCTTCATCCAGCTTGCTGTGCATGTCCTCTTGGCTCCTGTGTCGCGCGCCGTTGCGTGACGTCGAGAAACGGTCACCGGGCGCGCTCGCTCTCATGGCGTGCATGCGCCCGATGGATCGGACCAGTGGCCGAGCCGGCCCGTGGGATGGGCGGCGGCCCGGACGGGGCGGCGCCGCCTCCGGCCGGAACTCCAGACGTGGTCGCACCGATCACGACGACCAGGCTAACGCCCCGCCGATAACGGGCGGGTCAGCATCGGGTGAAAACCGTGCCGCTGGTTCATCGGTCCTTCAGCCGTTCCCCAGCATCTCCTCCGCCGTACGGACCGCGTCCGCCAGGCTGTCCACCACCGGGACCCCGGCCGCCAGCAGGCTGCGCCTGCTGTGGGAGCCGCCGGTGTAGAGCACCGCGCCCGCGCCGGCGTGCGCCGCCGCCGCGGCGTCGTCGGTGGCGTCGCCGATGACGACCACGCGGGCGGGATCCAGGCCGTCCGGCGCCGTGGCCAGCGCCGACAGGTGCCGCGCCATCTGCGCGGCCTTGCCGGCGACGACGCCGTCCCCCGTGTTCCCGTCGACGCGCAGGAAGTGTCCGTGTATGCCCAGCCTGGTCACCCACGGCAGCAGCCGCTCGTGCGGCGCGAGGGAGCACACCGACTGCGTGCGCCCCGCCGCCTGCCACCCCGCGAGCAGCGCCGCCGCACCCTCGGCCAGCGCCGCGGTGTCGGCCCGCGCGAAGTAGTGGCGGTGGAATGTGCTGTCCATCACAGCCCACTCCTCGTCACTCGGCAGCCGGCCGATCAGCCGCTCGTAGAACCGCGGAACCGGGACGCAGTACAGCTCGCGGTAACGGTCCAGGGTGATCGGGGGTATGCCGATCTCGGCGAAGGAGACATTGGTCGCCTCGATCACCACGTCGATGTCGTGCAGGAGCGTGCCGTTCCAGTCCCAGACGATGTGCGCGGCCGGGGCCGACGGAGCAGAGCGGATCCCTGAAGCCATGCCATAGACCGTACGGTGCCCCACCGACAACGACGAGAGGGCCCCGTCACACCAGGCGGTCGATCTCCTGGACCCCGTACCACAGCAGCTCGTGGTCGGCGGCCCCGTCCACGGTGAACCGCGCGTCCTCGTCGCCGAGATCGGCCGCGCCCAGGGCCGCCGCCGCGGCGGCGACGTCCCGCTCGGCCTCCTCGCCGTCCACGTGCACCGACGCGAAGACGGTCAGCGGGACAGGCTCGTTCAGGCGCACCTCGCCCAACGACTCGGCCAGCAGCGCCTGGTCGGGGTCGGCGACCGCGGCCCGGTCCGGCACGTCGGCCGCCGCGACCACCCGGCGCCTGGCCACCCCGGGGTCGGCGGCGACCAGCCGCAGCGACGCCTGCGCCGCCCTGCTGAGCGCGGCGTACTCCAACTCCTCCTCGCCGCCCGAGAGATACCACTCGCGCAGCGCGGGGGTCACGGCGTACGCGGTCAACGGGGCGGGCCCGGCGTGGCCGGCACGGTGCGCCTCGGCCAGGGAGGACAGCGTGAGGGGCACATAGACGCGCACGGAACGGGGGCCCCTTCCTGAGGGTTCCTGGGGTTCCTTCGGATGTCCCGGGGCGCTGCCTCGGGAAGCGGCACTGTACCAGGACGAGGGCACCTTGCCACTGCGTGATGACCCCCTTACAATCCGCCACAGTTACTCGTCAGTAGCTTCATCACGGGGGTGGTCACACGTGCAGTCCTCGACGCGCGCCGGAAGCCGGGGCCCGGCGCGCCGCGCCGACTCACGCGCCGACTCGCGGGGACCGGGGCGGAGAACGGCCGGGCGGCACGGGCGTCACCGGCGCGGGGAGACGGCGCCGCACGACTGGTTCGCGCAGCAGCTGCTGCTCATCCTCAGCGGTCAGCGGCCGGTGCACATCCTGCTGGGTCACGCGGGCGCGCAGGCGTACGAGCAGCTCAGCCTCCTCGCCCCGCGCGCCCCCCTGCGCCCGCCTCCCGGCGGCCGGGCGCCGGTCGTCAGCCGGGTCGGCGCCAGCAGCCCGCGGACGGACGCCATCGAGGCGTTCGCCCGCATCGCCGCGGGCGACAGGACCCGGGCGCTGGCCTTCCGCCTCGAACGCCGCCCCGGCACCGCCCGCTGGCAGTGCTGCGCCGTCGAGCTGGACACCGTTCCATGAGCCCGGCCCCCGTCCCGGTCACGCCCAGGCCGACGGGGGCCGGCCGGGCGTCACTTCTTGCGGCGACGGCCGCCCTTCTGCGCCTTGCGCCGCTCGGCCCTGGTCAGCCCGTCGTCGGCGGCGCCGCCGCCGGTGCTGCCCGAGCCGCCCGACGTCCGCTGGTCACCGCCGGAGGCCGCGAAGTCGCCCTCCACGACACCGCCCGCGCTGTCCACCGAGGGCGCGGAGAAGTGCAGCCGGTCCGCGCGCTTGGGCGCCTCCAGGCCCTTGGCCCGGATGGCGGGACGGGCGCCGCCCTGCGTCGCGCCGGCGGGCACCGCCTCCTGCGGAGCGCCCTGCTTCTGGCCGGGGCCCGCGGCCTGCGCCGCCTTCTCGCCGCCCTGCACCGGCACCTGCTCGACCTGCCGCTCGACCTGGACCTCCAGGTTGAACAGGTAGCCGACGGACTCCTCCTTGATGCCCTCCATCATCGCGGTGAACATGTCGTAGCCCTCGCGCTGGAACTCCACGACCGGGTCGCGCTGCGCCATCGCACGCAGCCCGATGCCCTCCTGGAGGTAGTCCATCTCGTAGAGGTGCTCACGCCACTTGCGGTCCAGGACCGACAGCACCACGCGCCGCTCCAGCTCCCGCATGACCTCGGGGCCGAGCTCCTCCTCGCGCTTGTCGTACTGCTGGTAGACGTCCTCCTTGATGGACTCGACGATGAACTCGGGGGTCAGCCCGTCCCTGCCGCCGGCCTGCTCCTCCAGCTCTTCGACCGTCACCTGCACCGGGTAGAGCTGCTTGAACGCGCCCCACAGCCGGTCCATGTCCCATTCCTCGGCGAAGCCCTCCACGGTCTCGGCCCGCACATACGCCTCGATCGTGTCGTCCATGAAGAACCGCACCTGCTCGTGCAGGTCCTCGCCCGCCAGTACCCGGTGCCGCTCGCTGTAGATGACCTCGCGCTGCCGGTTGAGCACCTCGTCGTACTTGAGGACGTTCTTCCGGATCTCGAAGTTCTGCTGCTCGACCTGGCCCTGGGCGGAGGCGATGGCCCGGGTGACCATCTTGTTCTCGATCGGCACGTCGTCGGGCACGTTCGCCATCGACATCACACGCTCGACCATCGCCGCCTTGAACAGCCGCATCAGGTCGTCGCCGAGCGACAGGTAGAAGCGGGACTCGCCCGGGTCGCCCTGACGGCCGGAGCGGCCGCGCAGCTGGTTGTCGATGCGGCGCGACTCGTGGCGCTCGGTGCCCAGCACATACAGCCCGCCGAGGTCCTTGACCTCCTCGAACTCGGCCTTCACCGCCTTCTCGGCGGCCTCCAGCGCGCCCGGCAGCGCCGCGGCCCAGCCCTCGGGGTCCTCGGCCGGGTCCAGCCCCTGGCCGCGCAGCTGGCTCTCGGCGATCTCGTCCGGGTTCCCCCCGAGCTTGATGTCGGTGCCGCGGCCGGCCATGTTGGTCGCCACCGTCACCGCGCCCCTGCGGCCCGCCTTGGCGACGATCGCCGCCTCGCGCTCGTGGTTCTTCGCGTTGAGGACCTCGTGCCGCACGCCGCGCTTGTTCAGCTGCTGGGAGAGGTACTCCGACTTCTCCACCGAGGTCGTGCCGACCAGCACCGGCTGGCCCAGCTCGTGCTTCTCGGCGATGTCGTCCACCACCGCGGAGAACTTGGCGACCTCCGTGCGGTAGATCAGGTCGGAGCGGTCGAGGCGCTCCATCGGCACATTGGTCGGGATGGGCACCACGCCGAGCTTGTAGATCTGGTGGAACTCGGCGGCCTCGGTCATCGCCGTACCGGTCATGCCGGCGAGCTTGTCGTAGAGGCGGAAGTAGTTCTGAAGGGTGATCTTGGCGAGCGTCTGGTTCTCGTCCTTGATCTTCACCCCTTCCTTCGCCTCGATCGCCTGGTGCATGCCCTCGTTGTAGCGGCGGCCCGCCAGGATGCGGCCGGTGTGCTCGTCGACGATCACGACCTCGCCGTCCATGACGACGTAGTCCTTGTCGTTCTTGTAGAGCTCCTTGGCCTTGATCGCGTTGTTCAGGTAGCCGACCAGCGGGGTGTTCACCGACTCGTAGAGGTTGTCGATGCCCAGCCAGTCCTCGACCTTGGTGACGCCCGCGTCGTGGATGGCGACCGTGCGCTTCTTCTCGTCCACGTCGTAGTCGCCGGTCTCCGGCTGCTGGCGCGTCGGGATCGCCGCCTCGCCCTTCTCCAGGCGCTGCACGAGCTTGGCGAAGTCGGCGTACCACTTGGTCGCCTGGTCCGCCGGGCCCGAGATGATCAACGGGGTCCGCGCCTCGTCGATGAGGATCGAGTCCACCTCGTCCACGACCGCGTAGTTGTGGCCGCGCTGGACCAGCTCCTCCTTCGACCAGGCCATGTTGTCGCGGAGGTAGTCGAAGCCGAACTCGTTGTTCGTTCCGTAGGTGATGTCGCAGGCGTACTGCTCGCGCCGCTTCGCCGGCGGCATGCCCGCCGTGATGCAGCCGACCGAGAGGCCGAGGAAGCGGTGCACGCGGCCCATCCACTCCGAGTCGCGCTGCGCGAGGTAGTCGTTGACCGTGATCAGGTGCACGCCCTCGCCGGCCAGCGCGTTCAGATAGGTGGGCAGCGTGCCGACCAGCGTCTTGCCCTCGCCGGTCTTCATCTCGGCGACATAGCCGAGGTGCAGCGCGGCGCCCCCCATCAGCTGCACGTCGTAGTGGCGCTGACCCAGCACGCGCTTGGCGGCCTCCCTGACCGTGGCGAACGCCTCGGGCAGCAGGTCGTCCAGGGTCTCGCCCTCGGTGAAGCGCTCCTTGTACTCGCTCGTGAGCGCCTTCAGCTCCGCGTCGGTGAGATCGACGAAGTCCTCTTCGATGGAGTTCACCTGGTTCGCGATGCGCTGCAACCTGCGCAGGATCTTGCCTTCGCCTGCACGCATGATCTTGTTGAAGACGGACACGAGGGCTGGTCTCCTTGCCGGTCGGGCCTTGCGCGACATGGGAAGCGCGGGCACAGCGGATGACCCCGCCGCACCGGCCATGGTATGCGAGTGCCGCCGGGAGTGTCAGTGGTCGGCTCTACGATCCCTCGCATGACTGCCGCTTCGCTGCACCTGTCCGCCGACGAGGCCCGTCGCATCGCGCTGCGCGCCCAGGGGCTCCTCGGCGCCCCCGACCGGAAGGCCGGGGTCCGGGGCGTCCTGCGCCGCCTCGGCGCGGTCCAGCTGGACACGATCTCCGTCCTGGCACGCTCGCACGAGCTGCTCCCCTACGCCCGGCTCGGCGCCGTCGGCAGGAGCGCCGTGGAGGACGCGTACTGGGCGGGAGGCCGCTCCTTCGAGTACTGGTCGCACGCCGCGTGCGTCCTTCCGATCGAGGAGTGGCCGCTGTTCGCCTTCCGCCGCCGCGCCTACCTGGCCAGGGAGAAGTGGAACACGGAGCTGCCCCGCTCCGCCTACGACAAGGTGATCGCCCAGCTCCGCGACGAGGGCCCGCTCACCGCCACGGACCTCGGCGGCGCGAAGAACGGCGGGCCCTGGTGGGACTGGAGCGATTCCAAGATCGCCGTCGAACGGGCGCTGATGCACGGCGACGTGGTCTGCACCCGGCGGCGCGGCTGGAAGCGGGTCTACGACCTGGCGGAGCGCGCGATCCCCTCCGGGCTCTGGCACGACGACCTGGACGACGCCGAGTGCGTGCGGCGGCTGGTCGCGCAGGCGGGCGCGGCGATGGGCGTGGCCACGCAGGCGGACCTGGCGGACTACCACCGGCTGACCGGCACCCAGGTGGAGTCGGTCGTCGAGGACACCGGGCTGGTGCGGGTGGAGGTCGAGGGGTGGGGCGGCGAGGACGGGCGCGGCGGCCGGCACCGCGCCTGGGCGGACCCGGCCGCGTTGGCCACCCCGCCGCGCGGGCGGCACCGCACCACGCTGCTCTCGCCGTTCGACTCGCTGGTCTGGGACCGGCCGCGCACGGAGCGGATCTTCGGTTTCGTGCACCGGCTCGAGGCGTATGTGCCCCGGCCCAAGCGGATCTACGGGTACTTCTCCATGCCGCTGCTGGCCGGCGGACGGCTGCTCGGCCGGGTGGACCCGGCCCGCGAGGGCTCGACGCTGGTGGCGCGGCACGCGGCGTTCGAGTCGGGCCCCGCGCGGGCCGCCGCGTCGATACCGGCGATGGCGGAGGCGCTGGCGGAGGCCGCGCGCTGGGTGGACTGCACGGACATCAGGGTGGAGCGGACGACACCCTCCGAGCTCCAACGGCCCCTGGCGGACGCCGTGCGCGAGGTGGCCGAGGCAGTCCTCGGGGCGCCGGGCACGAGCCGGTAGGCGCGGGCCGGCAGACGCGGGCCGAGGGCCGTCAGCCGCTCTCCAGGTCCAGGATCTTCTCGCGCATCGCGTAGACCACCGCTTCCATCCGGGAGTGGAGCTGGAGCTTCTCCAGGATGTTCCGCACGTGGTTCTTCACCGTGTTCTCGCTGATGAACAGGTCCTTGGCGATGTCCCGGTTGTTCTTCCCCGTGGCGACCAGCTTGAGCACTTCGAGCTCCCGGTCGGTCAGCTTCGGGGCGGGCACCAGGCGCCGTTCGTCCGTGCGCTGGATCAGCGACTTGAACTCGGTGAGCAGCTTGGCCGCCATCGACGGGCTGATCTGCGACTGCCCGTCCGCCACGGCCCTGATCGCCGCGGTCACCTCGTCGGTGGAGATCTCCTTGAGGAGATAGCCGGTGGCCCCGGCCTTGATGGCGTCGTAGAGGTCGGCCTCCTCGTCGCTGATCGTCAGCATGATGATCCGCGCGCTGGGGGCCACCTCCTTGATGGAGGTGCACGCCTCGATCCCGCCCCGCCTCGGCATCCGCACATCCATCAGCACGATGTCGGGCAGCAGGTCCGCGGCCTTCTCCACCGCCTCGGCGCCGTCCCCCGCCTCGCCGACGACCTGGATGTCCTCCTCCTGCGCCAGCACGATCTCAAGGCCCCGGCGGAACAGTTCGTGGTCGTCCACGACCAGCACCCGGATCGGCTCGCGCTGCTCCCCCACCGGATCCGCGCGCGGAACACGGTGCTGCCGCTGGGACATCGTGGGACCGAAGGTGTCCACCATCGTCCTCCCCCTTGCCGGTCGATACGCGACTGCCACAATCGGCGACCCCATGATTCCATGGCGGCACCCCGGGCCGGATCCACGATCCGGCCCCGGGGTGCCGACCGGGACAGCGGGGCTCAGCCGCCGAGCGCGCCCCCGGCCTCCTCCGGAGCCCCGGCGAACGCGTCGGGCTCCAGGTGGATCACGCCGTAGTCGTAGGCGTGGCGGCGGTAGACGACGCTGGGCTGCTTGGTCTCCGAATCCACGAACAGATAGAAGTCGTGGCCGACCAGTTCCATCTCGTACAGCGCCTGTTCGAGGGTCATCGGCGCGGCCCTGTGGGTCTTCTCGCGGACCACGAGGGGGCCGTCCCCCTCGACCACCACCGAGCCGACGAGCCGGACCGGCGGGGACTGCTCGGTCACCGGGGGCCGGACGTCGCCGATGCCGTTGAGCGGCGCCGCGTCGCGCATCACGGCCGCCACCTCGCTCGCCGGGGTCCGGTCGCGCCCGCGGCGGGAGTTGCGCTTGTCGTGCTGCCTGCGCAGCCGCGACTCCAGTTTCTCGACCGCCAGGTCAAGGGCTCCGTACGGGTCCGCCGCCGACGCCTCGGCCCGCACCACGGGCCCGCGGTGGCGGAGGGTGATCTCGACTCGGTCCGAGCGGTCGGCCTGACGCGGATTGTGTTCCTTGGACACTTCCACGTCGAGGCGGGTCACCTTGCCGTCGATTCTCTGGATCTTCTCCAGCTTGAGCTTCTCGGCCACGTGCCGCCGGAATCGCTCCGGCACCTCTGTCTTGCGGCCCTTGACGACGATGTCCACGCAGAACTCCGATCCGGGCGGCTCCGTCCTCAGCGACGGGGGACGCCCTTCGCGCACTGGAACCGGAAAGCGCCGGTGTCCACGGCGCTCCTCCGGGGTTACGTCGGGGTTACGACTTGTCACCTCCTTCTCCCCCGAAAGGAAGATCAAACACCCACCTGATTCAGGTGGCGGGGCGTGAAGTCGAACAATCGCGAAAACGCTGCATATCCAGTTATGCCGGAATCAGCCGGGCTCTTCCTACCGAACGTACTACCGCGACGGCCCGTGCGGCACCCCTACCCAGAGGTCATCACGTCCACTCAAAAGGGGGACCGGCGACGACCGCGGCCCCCAGCACCAGCCCCCCGGCGGCGCGCACCGCGCGCGCCGCCTCGGTCAGCGAGGCGCCCGTCGTCAGCACGTCGTCCACCAGCAGCACGGGGTCGCCCGGCGCCACCGTCCCGCGGCGCACGGCCAGCGCCCCCGCGAGGTTCGCCGCCCGCTGCCCGGCCGTCAGACCCGCCTGGTCGGCCACCTCCCGGCCATGCCGCAAGGCGGCGCACACCCGCGCCGCCCGCCCCTCGTGCCGCAGCCGCGTCGCCGCCGCCAGGGCCGCCCGCCGCACCGGGTCGTGGCCGCGCCTGGCCACCGCGGCGCGCGAGGAGGGCACCGGCACCAGCCGCACCACGCCGGGCCCCACCCCCTGTCTCTTATAAAAATTTCC
>NZ_LAVK01000091.1 GCF_001083795.1 Streptomyces sp. SBT349
CGCCGGAACACCTCCCCCGATCCCCCCGAACCGGAGCCTGATCGTGTCCGCAGGACCGTGGCATAGCCGTGGTGCGCAGTGGAGCGCACTCGCGGCGCTGGCGTGCCTCTATACCGCCCAGTTCATCGGTGCCCAACTCCCCAACGCGCCGTTACTGTTCATCTCCGCCCTGCTCGGCGTCGCGCTCGACCTCGCGCTGCGCCGCTGGCAGCCGGGCGTCATCGCCGCGCTCGGCCGGCTGCACCTCGACGAGGGCCTCAGACAGCTGCTGCGGGATCTGCTGACCGTGCTCGGCATCGCGCACCTCTCCGGCATCGACACGGTCGCCAGGCTGCTGATGGTCGGCGGCCTCCTGGCGGCCTACGCGGCGCACTTCGCCTGCCGCGCGCTGGCCGTGGTGGTCCGCCGCTCCCGGACGCTGCCGGTGGTCACGCGGAACATCGACACCGCGGAGCTGCGGCTCTCCCCCGCCCCGCCGCGGCTGCTGATCCGGCCGGGTCACCGGATGCCGCTGCTCGCGGTGCCCGGCACGCTCGGCATGCTGACGACGGCGGCCACCGACCGGGCGGTGTGGGGGCTGACCGGGGTCGCGATCTCGCTGGCGCTGTTCGGGGGCTGCGTGGCGTACCTGGCCACCTGGCTGATGCCCGGCAAGCGCGCGCCGTCGGAGGAGCGGACGCTGTCGTGGTTCCGCGGCTGGATCGAGGAGTACCGGCCCGACGTCGGCCTCTACTTCTCCGGCGGCTCGGGCACCGCGTACCAGGCGAACATGTGGCTCTCCACCCTGGCCGCGCTGGAGGGCAGGCCGCTGGTGGTGCTGCGCGAGCGCGGCATGGTGCAGCAGATCGCCGCCACGGACGTGCCCATCGTGTGCCTGCCGCGGGTGGCGCACCTGATGCTGCTCGAACACTCCTCGCTGAAGATGCTGCTGCACCCGGCGAACGCGCCCAAGACGTCGCAGGTGCTGCGCATCCCGACGATCAAGCACGCGTTCACCAACCACGGCGAGAGCGACAAGCTCTCCAGCTGCAACCCGTACGCCAAGGTCTACGACCAGGTCTGGGTGGCCGGCCCTGCGGCGAGGAAACGGTACGCGCTGGCGGACGTCGGCGTGGACGACCGGGACGTGGTGGAGGTGGGCCGCCCGCAGCTGGCGCCGATCCTGCCCTGGACCGGGGCGCCCGAGCCGGGGCGGCGCGTGACGGTGCTGTACGCGCCCACCTGGGAGGGATGGACGAACGACCCGGGCAACACCTCGGTGCTCCTGGCGGGCGAGAACATCGTGCGCGCCCTGCTGGCCGACCCGCGGGCGCGGCTGCTGTACAAGCCGCACCCGATGACCGGCTCGGTGAACAAGGAGGCGGGCGCGGCGGACCTCAGGATCAGGGCGCTGATCACCGAGGCCAACGCGGCGGGCGCGGGCCGTCCGGCGCGCAGGCAGCCCGAGCGCGGCACGCTGGCCGCGCCCGCCCCCGCGCCGCCCTCGGCCGAGGCCGCCCCCGGGCGGGCGGACCAGGGCGCGCTCTCGGGCGACCGCGCCGAGCTGGCCCGGCGCTCCGAGGAGCTGAACCGGCTGACCTCACGGGTGTTCCGGCCCGGCGCCGACGAGGTCGAGCGGATGATGCGGCAGACCGCGCCCGAGCCCGGCAGGGCCGAACGGGTCGAGGAGGCGACGGCGGCCTGGCGCACGGCGTTCTGGGCGGCGCAGCCCGGTGACGCGCACCTGGTCCTGACCGGTTCGCGGCCCGACATCTACAGCTGCTTCAACCAGGCCGACCTGCTGATCACGGACGTCTCCAGCGTGGCGGCCGACTTCCTGGCCAGCACCAAGCCCTACGCGGTGGTCAACACCAGTGGCCGCCCGGAGGGGGAGTTCAGGGAGGCGAACCCGACGGTCAGGGCGGCGGCCATCGTCACGCCCGAGGCGGGTGAGATCCCGGAGCTGCTGCGATCCGTGACCGACCCGGGGCACGACGTCCGGGCCGAGGAGCGCGGCCGGCTGAAGGAGTACCTGCTCGGCCCGGCCGATCCGCCCTCGCTGGTCAGGTTCAGGGAGGCGACGCGGGCGCTGTGCGCGGAGGCCGACGCCCGCCGGGCGCGCCAGGCGCGGCTGGCGTCCGGGGAGTCGGGCGTGGAGCTGCCGATACCGCGACCGTCAGGACAGCGCATCACCGGCTGACCGGGGTCGCGCCCCGGCCGGGGCGGGCCGGGGGCAGCACCCGGTCCAGCCACTCACCGGCGCTGGCGGCCGCGGCCGCCAGCGCCGCTTCGCGGCCCAGGGCGGCGCTCGCCCGCACCGCGAAGCCGTGGTCGGCGTCCGGCACCACGACGAGCTCGGTCCCCGGCGGGAACTCGTCCGGCCTCCCGAACGTGTCCCGGCCGCCCTGCACCACCAGCGCCGGGACCCCGACCCCCGTCAGCTCGTCGAGCCGCGACCTCTCGGGCTTCCCCGGGGGATGCAGGGGGAACGAGAGCGCCAGCACCGCGTGCGCGCCGGTCGTGCGCGCGGTGCGGCAGGCCACGCGCGCCCCGGCGCTGCGCCCGCCCGCGACGACCGGAGGACCGGGAGCCGCCAGCTCGGGCCAGAGCGCGGTCCAGGCCGCGTCCAGGGAGCGCGGCGGGGGCGCGAGCCGTTTCCCGGCCACGCGCCACGGCTGCTCGACCAGCGCGACCGTGATCCCGCGCGCCGGCAGGCGGGCGGCGAGCGCCTGGAGGTCGGGCGCCTCGATCCCGCCCCCGGCGCCGTGCCCGAGCGCCAGCACGGCGCGGGCCGTTCCGGTGGTGGCGTGGTGCCAGGTGATGCGCGCGTCACCGGCGGGGGTGGGGTGAAGGGTGGGGCGGACGGTGCGGGTCATGTGACCAGTCTCCTCCAGCCCCTGCACGCCACCCGGGCGTCACCTGCCGTTAAGGTGCATTGGTGTGACAAGCAGCCCGCATCAGACGACGGAGACCCCCGCCGTCCCCCGCCAGGCCGACACGCAGGTCAGGGCCCAGGGGGGCGCCGAACCCGGCGCGGACGCGCGGCGGCGTGACGCGTTCTTCGACAACGCCAAGTTCCTCGCCATCGTGCTGGTCGCGGTCGCCCACGCCTGGGAGCCCCTGCACCCCGACTCGCGCGTCGTCATGGCGCTCTACATGACGGTGTACACGTTCCACATGCCGGCGTTCATCGTCATCGCCGGATACTTCTCCCGCGGCTTCGACGGCAGCCCGCGGCGCGTGGCGCGGCTGGTCACCGGGGTCGCCGTTCCCTATGTGGTCTTCCAGCTCGCGTATGTCTTCTGGATGCGGGGCCTGGAGGACGACCCCGACACCTACATCCCCCTGTTCGAGCCCAAGTGGCTCATGTGGTTCCTGCTCGCGCTGCTGATCTGGCGGCTGACCGTGCCGGTGTGGCAGGCGGTGCGCTGGCCGCTGCCGCTCTCCCTCGCCATCGCCGCCGCCGCCTCGGCGTCGCCCTCGCTCGGCAACGACCTCCAGCTCCAGCGGGTCCTCCAGTTCCTCCCGTTCTTCGTGCTCGGCCTCGTCCTGCGGCCCGAGCACTTCGCCCTGGCCAGGCGCCGCGCCGTCCGGCTGCTCGCGCTGCCGGTGTTCACGGGCGCCGCGCTGGTCGCCTACCTCGTCGCGCCGCGCATGGAGTACCAGTGGCTCTACCACCGCGACGCCGCACAGGAGCTCGGCGAGGCGTGGTGGGCCGGGATGGCGATGACGCTGGCGCTCTTCTGCTGCGCGGTGGTGCTCACCGTCTGCTTCTTCGCGCTGGTCCCCGGCCGCCGCACCTGGTTCACGGTGCTGGGCGCGGGGACCATCTCGGGCTATCTGCTGCACGGCTTCCTGATCTCCGGCGCCCGCGCCTGGGACTGGTACGAGCCCGAGGTGATGCGGCACATCCAGACCTCGCTGCCGCTGACCACCGTGGTCGCGGCGGCGGGCGTCACGCTGCTGTGCACGCCGCCGGTCAGGCGTGCGTTCCGGCCGGTGATGGAGCCGGGGATGGCCTGGTTCTTCCGCCGCCCCACGGCCGCCCCCACACCCACCCCCGCGGCCGGAGCCCGCGGAACCGAAGCCCGCGGAACCGGAGCCGCCGGAGCCGGAGAGCGCCCCTGACACGCGCGGGGCCCGCGGCCGGGGGCCGCGGGCCCGGAGGGCCGGTCGGGGGCTAGCCCGTGCGGGGGCGCCCCGTGCCCTCGGCCCACTCCAGCATCCGGTCCACGACCTGCGCGGTGGCCCGCCCGTCCGCCGGCTCGCAGAACCTCTCGGCGAAGGCCGCGTACCGGTCGGCGTACTCCTTCCGCACCACGTCCAGGCTCCGCAGGGAGTCGATCAGCTCCTCCGTCGTCTTCACCAGCGGTCCGGGCGCGGTGCCGGTGAAGTCGAAGTAGAAGCCGCGCAGCGTGTCCCGGTAGTGCTCCAGGTCGTAGGTGAAGAACACCATCGGCCGCCCGGTGTGCGCGAAGTCGAACATCGAGGACGAGTAGTCCGTGATCAGCACGTCGGAGACGAGGTACAGATCGGAGATCTCCGCGTAGGCCGCGACATCGCGGACGAAGCCGTCGCGCGCGCCCGTGATGTTGTTCAGCATCTTGGGGTGCTTGCGGAACAGCAGCACGTACTCGTCGCCCAGCCGCCGCTCCAGCTCGGCCAGGTCGAGCTGGAGGTCCAGCTTGAACTTCTTGCCCGTGCCGAACCGCTGGTCGTCCCGCCAGGTCGGCGTGTAGAGCAGCACCTTCTTGCCCGCGGGCAGCCGCAGCGTCTTCCGCACCCGCTCGGCGATCTCCTCGCGGTCCCCGCGGTAGAAGACGTCGTTGCGCGGATAGCCGGTCTCCAGGATCTCGTTGGGGAATCCGAACGCGCTACGCATGATCGGCGTGGTGAACGCGTTGGGCGACACCAGGTAGTCGAACTGCTCGAAGCGCCCCGGCAGCGTGGCGATGTACGCCGGGTTCGCCTTGGAGGTGCCCAGCAGGTCCGCGCCCATCTTCTTCAGCGGCGTGCCGTGCCAGGTCTGGATGAACAGCTGGTCCTCACGCCGCTTGATCCACGACGAGATCATCACGTTGCTGACGAGGAAACGGCTGGTGGCCAGCGTCTCGTGCCACTCGGCGCTCTTCCACTCCACCGTCCGCATGCCCTCGGGCACCACGGCCTGGCGGTCGTTGGTCCCCCAGATGTGCTCGACGTCCGTGCCGCGCCGCACCAGCTCCTCGTAGATCGCGCGCGGCGAGTCGGAGAACTGGCGGCCGTGGTAGCAGTTGTAGAACACCGCGTTCCGCAGCGGCTTCTCGCGGTCCCGCACATACAGCTCGCGCAGCCTGCGCTGGCGGTACTTGCCGCGGTCCTCCTCCCGCAGCGGGGACCCGGCGGCCAGGAAGACGCGGTCGAAGAAGCGGCGTTCGACGGTGTACGTCCGGTGCGCGCCCCGGTGCGTCAGCGGCAGCGTGTCCACCAGGTCGCCGCGCAGCTTGACGGGCACGTCGCCCGAGCGGTCGGCCTCGCCCTCCTCGCGGAACGACAGGTACCAGCGGCCCTCGCGGAGCTCCTGCTCCCCGTCGTAGGACTCCATGCGGTCCGGCGCGATCAGCAGCGTGAAACGGCCGTCCTCGCACGTGAACGGGAGGGCCTTCTCCTCCATGTACTTGCCGTGCCGCAGCACCAGTTCGAGCCCGTCGGCGTCGCCCGTGTACGCGCCGCGCAGTTCGAGCTCGCCCCCGGCCGTCCAGCGCAGCTCGTCCACGACGGCCTGCCGCACCCGGTCGTGCAGCTTCAGCAGCCCCGGGCCGTCGGTCGTCACCGCGACCTCGCGCCCCTCGGGCGCCGGGTACTGGCCGGGCGCGAACCCGGCGCGCACGGTGGCCCTGCGGGTCTCGCCGCCGGGGAACTCCAGGGTGGCGATGAAGTCCTGGGTGGGCGCGGTCGCCGACTCGGCGACCGAGAGGTCGGCCAGCGGGATGTCGACGGCGGGGCCGCCCTCGCCCCGGCCGACGTCATACGCCTTGGTGAACGAGCCGCCCTTGTGCTCGACCAGCAGCCGGGTGGGCGCCCTGCCCTCCGAGGTGGCCGGCACGTGCAGCCGCAGCCGCAGCGCGTCGCCCACGCGCTCGTGGGCGGCGATCTCGGCGCCCGGGGTGTCGACGGTCAGCTGGAGCCGCTCCTCGGCGAAGCCCGCGATCAGCCGGACGCCGTCGGCCAGCTCCCTGGCCTGCGAGTGGCCCGCGCTGCCGATGTCGGTCTTGTCCAGCGAGCCCACCCGCACCACGCCCGGCGAGGGCAGCGCGAGCGTCAGCTGCCAGACCCCGGGCCGCCAGCGCCCGCCGGTGCGCAGCTTCCTGGGGTCCACGACCAGCTCGAAGCCGGACTCGTCGTAGCCATGCAGCGCCTGCGCCGAGTCCCGGGTGGCGCGCAGCTCGGTGCGCGGGCGCACCCGGACGGGCACGCGCCGGCGCGCGCCCTGCTGCCGCAGCCAGGCGAAGCGCGGCATCCGCGACGCGCTGTCGGCCGGGACGTTCTGCACGAAGGCGTAGCCGAGCACGACGAGCTTCTCCTCGCGCCACAGGACCTCGGTGGCCTTGCCCTTCACCGGCGTCTCGGCCGGGCGGAGCCTGACCACCTCGGCGGGGAGGGTGCCGGTGTCGAACCCGGGGATCTCCACCCGGGGGCGGAGCCTGCCCGAGACGGAGAACGACGAGGCGCGGTACTCCCGTTCGTGGCGCAGCACGGTCAGCAGGTCGGCGAGCCGCCGCTCCCGGGCGAGCTGCCATTTGACGCGCATCAGCGGCGGCAGCTTGGCGAGCTTGCGGGCGTCGGCGGTGGCGAGGAACGCGCCCGCCTCGTCGAAGAACGCCTCGCTCTCCTCGGCCGTGGCCTCGGGGAGCCAGTGCATGGAACGCCGCAGCTCCGCGGGGAGCATGTCTTCCGGCTTCTTGGCCGGCTTCTTGGGGGCCACAGGGCTCAGCCTTCCTGTGCGGGAACGGGGCGGAGGGGGGACTCCGCCGGGGCCGCCACGGCGGAGACGGACGCCGCCTCGGACGCCTCCACGGCGCCCTGGGCCGCGTTGCGCGCCTCGGCCTTGGCCGCGAGGTGGGCCACGGCGGCGGCGAACCGCGCCTGCGACGGCGGCTCGTCGGGGCCGATGAGGTAGTGCTTCAGCTCCTCGCGCGCCACGGCCGTGGGGTCGTGCGCCGGGTCGTGCGCCGCGGCCAGCAGCTCGTCGAGCCGCGCGGCGTCGTTGGAGAGGATCACGGCGGCGCGCACGGCGGTGTTCTGCCGCCTGAACTCCTCGGCGCCCAGGGCGGCCGAGTCGGTGACGGCGTACGGCTTGCCGCTGGCGATGAAGTCCGAGACGACGCTGGAGATGTCGGAGACCAGGGCGTCCGACTCGTTGAAGCAGTCGAACAGCAGCGGCCGCGGGCCGGTGACGACGCGGTGCTCCCACCAGCCGCGGGAGCGCCAGTAGGTGTCGTTCCACTCGGCGATCCCGCGCTCCTCGGCCGCCGCCTCGGCGGCGGGGGTGAGCGCGTCGCGGGAGACGGAGGCGTCGTCCCAGACGGCCGCGAGCGCGGGCCCCGGCCCTCCGCTCTCCTCCATCGCGCGGAGCGCGGCCTGCGCCCGCTCCCGTTCGGCCGCCGTCTCCGCCGCCACGGCGGCCCAGCGCGGGTCGGCGGCGCGTTCGGCCGCCGCGCGCTCCATCATCGCCACGATGCGCCGGTGCACGGCGCCGGCCTCCGGGTCGCGCGAGCCGGTGAAAGGGTGCGGCTTGTACAGGACCCTGACCGGCCGCTCGGAGGCGAGCAGGCCGCGGATGATGTTCTCCCCGGCCAGCAGCAGCGAGGTGTTGCCCGGCTCGTCCGTCCAGCCCTCCCACGTGGGCGCGTACAGCACCGTGGGGATGCGGCCGGGGAGCGGGCCGGAACGGGTGGTGATGGACGCCAGCTGAGGGCGCCCCACCTCGACGATGTCCTCGTCCCTGACCCCGACGTCGGCCAGCATGTAACGGTCGCGGCCCGCGCGCCCCGCGGTCCACACCTCGTCGTACGCCTTGGCGTAGGGGTTGATGCTGGCGATCTTGTCGCTGTCGCCGTGGCCGATGAAGACGTGCTTCATGGTGGGCACGCGCAGCAGGTGCAGGTTCTTGCCGACGTTCGCCGGGTAGAGCCCGACGCGCAGCATCGACAGGTCGAGATTCATCAGGTCCACGGCGCTCGGCACGCACATGACCGGCACGGTGGTGGTGCCCAGGCGGCTGAGGATGGCGCGCTCGCGCAGGATCACCACGGTCCTGACGTCGAGGGCGGCCATGGTGTCCAGCCACATGTTGACCTGGTAGGCGGAGTCCTTGGAGCCGGAGAAGTACAGCGCCACGACCGGCCGGTACTCGCGCAGCCAGCCGTCGAACCAGGCGAGCGCCTCCTCCTTCGGCGGCGGCAGCCGCTTGGCCCGCAGGAACGGCAGCAGCGCCGCCGCGTAGACGAGCACGAGCAGCAGCGTCACCGCGATGCCCCCGTACCCGAAGGCGGCGGTGCCGGTCGCGACGGCGGCCAGCAGCCCGGCGAACAGCGGCAGCTCGGTGTGCAGCACCTTCTCCACGGCGCGGTGGGTGAGCCAGCGCGGCGGCCCGTCGGGCACCGGCATGCTCGACAGGTCGATGTTCCTGGTGGCGATCGGCAGCCTGCGCATCCGGCGCAGCACCATGATCAGCGCGGTGTGCGGCGCCTGGAGCGCGTAGAAGGCGAGGAGCCCGACGACGGCCGCGTAGAACAGCCGCTCCCCCGCCCACTCGGTGCGGGCCAGCAGGAGAACGAGCAGCAGCTGCCTGACGAGGAAGCGGACGGTCAGGCCGAGCCTGGCCTTGCCCATCCTGACCAGCAGATAGCTGCCGCCGCGGTGCAGCAGGTGGTCACCGGCGTAGGACAGCAGCGCGGCGGCGACGAACACGCCGGTGGCGGGCAGCAGCGCGGAGACCAGCATCAGCGGGTAGCTGACGGCCATCACCAGCGCGGCGGTGAGCTCGGTGCCCGTCGTGACGCCGACGAGCCTGCGGACGAGTCCTCCCGTCATGCCACCCCCCCGGTCGCCTCGGAGTGGATCGCGGCGGCCAGCGCCCGTTCGAACGAGCCGGCCTGGCTGGCGTCCGCGGTGGGGTCCTGCTGCCGCACGTCGATGACATGGCCGGTCATCGAGGAGAGCAGCACGTCGAGGGAGGTGCGGGCCACGGCCTCGGAGGAGAGCAGGGTGCCCGCGGGCTCCTCGCCGAACGCGCGGGTGCGCATCGGGGTCGCGGTCCGCTCGGGGTTCACGCAGTTGACGCGGATGCCGTCGGCGGCCCACTCGTCGGCGAGCGCCTGGGTGAGGTTCACCATGGCGGCCTTGGTGGAGGAGTAGAGGCTGTACTCGGCCCGGCCCCGGGTGTAGCTGCTCGACGTGTAGAGCAGCAACTGGCCGCAGGACTCGGCGAGATAGCGGTGGGCGGCGCGGGCGATGCGGACCGGGGCCAGGTAGTTGACCGTGAGCGCCTCCTCGATGGCGGCGTCGTCGGTCTCGGCCAGCTTCCCGATGCGCAGCACCCCGGCGGTGTTCACCACGTAGTCGACGCGCCCGGTCTCCTCGTACGCCTTGGCGAGGGCGTCGGAGACGTCCGCCTGGTTCTCCACGTGGGTGCCCGTGGTGGAACGGCCCAGGGCGTAGACGGTGGCGCCGTGGCGCCCGGCGAGGTCGGCGATGTCCTTGCCGATGCCGTAGGAACCGCCGAAGACGACCACGGTCGCGCCGGCCAGCCGCTCGCGGTAGGCGTCCTCCGCGGACTGGGCGGGCGCGGCGGTGGAGGCGAGCTGGAACAGCTTGTCCGCGATGAAGACATCCACCGGCTGGGTGACCTTCATGTTGAACTCGTCGCCCGCCACCACGTGGATCGGCACGTCCGGCAGGTACTTCAGGACCACGGAACAGTCGTCGGTGGCCTGGAAGTTGGGGTCGCCCGCGGCTATGTCGTAGGCCCGGCGGATGGTGGAGAGCCGGAACGCCTGCGGGGTCTGGCCCCGGCGCAGCCGCGAGCGGTCCGGCACATCGGTGATGAACTCGCCGTCCTCGCCGTGGGTGCGCGTGACGATGATGGTGTCGGCCGACGGGATGGCGACGTCCACGGCGCGGTAACGGTCCAGCGCCGCCACGCAGTCGGCTATGACCCGGCGCGAGAGGAGGGGGCGCACGGCGTCGTGGAAGAGGACCTTGCGGTCCTCGCCCTCGCCGAGCCCCTCGCTCAGCACCCGGATGGCGATCCGCGTCGTCTCGTTCCTGGTGGCGCCGCCCTCCACGACGCGGGTGACCTTGCTCAGGCCCCCCTTGGCGACGATCTTCTCCACCTCGGCCGCATAACCGGGGGCCATCATCACAAGGACATCGTCGATGTCCTCGGCCTCCTCGAAGATCGCGAGAGTGTGCTCGATGACGGCCTTGCCCGCGACCTTGATCAGCTGCTTCGGAATGGAAAGTCCTACGCGCTGACCCGTTCCACCGGCCAGCACGACCGCGGTGGTGTGTGGGGACGGGCCTGGGGGATTGATGGTCAAGGAAGCTCCTGCCGGGTGTCAAGAAGTGTCGCCTACGCGAGGAGAAGGTTAACCCCAGTGGAAGCTTGACCCCCAAATCGGATGAACGGTTGTGCGCTGTTATCGCTTTGCGACAGCGCGACGTCACCCTGCGACGTACACCGCATCACCCCATGACCCTTTATTTCAGTCAAATGGGTTGAACTCCTCGAATTCCCGCTGCGCTCCGTCCCCCCGCCGCGCCTCCCGCTCCCTGCGGCGCTCCTCCGCGGGCCGCACCGTCTCAAGACGGTGGTCCTCGCCCCGGCGGCCCAGCATCTCGGCGCCCCCGCTCAGCGACGGCTCCCAGTCGAAGATCACGGCGTCCTCGTCGCTCCCGATCGCCACTCCGTCGCCCTCACGCGCGCCCACGCGCCGCAACTCGTCCTCGACGCCCAGGCGGTTCAGCCGGTCCGCGAGATACCCCACGGCCTCGTCGTTGGTGAAGTCGGTCTGCCGCACCCAGCGCTCCGGCTTCTCGCCCCGCACCCGGTACAGGCCGTCCTCCTCCGTCACCGTGAACCCGGAGTCGTTGACCGCCCGCGGCCTGATCACCACGCGCGTCGCCTCCTCCACCGGCTTCGCGGCGCGCGCCTCGGCCACCAGCCCGCCGAGCGCGTAGGAAAGATCGCGCAGCCCCTTCCGGGAAACGGCGGAGACGTCGAATACCCGCAGCCCCCTGGCCTCCAGATCGGGGCGGACGATATCCGCGAGATCCTGGCCCTCGGGGATATCGGTCTTGTTCAGCACGACCAGCCGCGGCCGGTCGTCCAGGCCGCCGTACTCGGCGAGCTCCGCCTCGATCACATCGAGGTCGGTGAGGGGATCGCGGTCGGGTTCGAGCGTGGCGCAGTCCAGCACGTGCACCAGCACCGAACAGCGCTCCACATGCCGCAGGAATTCGAGGCCGAGCCCCTTCCCCTGGCTGGCGCCCGGAATGAGCCCCGGCACATCGGCGACGGTATAGACCGTGGACCCCGCCGTGACCACGCCCAGATTGGGCACCAGCGTGGTGAACGGATAGTCCGCGATCTTCGGCTTGGCGGCCGAGAGCACCGAGATCAACGAGGACTTCCCCGCGCTCGGATAGCCGACCAGCGCGATGTCCGCGACCGTCTTGAGTTCGAGGACGATGTCCCGCCCCTCGCCCGGCTCCCCGAGCAGGGCGAACCCCGGCGCCTTCCGCCGCGGCGACGCCAGCGCCGCGTTCCCCAGACCGCCCCGCCCGCCCTGGCCCGCGACGAACGTGGTGCCCCTGCCGACCAGGTCGGCGAGCACCTCGCCGCGCCCGTCGAGCACGACGGTGCCGTCGGGGACCGGCAGCACCAGGTCCTGCCCGTGCGCGCCGGTCCGGTTGCCGCCGCCGCCCGGCTTGCCGTTGGTCGCCTTGCGGTGAGGGCGGTGATGGTATTCGAGCAGCGTGGTCACATCCGGGTCCACGACCAGCACCACATCTCCACCGCGCCCCCCGTCGCCGCCGTCGGGGCCGCCCAGCGGCTTGAACTTCTCCCGGTGCACGGAGGCACAGCCGTGGCCGCCGTTCCCCGCGACGACATGCAGCTCGACGCGGTCCACGAAGGTGGTCATGACGGCTCTCCCGAACTCGGTTACGCGGTACTGAGGACAAAGCGGTACGCAGGACAAACAACACGAGGGCGGGCCGCCTTCCCCTGCCGGGAAGCTGGCCCGCCCTCGACGGTGGCGCGAGGTTACTGCGCGGCGACCGGCACGATGTTCACGACCTTGCGGTCACGGAACGTGCCGAACTGCACGGCGCCGGCCTGGAGGGCGAACAGCGTGTCGTCGCTGCCCCGGCCCACGCCCTTGCCGGGGTGGAAGTGGGTGCCGCGCTGGCGGACCAGGATCTCGCCCGCGTTCACCCGCTGGCCGCCGAAGCGCTTCACGCCGAGGTACTGCGGGTTGGAGTCGCGCCCGTTCCGCGTGGAGGACGCGCCCTTCTTGTGTGCCATCTGTGCTCAGTCCCTTACTTCGAGGCCGGGGCGGGGATGTCGGTGATCTTCAGCTGGGTGTGCAGCTGACGGTGACCCATCCGCCGGCGGTAGCCCGTCTTGTTCTTGAACTTCTGGATGCGGATCTTGTCGCCCTTGTGATGGTCGAGCACCTCGGCCTGAACCTTCACGCCGGCGAGCACCCACGGGTCGCTGGTGACGGTCTCGCCGTCCACAACGAGCAGGGCCGAAAGCTCGACGTTGTCGCCGACCTCACTCGACAACCGGTCGACCTCGATGACGTCGCCGACAGACACCTTCTGCTGACGGCCGCCGGTGCGCACGATCGCGTACACGCGGAACTCTCCCTCACTCGATGCGGAGCCCCTGATGCCAGCAACGGGCGAGCCCGGCCTCTCCCAGTCGCGGAAACGCGGTGCGGGAGGAAGATCGCTCAGGGGCGCGGCGCGTCCGTTGACACACCGACCGCCAAGAATACGGAGGCGCCGACAAGGCGGTCAAATTCGCCGCCCCGCCGACGCCTCCGGCTCACCGTCTCCGGCTCACTCCTCGGTCGTCGCGGACACCGAGTGCGGCTGCTGCTGCTCCGCCGCCGCGGTGGCCTTCGCCGACTTCTTGGCCGTGGCCTTCTTCGCGGTCTTCTTGGCCGCGGCCTTCTTGGCGGTCTTCTTCGCCGTCTTCTTGGCCGCCGTCTTCTTCGCCGCGGCCTTGGCCGTCTTCTTCGCGGGCGCGGTGCTGACCACCGTCACCACCGCCTCCGTCGAGCCCTCGGGCGAACCCGCCGGCGCCGAGGCCCTGCGGACCGCGCGCCTCCGGGGCGGCGGCGCCTCGGAGACGGTCTCGGACTCGGGAACGGGCACCTGCTCCTCGCCCGGCTCAGGCTCCGGCTCACCCGCCGCGACGACCAGCACCGGGGGCTCCTCGGCGGTGCTCTTCGGCGACCCGGCCGGGACGGAGACCTTGCGGCTGCCCCGCCGCGGGGCCGGGGCGGGCTCGGGCTCCCGCACGGCCTCGGGAGCCGCCTCGGGCACGGACAGCTCCTCGGGCTCGGCGGCGGCCACGACCGTCACCACAGCCTCGTCCTCCGCCTCCGCCGTCCTCGGCGGACCCGCCGGGGCGCTCGCCTTGCGGGCGACCCGGCGCCTGCGCCGCGGCGCGGGCTCGGGAGCCGCCTCGGGCTCGGACACGGGCTCGGGCTCGGGCTCGACGAGGTCGACCGGCTCGACGGACTCCACCGTCTCCGCCGTCTCGGCGGGCCCGGCCGCCTCCGCGAACTCCTCGGGCTCCTCCGCCTCGGGCCGGGCGGCGGCCACCGGGCCGGGCTCCTCGGCCGCCCCCCTGCCACGCTTCCGGCCCTTCTTCCCGCCGCCGCCCCCGCCGGCCGGCGCGTGCACATGGTCCACATGCACGATCACGCCACGGCCGTTGCAGTGGACACACGGCTCGGAGAACGACTCCAGCAGCCCCTGCCCGACACGCTTCCTGGTCATCTGCACCAGGCCGAGCGAGGTGACCTCGGCCACCTGGTGCTTGGTCCTGTCCCTGCCCAGGCACTCCAGCAGCCTGCGCAACACCAGGTCCCGGTTGGACTCCAGCACCATGTCGATGAAGTCGATCACGATGATGCCGCCGAGGTCACGCAGCCGCAGCTGGCGCACGATCTCCTCGGCCGCCTCCAGGTTGTTCCTGGTGACGGTCTCCTCCAGGTTCCCGCCCTGGCCGGTGAACCGCCCGGTGTTCACGTCGACGACGACCATGGCCTCGGTCCTGTCGATGACCAGCGAGCCGCCGCTCGGCAGCCACACCTTCCGGTCCAGGGCCTTCATCAGCTGCTCGTCGATCCGGTACGTGGCGAACACGTCCACGTCCGACGTCCACCGGGACAGGCGCCCCGCCAGGTCCGGCGCCACATGCGAGACATAGCCGTGGATGGTCTCCCACGCCTCGTCGCCGCTGACGATGACCTTCGAGAAGTCCTCGTTGAAGATGTCGCGCACCACCCGGACGGTCATGTCCGGCTCGCCGTACAGCAGCGAGGGCGCGTTGCCCTTCTTGGCCTTCTTCTGGATCTCCGCCCACTGCGCCTGGAGCCGCTCGACGTCCCGGGTCAGCTCCTCCTCGCTCGCACCCTCGGCGGCGGTGCGCACGATGACGCCCGCGTCCTCGGGAACGATCTTCTTGAGGACCTGCTTCAGCCGCGCCCGCTCGGTGTCGGGCAGCTTCCGGCTGATCCCGGTCATCGACCCCTCGGGCACGTACACCAGGTAACGGCCCGGCAGTGAGATCTGGCTGGTCAGCCGGGCGCCCTTGTGGCCGATGGGGTCCTTGGTGACCTGCACCAGCACCGGCTGCCCCGACTTCAGGGCGGCCTCGATGCGGCGCGGACCGTGGCCCAGACCGAGCGCCTCGAAGTTGACCTCGCCGGCGTAGAGCACCGCGTTGCGGCCCTTGCCGACGTCGACGAACGCCGCCTCCATCGACGGCAGCACGTTCTGCACCTTGCCCAGGTACACGTTGCCGACGTACGAGGAGGACTGCTCCTTGTTGACGAAGTGCTCGACCAGGACGTCGTCCTCCAGGACGGCGATCTGGGTGCGCTCGCCGCTCTGCCGGACGATCATGACCCGCTCGACCGACTCCCGGCGCGCCAGGAACTCGGCCTCGCTGATGATCGGCGCACGACGCCGCCCCTGCTCACGCCCCTCGCGGCGGCGCTGCTTCTTCGCCTCCAGACGCGTGGAGCCCTTGATCGACTGCACGCCGTCGGAGCTCTCCGAGGTCCCGTCCCGCCGCCTGCGCGGCTCGCGGACCTTCACGACGGTGCGCTCCGGGTCGTCGCCGCCCGGGGCCGCCTCGCGGGAGTCGCCCGCGTCACCCGAGTCGCCGCTGCGCCGCCTGCGGCGACGGCGGCGGCGCGAGCCGCCCGAGCCCTCCTGCTGGTCGTCGGCCTCGCCCGCGGCCTCCTCGGCCGGCTCGGCCTCCTCGCCGTCCTCGTCCTCGTCCGCGGAGCGGTCCTCGGCCTCGGCCTCGGGCGCCCGCGTGCCACCCGCGGCCTCGGCCGCGCGCTCGGCGGTCTCGCCCCGACGGCGCCTGCGGCCACCGCGGCGGCGCCTGCGGGGCCGGTCGGCCTGCGACTCGTCCTCGTCCGCGGCGTCGGCGAGCTCCTCCTCGACGTCCTCGGGCTCCGCCTCCGGCTCGTCCTCCTCCACGTCCTCGTCCACCGGCTCAGCGGCGACGCCACGCACCGCCTCCTCGGCGGCCCGCTGGGGCGTCTGGAACATGGGCGCCTGGAAGACCGGCGCCTGGAAGACGGTCGCCACCGGCACGGCCGGAGGCAACGGGACATCGCTCTCGTCGGTGTTCGCGGGAACGGGCTCGGGCGCGCCCTGGGCGCCCTGGGCGGCGGAACGCCGCCGGCGCCGCGGCGCGGCCTCCTCGCCCCCGGCCCGCGGACTCTCCTCGGCCTGCTCGGCCTGCTCGGCCTGCTCAGGCGTCGCGGTGCCCCGGGTGGCGCGCCTGCGCCGCCTGGCGGGCGCGGCCTCGGCCGCGGGCGACTCGGCCTCGGCCTCGGCCGCCTCGCGCCGCGCGGACGCCTCCGCCTCCGCGTCGGCCTCGGGCTCCGCCTCGGCCCCGGGCTCCTCCGCCGCCGACGCGACACGCGTCACACGACGCCGCCGCTTCGCGGGCGCGGCCTCGGCCGCGGGCTGCTCGGTGGTCTCCGGCTCCCGCGCGGCCTCCGCCTTGGCCTCGGCCTCGGCGGCCGGGGTGTCCGCGTCGGCCGCTACGGCGAGCGCGGTGTCGGACGCGGGCGCGGACGTGGCCCTGGTCGCGCGCCTCCGGCGCTTCGCCGGGGCGCCCTCGGGCTCGGGAGCCTGCTGCTGCTCGGGCGCCGGCTCGCCCGCGACCTCGGTCACGGCCGCCGGCACCTCGGCCGGCGCCTCCCCGACCGCCTCGGGCGCGGACGAGGAACGCGTCGCGCGCCTGCGCCGCTTCGGCGGCGAGGGCTCGGCCTCGGCGGCGGCCTCGGGGGCCGCCGGAGCCTGGGTCGCGGCCTCGGCCGCGGGCTCCTCCGCCGCCGACGCGACACGCGTCACACGGCGCCGCCGCTTCGCGGGCGCGGGCTCGGGGTCGATCTCCGTAACGGTGACATCGGCCGTCGGCACCTCGGCCGATGCCTCCTCGACGGCCTCGGCCGTCGCCCGGGTGGCGCGCCGCCGCTTGGTGGCGGGCGCGGGCTCCGCCGCGGCCTCGGTGCTCGCCGGGGCCGGCTCCTTCACCGGCTCCTTCACCGGCTCCTTCACCGGCGGCCCCGCCGGGCGGGATGCCGCGCGGCGCCTGCGCGGGGGGAGCGTGGCGCTCGGGGTGGCGCCGTCGTCGTTGTCGGTGTTCCTGGTCGTGGGGTCCGTGGAAACGGACTCGTTGGACTCGTGCATGCGGGCGGTTCTCCCGTCACGCTCCCGGGCGCCTCACAAAGTGCGGGCGCCGCTCGGGAGCTGTCGTATCGCTCGCCGGTTCCGGACCTCCCTGGCCCGGCTTCGGCGAAAGTCTCCTGGTCGGTGCGTCGCCCGGAACAGCCGGACCCGAGTGGCTCCCTGGCACCTGGCGGTTCGGCGGCGCAGCAACGGCATCGCTATCCGGTGATCCCCGGCACCGCCGCGGCCTGCTGTCCGGCGGCCCTGGTCAGGGCGGCTTCGGCAGCGTCGCGGTCAGGCGCGAACGGGTCGGTCACCGTGCCGGACTCCTCATCGAGCGGCCCCTGCGCCAGCCTGGTCACCTCTGCGGGGACCGGCGGCGCCAGGTCGGCCGTAGCGCGGAGACCGGACAGGACGTCGTCGGGTCGCACGGCAGGTGTGAGATGCCGTACTACCAGGCGCAGTATCGCACAAGGGTGAGGGCCCGGCCCATCGGACCCGCCTGCCGTCTCTTCGAGTGAGACCACGGCCGAGCGGGCGTCGAAGGTGCGCAGGCCCTTCTTGGTCTGCCGCCGCACCTCGACGGCCTCGGCCGCGAGGAAGACGCCGACCGCCTTCTCGGCCGTCGCGGGCTCGACGCCGTCGAGCCTGAGCTCCCAGCGGGAGGCGATCAGCCGTTCGGCGAAGTCACCGGTGCGGGCCTCCACCACCTCCACGATGTCGAGCCCGGCGGGCAGCGACGCGTCGAGCCGCGCCATCAGCTCCGCGGGGTCCCGCGGCGCGGACAGGGCGATCTCCAGGTACTCCGCCTCGCTGGCGGTGCCGGTCGGCGCCGCGTTGGCATAGGACACCTTGGGGTGGGGGGTGAACCCCGCGGAGTACGCCATCGGCACCCCGGCACGGCGCAGCGCCCGCTCGAAGGCGCGCTGGAAGTCGCGGTGGCTGGTGAACCGCAGGCGCCCCCGTTTGGTGTACCGCATCCGGATGCGCTGCACCGCGGGCGCGGGCGGCGGACCTACCGGCTGTCGCTTGCCCAGTGCTCTTCAGTCCCTCGTATGGATACCTCGGGGCCCGGCTTCGGGCCGTTGCTTACTCCCAGGTTACGTGCCCGAGGTGGCTATCCAGTACCGGAGCTTCTCCGCCCGCTGGTCCTCGAAGACCCCGCCGCACGCCTCGATGACCTTGCGGGAGGCCACGTTGTCCTCGTCGCAGGTCAGCAGCACCGGGTCGTGCCCCAGCTCGTGGGCCACGGGCAACGAGGCCCTCAGCATGGCGGTTGCGTGCCCGCGGCGGCGGGCGGAGGGCCGCACGTCATAGCCGATGATCCCGCCCCAGTCGAGGAGCCGCCTGGTCATCCGGTGGCGGATGGAGAGCCGACCGAGAAATGTGTGATCCGTCACATACCACAGAACGGTGGAGGGCACGAACCCGACCGGGCGCGGCGACTCCTCCATGCCGTCCGCGATGGTGCGCCGGACATAGGTGTCGAAGACGGACGGATCGCTCCAGCGGGGGCCGAAGATCTCGATGTCGCGGGCGAGCATCGAGTTGTCACCCGCGACGCCCCGCCCCTCCGCCTGCCACTCCTTGACGGCTTCGAGGAAGGACGTGTGGACATCGGTGGTGGGAAGGACGAGCTCAGGCACCGCCTCATCCTGCGGCAGCCCGCCTCCCGGAGCAACTCGACCCCCACCCACCGGCTACTTCACGGTGGGCCGCTGTCATCCGCGGGTCTGCCGGGCCCGGACAGGGCAGGTCAGGAGCAACGCGGTGGTAGTGGCCGACGGATAGGTCTCCTCCCCAGGTCAGCCGCTCGACTGCGGCCTTCACCAGGAGAACCGGCCTGGTCACTTCCCGATCCTGCTCAGAGGCGAACCGGGGTGCGAACTCCGCCAGCTGGAGGCCCAGCCACTCGCCGGCTTCCTTCGGCTCCTCCCATGTCCCTCTGATCAGCGAGGGCGGTTTCGCGAGCCAGTGCGCCCTCTGGACCGGGGGCACCTCGCTCGCAGGGAACGCGGCCACGGCTTCGCGGTACCGGGCGTGCACCTCTTGCTCACTGGCTGACCGGTCAGGAATCAGACGGCGTACTTCTCGTGCGGGATGGCTCGCTCTCGCACCGCCTCGAACGCCGACGCGCACAGCTCAACTGCGGCAGGGTCTTCCGTCTGGTCGGTATGGACCCACCGGCCGACTCCGTCGAAGACGTTGAACTGGACGAGGCGGCCGTCGAACAACCAGAAGTCGTTGCCCGGCAGGGCAAGGTCCGAGGCGCTGCGACGCGGCAGCCAGCGGATCTGCTCTCCGGCCGCCACGTTCGTGAAGGTGCCCGCGTGCTCGAAGGCGATGTAATCGGTGACGGGCTCCGAGACGATGCGGGCACGTCGGATGACAACACCCTTGGCCGTGTCCTCCTGCACGAGGTCGAGCCAGGGACGCCACCACGAATCCCGGTCCTCGGGGTCGAGCCGGCGGCCTTGCTTCCATGCGGCGAAGCCTTCGATCTCGTTCTCGACGCCGTACGTGTCGCGCAGCTCAAGATGCACGGCTGACTCCCGCGCCGACCTGATGAGGTCGGAGAAGTCAGTCAGACTCTGCGACACGGAGCGCCTCCGTGAGAAGCGGGATCATCCGCTTCGGAATCCTGATCACCGACTCGTGCCCGGGGATCGGCACATCCCGCGAGCTCTCGCCCGTGGTCCGCTCGTCTGCCGTCCACCCCTGGATCACCAGATCCCTCGGCTCCTGGTCCACCCACACAGCGGGTGATCCGTGATCTCCGGACTCGGGATCTTTACCGACGAACCGTGAGGCCATGGCGTCCCTCCCTGTCGAGCGCGTTGCGCCTGGTTGCACGACCTTCACTTTGTCGGAACGACGCCTCTGTCGCCTCCACCCACTCGACCGCCGAGACGATGCCCGGATCGTGCCGAGGAACAGGGAGCGGTACGCTCCGCGCTACTTCTTGACCGAGAGCGGCAGCAGCTTCTTCCCCGTCGGGCCGATCTGGATGGCGGTGTCCATCTGCGGGCACACGCCACAATCGAAGCAGGGGGTCCAGCGGCAGTCCTCGACCTCCGTCTCGTCCAGGGCGTCCTGCCAGTCCTCCCACAGCCAGTCCTTGTCGAGCCCCGAGTCCAGGTGGTCCCAGGGCAGGACCTCCTCGTGCGCGCGCTCGCGGGTGGTGTACCAGGCGACGTCCACGCCCTGCGGCGGCAGCGCGGCCCGCGCGCACGCCATCCACTGCTCGTACGAGAAGAACTCCCGCCAGCCGTCGAAGCGCCCGCCCGCCTCGTAGACCGCGCGGATCACCGCGCCCACGCGCCGGTCGCCGCGCGAGAGCAGGCCCTCGACGGTGCCGGGCTTGCCGTCGTGGTACCGGAAGCCGATGGAACGCCCGTACCGCTTGTCGCCGCGGATCGCCTCGCGCAGCTTGGCCAGCCGCGCGTCGGTCTCCTCCGCGGACAGCTGCGGCGCCCACTGGAACGGGGTGTGCGGCTTGGGCACGAAGCCGCCGATGGAGACGGTGCAGCGGATGTCGTTGGCCCCGGAGACCTCGCGGCCCTTGGCGATCACCTTGGTGGCCAGCTCCGCGATCTGGAGCACGTCCTCGTCGGTCTCGGTGGGCAGGCCGCACATGAAGTACAGCTTCACCTGGCGCCAGCCGTTGCCGTAGGCGGTGGCGACGGTGCGGATCAGGTCCTCCTCGGTGACCATCTTGTTGATCACCTTGCGGATCCGCTCGCTCCCGCCCTCGGGCGCGAACGTCAGCCCGGAGCGGCGGCCGTTGCGCGTCAGCTCGTTGGCCAGGTCGATGTTGAACGCGTCCACCCGGGTCGAGGGCAGGGACAGGCCGATCTTGTCCTCCTCGTACCGGTCGGCCAGGCCCTTGGTGATGTCGACGATCTCGCTGTGGTCGGCCGAGGACAGCGACAGCAGGCCGACCTCCTCGAAGCCGGTGGCCGCCAGGCCCTTGTCCACCATCTCGCCGATGCCGGTGATGGAACGCTCCCTGACCGGCCGGGTGATCATGCCCGCCTGGCAGAACCGGCAGCCGCGCGTGCAGCCGCGGAAGATCTCCACGGACATCCGTTCGTGGACGGTCTCTGCCAGCGGCACCAACGGCTGCTTGGGGTAGGGCCAGGCGTCCAGGTCCATCACGGTGTGCTTGGCCACCCGCCACGGCACCCCGGGGGCGTTGGGCACCACGCGGGCGATGCGGCCGTCGGGCAGGTACTCCACGTCGTAGAACGCGGGCACGTAGACGCCGCCGGTCCGCGCCAGGCGCAGCAGCAGCTCCCCGCGCCCGCCGGGCCGCCCCTCGTCCTTCCACGCCCGCACGATGCGGGTGATCTCCAGCACCGCCTGCTCGCCGTCGCCGACCACCGCGCAGTCGATGAACTCGGCGATGGGCTCCGGGTTGAACGCGGCGTGCCCGCCGGCCACCACCACCGGGTGGTCCTCGGTGCGTTCCGCGGCCTCCAGCGGGATGCCCGCGAGGTCGAGGGCGGTCAGCAGGTTGGTGTAGCCGAGCTCGGTGGAGAAGGAGACGCCGAGCAGGTCGAACGCGCCGACCGGGCGGTGCGCGTCCACCGTGAACTGGGGAACGCCGTGCTCGCGCATCAGCTTCTCCAGGTCGGGCCAGACGCTGTAGGTGCGCTCGGCGAGCACGCCCTCGCGCTCGTTGAGCACCTCGTAGAGGATCATGACGCCCTGGTTGGGCAGCCCCACCTCGTAGGCGTCCGGGTACATCAGCGCCCAGCGGACGTCGCAGGAGTCCCAGTCCTTGACGGTGGAGTTGAGCTCGCCGCCGACGTACTGGATCGGCTTCTGGACATGCGGGAGGAGGGCCTCCAGGCGCGGGAAGACCGACTCGATGGGCATGGCGTGCCGTCTTTCGGAGAGACGTCAGGAGCTTCTGGGCCGGGCCCAGGCGGGACCATTCAGCCTACCCGCAGTTGCGCGAGGCGCCGGACGCAGCCGTGGGCCAGTTCCGTCTCGCGCGCGTGCATCAGCCCGTAGGCGAACGACGGCTCCCCCGCGGCGTGCGCCTCGGCCGCGATCCTCAGCAGCGCCTCGCGGGCCAGGACGCTGTCCTGGTGCTCCCCCAGGACCCGCTGCACCCGGCGGAACTCCCTGCGTTGCCGGTCCGCCTCCTTGCCCAGGGCCGGGACGGCCGTCTCGGCGGCGTAACGCGCCCGCTTGGCGGCCTTCCGCGCCCCGTGCAGCGCGAGGTCCCGCTCCTCGCCCTCGGGCGCGGCGAGGGCGTGTTCGACGCGCTCCGCCAGCCGTGCGCGGTCGCGGCGCACGGAGCGGGCCAGCACCTTCGCGGCGGGCTTGGCGGCGGGCTTGCGCAGCGGCGGGGCGGCGAGCAGCAGGTCGAGGGCGTCCAGCAGGGCGAGGTAGCGCTCCTCGTCCAGCAGGGAGGCCACGCCGCTGACCGGGGCGGAGGGGGTGAAGTGGCTGGCGAGGCGCTGCCCGAGGGGGCCGAGCCTCAGCTCGGGCGGCAGCTCGGCCTGGCGCGCGGCCAGCCGTCCCGCCATGACCTCGCGGTCCCGCTCGACGCCGAGTCCGGCGGCGAGCCAGCGCAGTTCCTCGTCCAGCGGCCTGGTCAGCATGCGGTCGAGCACGTCCTTCTGGGACCTCAGGCAGCTGCGCAGCCGCCGGGTCGCCACCCGCATCCGGTGCACGGAGTCGGGCGCGGCGCGGCGCACCGCGGGGTCGAGCTCCACCATGGCGCGCAGCTGGCGGCCCGCGTACGCCAGGACGTGGGCGCCCGCGGTGCCGTCGGCCGGTCCCTCCACGCGGGTGGGAGCGGGCCGGGGGGCGCCGGTCTCGGCGAGGGCCCGGGCCAGCTTGGAGGCGTGGGGGGAGGGGGTGAGGCCCGCCTCGGTCAGGCGCGCCTCCACGGCGTCGAGGACGCCCGCGTCGCCGGCCTCGGTCAGTTCGACCTCGACCTCGGTCCAGTGCGCGACCGGCCCGTGCGCCCTGGCCGTCACCCGGTCCAGGGTCAGCTCGGCCAGCACGGTGCCCGCCGCGTTCAGCAGGTCGCGCGGGGCCCGTTCGGTCTCCAGCGTGACCACGGGCAGCAGCGGCCGGCGGCGCACGCGGGAGCGCACGAGCGCCAGGAGCTCTTCGGGGGGCTCGCCGGACGGCGAGGTCCTGATCTCCTCGCGGACGTCGGCGGCGACCGGCAGCTTCAGGTGCCAGCCGTCGTCCAGGCCGCCCGCTCTGCGGCGCAGCGTGATGCCGTCGGCCGCCAGCCGGCCGTCGTCCGTGTCGAAGTAGACGGCGGTCAGACAGAGGGGCTCCCGCTCGCGCACCGAGGTGACGGGGCCGGCCCCGGTCAGCTCGGGCAGCGGTGCCGCGGCCTCGTACTTGCGTTCGGTCTCGGTCGTGGTGTCCATCACGCGTGTCGCCCACCCTGGGTCATTTCGTCCTTTTCACATGCCCAGGACCGGGGCGGCCATGCGGGGGGC
>NZ_LAVK01000092.1 GCF_001083795.1 Streptomyces sp. SBT349
GATGAGCGGGGAGAGGGGGGCAAGCCGTTCGAGCGTTTCACCTGGGTGAGGGAGGCACCGCGCGCGGGCGTCGTCGGGTGCGCCCGGCGCGTGTCTCAGGTGCCGGCCGGGCTGTGTTCCGGGGTGCCGCGCCAGCCGTGGTGGGGGGTGAAGCCCAGCAGGGTGGTGGCGCGTGAGGAGTCCAGTGATGAGCCGAACTCCTCGATTCCCGGGCGGAGTTCGGTCGTCGGGTGGTACTGGGCGAACAGCTGCGCCGTCGGGATGTCCGAGGACGAGTCGGGGGCGGCCACGTTGAGCTCCCGGTGCCCGGTCAGCCCCGAGCGGAGCACGGCCAGGATCGACCCGGCCGCGTCCAGGGTGTGCAGCCACGCCCACAGCTCGCGCCGGTTGCTCCCCGGATCGTGGCGCACCCGCTCCAGGTGGGCGTCGAGCCGGGGCCCCTCCCCGACGAACGGGAAGCGCAGCAGCGTGCACGGCAGGCCCCAGCGGCGGGTGACGAACGCCCCGACCTGCTCGCTCATGACCTTCGACAGCGCGTAGGAGTCGATGGCCACGGTCGCCTGGCCCTCGTCCACCGGCACATACGGCGGCGACAGGTCGCGGCCGGCCCAGGCGTAGCCGTACGCGGACATGCTGGAGGCCGCCACGGCGGTCCGCACGCCCGCGCGCCCGGCCTCGTCGAGCACGAGATAGGCGCCGTGCACGTTCTGGATCAGCGTCTGGTCCTCGGGGACCACGCCGGGGGCCGGGATGGCCGCGAGGTGCACCACCGCGTCCACCGGGCCGTCGGGGCCGCCGAGGGCGGCGGCGACGAACCCCGGGTCGCGGAAGTCGCCGACCAGCGTCCGCTCGGCGCCCGACCCCTCCTCGTCGGGCCGCCGGTCGGCCGCCACCACCCGCAGGCCCGCCTCCCTCAGGACCCGCACGGTGGTGCGGCCGATGGTTCCGGCCGCGCCGGTCACCAGGACCGTGTCCCCGGGACCGATGACGCGGGAGGGGTCGTGTTCGCCGGTGTTCATCGTGCTGTGGTTCACCCCTTGACCGACCCGACCAGGCCGTTGACGAAGTAGCGCTGCGCGCTGAGGAACAGGAGGATGATGGGCACGACCACGATCAGCGCCGCCGCCATCAGGGTGTTGTACTCCACCACCTGCTCCGACTGGAGGGTCTGGAGCGCGATCGGCAGGGTGTACCGGCTCGGGTCGTTGAGCGAGACCCGGGTCAGCAGGTACTCGTTCCACGTGGGGATCGCCGTCAGCAGCGCCACGGTGATCAGCGCGGGGCGCACCAGCGGCAGATAGACGGTGCCGAAGATCCGCATCTCGCCCGCGCCCTCCACCCGCGCGGCGTCCCGCAGCTCCAGGGGAACGGCGTTGAACGCGTTGGTGAGCAGCAGGATCGCCAGCGGGGCGGTGCCGTTGACGAAGGGCAGGACCAGGCCGAAGTGCGTGCCCAGGATGCCCATCTCGTTCTCCAGCAGGACGATCGGCAGCAGCGTCACCACGCCGGGGACGAACAGCAGCGCGATGAACAGCCGGTACAGGGCCGTCTTCCCGGGGAACTTCAGCACCGAGAACCCGTAGGCCGCGCACGAGTAGATGACGATGGTCAGCACCGTCGTGAGGACCGTGACCTGGACGCTGTTGAGGAAGTAGTCGAAGAAGTCCAGCCGGTTCCAGGTGTCCGTCAGCGTGCTGAACGTCGGGTTCTCCGGGATCAGACTGGTGCTGGTGACCACCTCCTCCCTGGTCTTGAACGCGGCCGACACCATCCACAGGAACGGGTACATGCTCACGAGCGCGTACCCGCCCAGCAGCACGAACACCACGACTCGGCCGGCGAGCCCCGCCCGGGGCCTCCGGGCCGGCCGCCTCGGCGGAACGCGGGTCACGCCACCGGGCGCGGCGACGAGTTGGGCCGTCATCACACCCTCCTCAGGGCTCGTTGGGTGAACAGCGCGATCACGAGCGCCGCCAGGAAGAGCAGCCACCCCAGCGCGCTGGCCAGGCCCAGGGTCGGCCGCAGCTCCGAGAGGAACGCCAGCTTGTAGGTCTGGAGCCCGAGCACGTTCGTATGGTTGCCGGGCCCGCCGTTGGTCATGACCAGGAAGACCTGGAAGCCCTGGAGGGCGTCCCGCAGGTTCAGCAGGCCGACGACCGCCGTGGTGGCCCGCACCAGCGGCCACAGGATGCTGGCGTTGGTCCGCCACCACCCCGCGCCGTCGATCTGCGCGGCCTCCAGCAGCGCCGGGTCCACCGACTGGAGGGCCGCCAGGTACAGCAGCACCGCGACCGGGACCGCCGACCACACCATCACCACGATGAGGGTGGGCAGCGCGGTGTCCGGGTTCCCCAGCCAGCCCTGCGGCTGCTCCAGGGAGCCCAGGCCCAGCGCGCCCAGCACGTTGTTGATGGCGCCGTTGGGCTCCAGGATGTACTGCCAGGCGAAGTACACCGCGATGCCGGTGGTGACGTACGGCAGGAAGTAGACCGACCGCAGCACCCCGCTGAAGCGCTTGACCGAGTTGAGCAGGACGGCGAGCGGGAAGCTGATGACGATGGTCAGCAGCGGCGCCGCGACCATCACCCACAGCGTGTTCTCGGCCGCCTCCCGCACCGCGGGCGCGTAGACCGGGTCCCGCCACAGCAGATCGGCGTAGTTGTCCAGGCCGACCCAGGTCCACTCGGGGGCGAACCCGTTCCACTCGGCGAAGGACAGCGAGAAGCCGTAGACGATCGTGTAGACACCCATGACCGCGAACAGCGCGACGGCGGGCGCCACGAAGCCATAGCCCCAGGCCGCCTCCTTCACACGGGCGCGCCGGAAGACGCGCCCGTGTGACGGTGGGGGAGACCCCGGCAGTTCGGAGTCCGTCACTGCTGCTCTGCCCAGTACGAGTCGACCAGGTCCACCATCTCCGCGCCGACGCCCGCCGCGTCGGTCTGCCCCAGGGGCGAGTACTCCATGAGGATGGCTCCGACGTCGGCGCCGTCGTAGCTGTTGGGCCGGTAGGACGTGTAGCCGGGGTTGTAGGCGTTCTCCCCGGTGGAGAGGACCTCCATCATCGAGCCCAGGACCGGCCCGACGACCGCGCCCGGGTCCTCGCCGAGGTCGTTCGGCGGGACGTCCAGGGCTGCCTCGGCGAACTGCCCGGCGACCTCCGCGTCGGCCATGTACTCCAGGAAGCCGAGCGATGCCTCCTTGTTGCCGGTGGAGGCGGAGACCGAGAGGCCGGTCAGGGCGAACGGCGACAGGTTGAGGTCGCTGATCGCGCCCCCCTCGGGCGAGGGCACCGGGAACGTCATGATGTTCTCCGGGTCCATGCCGTTCTGCTCCAGGAACGCCAGGGTGAAGGTGCCGCCCACGACGAACGAGGACTCGCCGTGCGCGAAGGACAGGTCGGCCTGGTCGATGGGCAGGGTCTGGGTGCCGGGCGTCCAGTACGGCTGGAGCTCGCCGTAGTTCTCCAGGACCGCCTGGCCGTTGGGCGAGGTCCAGTTGGCGCCGCTGTCGTCGCTGAACAGCGCCTCGAAGTCCTCGCTGCCGAGCTGCCCGTAGGCCATGGGCTGGAGGATCCACTCCAGGCCGGTGGAGGGGCTCTGGAAGCCGATGGACAGGCCCCCGTTGTCGGGGAACTCCTGTTGCACGGCGTCCAGGGCGGCTATGAACTCCTCCCAGGTGGCGGGCGGTTCGGTGACCCCGGCCTGCGCCATCCGCTCGGCGTTGGCGTAGACGATGCCGAAGGTGCCGATGGTCAGCGGCACGCTGAACCGCTGGCCCTCCTCGATGCCCGCGATGTTGGACTCGGGGGCCAGCGAGTTCTCGTAGTACTCCTGGGTGACGGTGCCGTCGTCGCGGACGGACTCGACGTAGTTCGCGGCCCACGCGTCGGACACGTCGTCCGACAGGTCCTCCAGCAGCCCCGCGCCGCCGAAGGTGAAGTCGTCGCCGTGGGTGTGGGTCTCCAGCAGGTCCGGCAGGTCGCCGGTCTGGGCGGCGGCCTGGACGCGGGTGGTGAACGCGTCGTCGGGCGTGACGGCCTCCACCTCGATGGCGACCCCCGACTCCGCCTCGTACGCGTCGGCGGCCTCCTGGAGCGCCTCGACGTGGGACTGCTTGAACGTCCACATCGTGAGGGTGTCGGCGTCGCCCGAACCCCCGTTACTGTCGTTCCCACCGCAGGCGGCGAGGGTGCCGACCAGGACCAGCGCGGTGGCCAGGGCGGCGGTGTGAGGAGCGGAACGACGCCGTTGTCGATTCACGGCAAGCCTTTCATCCGGTGGCGGCCTCGGCGAGCCACCAATGTCGGTGAAGCTAAATCGAATTGATGTACAGTGTCAAGATTCCGCGACAGGAGAGGCAGAACGATGTCAGCCAACCCCGTGTCCGAGGTCCTGGGGGCCGCCCCGTGGGCCCGGCCGGAACCGGACTCCGTCACCGTCACCGCGGTGCGGACCTTCCTCTGCGCCCCCCAGGGGTGCCCCTATGTGATCGTCCGCGTCGAGACCGACCAGCCGGGCCTGTACGGCCTCGGCTGCGCCAGCGACCCGCAGCGAACCACCGCCATCCGCGCGGTGATCGACGACTACCTCGGCCCCCTGCTGGTCGGGCGCGACCCGGCCGACATCGAGGACCTGCACCGCCTGCTGCTCAACAGCGGCTACTGGCGCGGCGGGTCCATCGGGCACAACGCCCTGGCCGGGGTGGACGTCGCGCTGTGGGACATCAAGGGCAAGGCGGCGGGCCTGCCGGTGCACTCGCTGCTCGGCGGCCGGGCCAGGGAGTACGCCGACGCCTACACGCACGTGGACGGCGACAGCGCCGGGGCGATAGCCGACAAGGTCCTGGCCGCCCGCGAACGCGGCTACCGCCATGTCCGCGTGCAGGTCTCGGTGCCGGGGACCGACACCTACGGCACCGCCCCCCGCTCCACCGCCGAGGCCGAGCGCCGCCGCCTGCGCCGGGGCACCTGGGACTCCACCTCCTACCTGCGGCACGTTCCCCCGGTGCTCGCCGAGATCAGGGAACGCGTCGGCCCCGGCGTCGAGCTGCTGCACGACGCCCACGAGCGCCTCACGCCCTCGCAGGCCAGGCAGTTCGTCGCGGCGGTCGAGGACGCGGGCCTGTACTTCCTGGAGGACTCCCTCGCGCCCGAGGACGCGGCGTACTTCACGCAGCTGCGCGCCGCGGGCAGCGTGCCGCTCGCGGTGGGGGAGCTGTACAGCGAGATCGGCCAGTACCTCCCGCTGCTGGAGCGGCGCGTCATCGACTTCGCGCGGATCCGCGTCCCCACCCTGGGCGGCCTCACCCCCACCCGCAAACTGGTCGCCGCCTGCGAGCTGTTCGGCGTCCGCACCGCGCCGCACGGGCCGGGCGACGTCAGCCCGGTCGGCATGGCCGCCAACATGGCCCTGAACATCAGCTCGCCCGCGTTCGGCGTGCAGGAGGCGGCGGCCTTCCGCGGCGCCACCCTGGAGGTCTTCCCCGGCGCCCATGTGCCCCGGGAGGGCAGGCTCCACCCGTCCGGGGCCCCCGGGCTCGGCGTCGACTTCGACGAGGCCGCCGCCCGCAAGTACCCGGTGCCCGCGCCGCTGGAGCACGACCGCTGGGCGCTCCTGCGCGCCACCGACGGCAGCGCGCACCGGCCCTGAGCGGCTCCGCTCCGCGGCCCGCGCGGACCCGGCGGAGCGGCGGGGCGGCGCGGGGCCCGCGCGGCCCCGCCGGGGCCGAGCCTCCGGCCACCGCGAGGGCGGTCAGCCGCGGTCGTCCTCCGGGCGCTCTCCCTCGCGCGGCTCCGGTTCCACGAGCAGCCGCGCGTAGGCGGCCATCGAGCGCTGGTAGCGCGGCAGATGGCCGGCCAGCGCGGTCAGGACCAGCGAGAGGCCCTCGCGTTCCCGGCCCAGGCTGGCGAGGCAGAGCGCGAGCACCGCGCGCACCGCGTCGTCCAACTCGTCGGACGGCGCGTCCAGTTCGGCCGTGAGCAGCGCGACGCCCTCCTCGGCGCGGCCGACGTTCCGCAGCGAGCTGGCCAGCTGGATCGCGGTGCGCCGCGCGCGGTAGCCGCCGAGGCCGCGCGCCAGCGCCTCCCGGTACAGCGGCACCGCCCGGTCGGAGTGCCCGGTGGAGTCGAAGGCGCAGGCCCGCTCGAAGGAGGCGACCGGGCTGCCCTCGGGCAGCTCGGCCGCCAGGCCGTCGACCAGGGCGCGGAACTCCGCCTCGCGTCCCCCCGTGTAGCCGTCGAACGCCGCCCAGGCGGCGGCCATACGCTCTTCCCAGTCGGGGGTGGTCTCGTGGTTCATGCGGACGACCCTGGGCAGAGCGTGTGGCGATGTCAAACACTTTCGCGGCCCGGCGGCCCGGCGGCCCGGCGGCCCGGCGGCCCTGCGGGCTGCTACGCGCGGTGGTACTGCACGGGAGTCGTGACCTGCCCGCCGAGCTCGGCGGCGGCCCGGCGCGGCCAGTACGGGTCGCGCAACAGCTCGCGGCCCAGGAGAACGGCGTCGGCCTTGCCGGCGGCGAGGATGTCCCGGGCCTGGATCGGGTCGGTGATCAGACCGACGGCCGCCACCGGCATGCCGGTGGCATCGCGCACGGACTCGGCGAAGGGCACCTGGTACCCGGGGCCGGACTCGACCCTGGCGTCGGGGGCGATGCCCCCGGTGGAGATGTCCATCAGGTCCACGCCACGCGCCTGGAACTCCTTGGCCAGCCGGACGGTGTCCTCCGATGTCCAGCCCTCGCGGTCGTCGTTCGGGTTCTCACTGAGCCAGTCGGTCGCGGAGACGCGGAAGAAGACCGGCAGTTCCTCGGGCCACACCGCGCGGACGGCGTCGACGACCTCCAGGGCGAAGCGGATCCGGCCCTCGAAGGAGCCGCCGTAGCCGTCGGTGCGGTGGTTGCCGTGCGGCGAGAGGAACTCGTGGATCAGATAGCCATGGGCACCGTGGATCTCGGCGACCTGGAAACCCGCTGCGAGCGCCCGGCGTGCGGCATCGGCGAACTGCTGGACGATCGCGCGGACCCCCTCCTCGGTGAGCTCGTCCGGCGTGGTCGACTCCGGGGAGAACGGGAGGGCGCTGGGGCCGACCGGCGTCCAGCCGTGGGGCTCGTCCGGGGCGATCGGGCGCCCGCGGTCCACCCAGGTGCGCTCGGTGGACGCCTTGCGGCCGGCGTGGGCCAGCTGGATGCCCGGAACGCTGCCCTGCGTCTTCAGGAAGGAGGTGATGCGCCGGAAGGCCGCGACCTGGGTGTCGTTCCAGATGCCGAGGTCGTAGGGGCTGATGCGGCCCTCGGGGCTGACGGCCGTGGCCTCGGCGAGGATCAGCCCCGCGCCGCCACTGGCGCGTGCCGCGAGGTGGGTGAGGTGCCAGTCCGTCGGAGCGCCCGCCGCGTCGCCGTCCGGGGCGGCGCTGTACTGGCACATCGGCGCCATCCAGATGCGGTTGGGGATGGTCAGCGACCTGAGGCGGTAGGGCGTGAAGAGGGTGGTGTCCACGTCGAACTCCTGGTGAGGCGGCCGGCGCCGTCCGGCGCGTGGCGAGTGGGATCCGGCGGCGCGGGGACGGTGCGCTCCGCCACCGCCGACAATAGTTGCAGACGGGGATTACATGCAAGCGCGGGCTATTGTGCGTGTGCTCTATCCTGGGACCCAACCGCTCAGAGGCACCCGCTCAGAGGCAGCCGCTCACGGGACGGAAGAAGACGTCATGACAGCGCCGGATCGCACGCACTCCTCTCTCGCCCAGGGGTGGTGCGCCCTCTCCCTGCTGCACGGGAGGATCGAGGCCCACCTCGAACGCGCGCTCCAGGCCACGCACGATCTGAGCGTGCGCGAGTTCTCCCTGCTCGACCTGCTCAGCCGCCAGCAGGTCGGCGACGGGCACCACCTGCAGATGAAGCAGGTCGCCGACGCGGTCGTCCTCAGCCAGAGCGCCACCACCCGGCTGGTCACACGCCTGGAGGACCGCGGCCTCCTGGAGCGTTACCTGTGCCCCACCGACCGCCGCGGCATCTACACGGATGTCACCGAGGCGGGCCTGACGCTGCTTGCACAGGCGCGGCCCACCAACGACGCCGCCTTGCGCGGCGCCCTCGACGAGGCCGCGAAGAACCCGGAACTGGCCCCCCTCGTGCGGGCCGTGGCGTCGTTGAACGCCCCCGCGACCGCGGCATAGGCGCGCCCACGCCGGGGGCCGCGTTCAGTTGAGGAGGAGCGACTGCACCTGCGCGGAGAGGGTCTGGTCCAGGACCAGGCAGGCCGCGCCGACCGCGCCCACGTCGTCGCCCACGGCGGTGCTGGTCACCACCGTCTCGTGCATCTTCTCCACATAGGGCGAGCTGCGGACGAACGGGTCGATCACGGCCAGGAAGCGGTCGGAGAGGTGCGGCCAGATCGGGCCGCCGAAGACGATCAGCTCGGAATCGACCAACGTGGCCGCCGCGCACACCCCGTGGGCCACCCTCCGGGCCCAGCCGTCGATGATCTCGGTGGCCGTCGCGTTCCCCGCGTCGGCGAGCCGCACCAGGTCCACCAGGCTCTTCTCGGCGTCCCTCGGTCCCGCGGGGGCGCTCTCGGGGCCCAGCACCCCCCGCTCGATGGCCTCGCTCACCAGCGCGTGCGTCGTGCAGTTGGCGTCCAGGCCGCCGACCTCGCCCGCGTTGTTGGAGACGCCGCGCAGGACCACGTCGTCCACCACCACGCCCATGCCGGAGCCGGTGCCGAGGTAGAAGAAGAGGAAGTTCTCCGAGTGGGCCGCGGCCCCGGCCCAGCGCTCGGCGATGGCCGCGGCGATCACGTCCTTGTCCATCAGCACCGGCAGCCCGGTCGCCTCGGAGAGGTAGTCGCGCAGCGGCACCCGGTGCCAGCCGGACAGCTGCGGGGGCTCCACCACCGAGCCGGAGCCGACGTCCACGGGACCGGGCACCGCGATCCCCACGCCGAGGATCCGGCCCCGGTCCACCTTCGAGCGCTCGATCAGCGTCGCCACGGCGGAGCTCATCTCCGCCAGCGTCTCCTCCTGGTCCACCACCTGCGGGGTGGGCCGGCGCATCCGGTGCACCACGTTGCTCAGCAGGTCGAGCATCACATAGGTGACCACCGCCGGATCCAGGTGCACCCCGATGGCGAACCCCCCGGCCGGATTGACCTGGAGGACCATGCGCCGTTTGCCCGCGTGGCCGCTCTTCTTGCCCGCCTCGCGGATCAGGCCCCGGTCCAGCAGCCTCCGGCAGATGTTGGAGACGGTCTGGGCCGACAGCTTGGTCGCCGAGGTCAGTTCGACGCGGCTGAGCCCCTCGGGGACCCGGCGGATCGCGTCGAAGATCACCGACTCGTTGAAGTCGCCCATCCGCGGCAGGTTGGTGCCGCGCCTGACGGCTGGGTGCTCGATCGTCACGGCTGCCGTCCCCTTCCCTCTCGCCCGCCCGTATAGGTCCTCAACTGATCTCGCGCACCAGCAGCAGCGTCCACGGCTCCAGTGTGGTGGACAGCCGCAGGGTTCCCGACGCGTCGGCGGCCACGGTGGTCACCGCGGTGGCGCGGGCCAGCCGGCCGAGCAGCGCCGTCTGTTCCCTGGTCGGCTCCGACGCCGCGCGTCGGGGCTGTAGCGGCGCACCCCCCGGTCGAGCAGCGCGTCGAACAGGGCGTCCACGTACGGGAAGTTGAGGACGGGGGTCCCGTCCTCGCGCTCGCTGTACACGAACATGTCGTCGTGGAACAATCCGTGGAAGCGGATGTACTCGAAGCCGCACGCCTCGTGGGCCTCGGCGAGTTGGGTCTGCCAGTCGGCCCGGAGCCCCTCGTTGGCACGGCCCGCGCCGACCACCCTGCTCCAAAAGTGGGGGAACGGCTCACCGCGTCCGGACGTCTCGGCGCGCAACGTGATGGCAGGCGTCAACGCGACCTCCGATGTCCCCATGTCGTCATGTCACCATCTCGTGACCCCGCTCCGGGACGGTAGCATAAATCGAACTGATTGATTAACTCCGCGGGTGGACCACCGCGCACCGGGGCCCGGTGACCGTCGCGGCGCCTCTACGCGCGGTGCTCCCGCTCCCAGGCCGCTCTGGTGGAAGGGGCCGGCCGCGGCAGCAGCTCTCCGTCGACATGGAGATCGACGTGCTCGTTGTAGAACGCGACCAGGCCCGCGATCTGGTCGACCTGCCGGGTCGGGAAGTCGTACGCCCAGAGGAGGTCCCTGTGCTCGGCCCTGTCGGAGGTGAAGGACCAGTATCCGCTCGTCCTCCCCTTGTAAGGGCAGCCCGTCACCGTGTCCGTGGGCGTCAGCCGGGTCCAGTGCACGGAGAGCGGGTCGATGTAGTACCGGGTCGGCAGCCCGGTCTCGAAGAGCATCACCGTGGACGGCGCGTCCGCCAGAAGCGTTCCATCGACCTCGACGCGCACCCTCCTGTTCGAGCGGAGCGCGTCGACCCGGGTGTACGGGCTTCTGGGGTGGACGAAGACCCGTTCGTCCTCCTCGAACCAGCTGTCGATGGCCTCCCACCGGAACCGTGCCGTGCCGACCAGCGCCTCGGGCGCGCCGTCCTCCCACACCCACGCCGCCCCGCGCCGCGACGCGGAGCCCACCCGGAGGGAGTGCCGCCGCGCGGGCCCCGGGCTCAGCCGCCCGGAACTGCCCTCGTCGACGAGGGCCCCCTCGACCAGGTCCCCGAGGGGGATGGCGTACTGCGGATAGCCGGGCCACTCCCACACGTAGAGCGCCCGCCGGGTGTCGAACACGAGGTGCCCTTCGACGAAGCCGCGGATGCGCCGGGGCACCGGCTCGACATGGCCCACGGGCACGATCAGGCCGGGGTGGTCCACTGGGGTCTCGCTCACGGGTACGTGCCCTCACTTCCCGCCGGTGCTGGCGCCGGTGCCGGTGCCGCTCCGCGTTCCGGCATCGCGCGCCACGATAGAGGGGAGACCGTGCCCCCCACCCCCGTGACACGGGCGGCCTCGCGCCCCGCGCCCGGACGCCGCGAGGCGAACGCCCCCGGGGTGTGGGGGCCCGGGGGCGTGTGTGCTCGGGGCTGCGTGGGGTCACGGTGCCGGCGGGAGTGCCGTTGACCGACAGGGTGTGCTGGGCCTCGCCGTATCCGGCCGCGTAGCCGATGTGCAGCGTGCGCGCGCCGGGGGCCGCCGCGAACGCCCGCAGTTCCACCCAGCTGTCGGCGTGGTCGATGCCCGCGGCCACCGCGCCTTGCGAGGCGGTGCCGGTCCGGCGCACCGAGGCCCGGTTGCCGCCGGGAAGGCCCACATGAACGCCGAACTACGTCCCCCGCACGCGCGGAATCTCCCTCTCGGGTCGATGGGTTGGTGAATCCTCCCGTGCTCGGGACCGGTAGGCGCGCACCAGCAGCGTGTCCGCGAGGCGGGGGCCGCTGCCGGGCCCGGGCAGCACATCGATGCTGACTCGGGTCAGCCCGGCCTCGTCGCAGACCTTCGTCCAGACGTGTTCCTGGAGGACCCACCGGCGCATCGTGGCCGGTTCGCCGTCCGGGCCCTTGGCCGGGATGTCAGCGTGCACGACATCCGCCTCGGCCGCCTCGCCCGACGGATAGTGGGCCAGGGTGGCGATGACCAGGAGTCCGCCGAGCCGCAACGCGGCGGCAGCCGCGGGCAGTAGCGCGCGCGGGTCGGTGAAGTCCGCGGCGCCGAACAGGCTGTACAGCACGTCGTACCGGGACTCCTTCGCGCGCAGGTGCGCGGTCACGTCCGCGTGGACGAGCCGGAGGCGGGAGGTGAGGTGGCCGTACAGGTCGACGGCCATCGCGTACTGCGCGGCGGACGCGTCGACCGCATCGACGCGTGCGGGGTCGTGGTGGACGGCGAGGTGCGCGGCGTGGCGGCCGGCACCGGCGCCCAGGTCGCCGACGCACCGCCCGGTGATGTCTCCCAGGACCTCCGCGCCCGGCCCGCTGTCCTGGCCCCAGGTCCAGTGGATGCGTTCGGGAACGGTGCGGTCGGCCGTGGCACGGGTGCGGCCATAGTGGTGCCAGAGGTCCGGTGAGGTCGTCGTCACCCGCCTCATCCTGGCGGCTCCGGCCGGGCGGCACCCCGGTTCCGCGGATTCTCACCCCTCGCGTACGCACGCCGGGACCGGCAGGGCGCTCTGCTCAGTGCGAGGGGAAGGGAACGGGCCCGGGTCCGCGTGGACGGCTGAGGGCTGTTGATCAGGCGCCTTCTTCCGCCTCCGCCAGTCCCTCGCGTGCCTCTCGGGTCCAGCGCGCATAGCGAAGCTCCAGCGGAAGGCTGTCGAGTCCCTCCTTGAGCAATCGAGCTGCCCGGGCGTGCCTTCCCAGGAGGAGATGCGCATGCCCGATCGGCAGGGACAGCCACTCGGGGGTGAGCCAGTATGCGGTTCCCGGTGGGTCCTCGCCCGCTGCTTCATCGCGGAGGTCTTCCACTTCGCCGAGGAGGCGTTCGGCCTCGCTGCGACGTCCGAGCACGGCGAGAGCCGATGCGGTCTGGGCACCGTTCACGACCCTCTGCCGCATCGCGGACTCGCTGACATAGGCCGCCATGAAGTTCCGGTGCACGGCGTTCCATTGCCCCCTCTTCCGCGCGGCGTTGCCTTTCAGGTTGTGGGCCTGGGCGGCCAGCGCGCCGTGGTCGATGTCGTCCGCGACGGCGATGGCCTTGTTCAGGTGGGCGTCAGCGCGCGGGAAGTCACCCAGCTGGGTGTACAGCCAGCCGGAGAACTGCGCCCACTCCGAGGCCACTTCGGCGAGGCGGTCCCGGTGCGGTCCCCGTGCGCCCCGCAGCATGTGTGTCACCTCGCGCTGCTGGACGACAGCGGCCGGCGCGACCGATCTCGGCCGTGTCGTGTCATCCAGGCGCCGGTAAGCCGCCAGGACACCGGCAAGCGCGTCAACGGTTGCAGCGTCCAGGCGAGATGGATTCGCCGCGTTGTGCCGTACACGCTCGTTCTCGTCGTCCCCGAGGACCACACCAGCGAGTGCACCACCAGCGCCGACGAGGGCATCAAGTGCCGAGGCCAGGCGCGCGGAAGGGTCCTGTTTCCCGCCGAGTACGCGTGAGAGATACGCGGGGTCGTAGTGGGTGGCGCGAGCAGCCGCGCGCATGGAGTATCCGGCGTCGCGCAGTGCCCGCCGGGCCAGGTCAGCGAAGTCACGCATGGTGAGCCCCCGGGTGTTGACTTGGAGCTCCAGTCTAGTCACCGCGGGTCAACTCCCCCGTGACATCCGCGGGCCCCGAGTATGGGCCCTTCCCCGCACCCCACAAGCGAAGGAGGCACCCCCATGCCACTCGACGCCATTCCCGCATCCGCTCCCCGCGCGGCTGCCGAGACGGCCTTGCGCGAACTGGACGACGCACTCACAGCACACGGCATCACGCTGCCTTCCTTGTCCGTCGATGGGCACGCGCTCCGGGTGGGTCTCCGCCCGCTCCTGGAGCTGGGGCGCGTGAACCTCGGCACCGCGAAGCAACTGACCGACATCCTCAACGCCGCTGCCAGCAGCTCCCGATGAGACACCGCATGGCCGTCGGGCTGCTCCATCTCGTGTTCGTCGTAGTGTTCCGGGTCGCCTACAGCGCGAGCGCCGGACCCGATCTCCGATCTCCCCGGATCGACCTGTCGCATCGACTCGGCTCCCCAGGCGGGTCTTTCGGTCGGGCCGAGGTTCCAACTCCCGGCCGGACACCCGTCCAACCGTCCTACGTCCCGGTCGGGTTCAGCGCCCACCCCTCGTAAGTCGCAACTCCCCGTGGAACCTGGCGAGAGGCGGGTCTCAGCCGAAATGGACGTGCACACCGTCCGACGCGGTGAGGGGAAGCCGTCTTGATCGTGGTTGATTTTCCGGGGAACTGAGGGAAACAGGGCACGAATACGGCAGCAGCAATCGACGTACCGCAGTCCCGGGCCGGTCAGCGCCTCGTCCTTGCCGGGCGGGAATACCTCAGGGTGTCCCGGGCCTTCGCCCGTGCGCCCCGGTCGGCACAGGCGCACGCGCCTCCGCGCTGACCGGCGCCCCGCCCCCCCCGTAGGCCCAACAGGCGAGGCATGCGGGTCCGTAATTCCTTTACTGGCTCACGAGCGCGCGCCTACCGGCGCGCAGGCGGCCCCGGCCGTTCCACCCAAAACACCGCCCCACGCCGACCAACGCCGCAGCCGCCTCGGGGGGCTCCGTCACGCTCGTGGGTGGGCCGCCAACGACTCGGGCGCGTAAAGCAAATCCCCGCCCTATGCTGGCAAGTGACTAGCAAGCACAGCGTAGGACGGGGTGTGTCATGGACGACGATAACGTAACAGGCCGCAGGGTGCGACGGGCCCGCGAGGATCTCGGCCTCACCCAGGAGCGCCTCGCCGAGCGCGCCGGACTGAGCCTCGGCGTGATCAAGAAAATCGAGCGCGGTGGCGTCTGCCGCATCGACACCTACCACGCGATCGCGCGCGCTCTCGGACTCCGCACGAGCCAGCTGTTCGAACCGCTGGAACTGGGCGCGGACATGCACGCAGGCGACCGGTCGATCGCGCTCATGCCGCTACGACAGGCGATCTCCCCGCCCGTCACCATCACCGGTCACCCGAGCCTCGGTGACACCGGCGAAGCGCCGCGCCTCGACCACCTCAAGGAGACCGTCGGCGCCCTCGCAGGGCTCTACCACGCGGACGACTACCGCGCGCTCGGTGCGGCGCTGCCCCGCGCCGTCGCGGCGGCCCACCAGGCCGTGCACCACTTCGACAGCGGGCCCGAGCGTCGTGAGGCCCTGCTGATCCGTGCCACGGCGCTGCTGGAGGCCGGACGGTACCTGACGCAGGTCCGCGCCTACGACTTGGGGCACGTCGCGCTGGCCGACGCCGTGCGCGACGCGGTTGCCGCCGAGGACCGGATGAGGGCAGCGGCAGGCGTCTATCTCCAGGGCTGGACGCTGCTGCGGCAGTCGCGCTTCGACGAGGCGGAGCGCCTGTCGATCGCGACGGCGGACGAGGTGGAGCCGCGCCTGTCGCGGGCGACCCGAGCCGAGCTCGGCCTGTGGGGGCGTCTGCTGCTTCGGGCATCCACCTCCGCTGCCCGGAACGCCAAGGACCAGGAGGCCCGGCAGTTGCTGCGTATCGCGCGGGCGGCGGCTGTTGCGCTGGGGGACGCGTCCGCGACGGACCCGCACAGCTACGGCCGGTTCGACTGGTCGTCGGTCGCGCTGATGGGCATCGAGAACAACATGATCGCCAAGCGGTACGACCGCGTGTTGATGCTGTCTGAGCGGCTGCCGGGAAGTCTGACGCTGACGTCGGACAACAGACACCGGCACATGCTGGATGTGGCGCTCGCCGAGGCCAAGGTCCGACGCCCGGAGGAGGCGTTCCGCGCGCTGTCGGAGCTGCGCAGCACGACGCCGGAGTGGCTGCGGCACCAGCAGCTCGGGCGGGATGTGTTTCGGGCGGCGCGGAAACGCAAGCGGGCTGTGCTGTCGCAGGATCAGCGGGAGATCGGGGAGTTCCTCGGGGTGCAGTAACGTACACGTTCCGTGCATGCTCGCTCGCCCGAGAGTGACCCGCGAGGCATGTCACGTGTCTGTTTACGGCTGATCGCTCTCCGTAGCGTCACTGGTCTCAGCCTCCCCCAGGAGCCGACCATGACGAGAGCCCTCAGCACGCCTGATCCCGAACCCGCCCCGTTGCCCCTCTCCGACGAGCCGCCGACCCTGATCGACGGCCGTACCTGCCCGCCGGTGATGGCTCGCGCGTGGTGCCCCGGTTGCCGGGGCACCGTCGAATTGCTGGTGCCGCACAACTGTCCGGGGAGCGCCCGGTGATGCTTGCGAATCCGCGCCTGGTGCCGGTGTGCATCGACTGCCGCGAGCGGATCCGGGATGCGCGTCCGGTCCCGGTCGCGGTGCACCCCAAGGGCTTGATCCTCACAGTCGGCCCCGACTGCCTCATCACCGGCCGGTGGATCCCCCTCGCGCAGCGCCCGCCGCTCGGCTCGGGCGAGCCGTTGAACTACCCGCCCGAACCGCACATGCCCGAGCACCTGATCCGCCGCCTCGCCCACCTCGGCCCCCGCCCCGACCTCCGACCGCAAATAGAACGCGTCGTCTCCGCCTGGGCCCTGACCGCCCTGAACTGGCTCCTGACGGCGGACGAGATGGCCCACGCGCACAGGGAACTCCAAGAGGCCGTCGCCGAGCTGCGCGCCCGGACCCGCGGGCGGCTCCAGGCCGTACCGGACGGGGGTGACCCGGCGTGCAGGGACTCCGCCTGACCACGCCCGACCCCGAGCGCTGGCAGGACGAACGCACCCTGGACCGCTGCTGGATCGGCTGCGACCCCGAGATCAAACAGACGGTCATGTGGGTAGGCCGCGCCACCCTCTCCGGCGCCGCCGGTGACGCCTCGGCGGACATCTACGCCTGTGACGCCTGCCTCGCCCACCTCTACGCCATGGCCCGTGCCGACCAGTACGAGCGCGACCGGCCCGAGCACCTGAGGAGCGCCTCGTGACCGCGCACGCGCCCGGGACGGTCGCCGTACCCCTGGAGGTGGACGTGTACAGCGTCCGGCGGGGTGACGAGGTGATGATCGGCGGACAACCGTTCACCGTCCGAGACATGTTCGCCCTGGCCCACGGCCGGCGCCGCCTGGAGTTCACAGGCGGCGAAGCGTTCACCATGAACAGGACCACCACCCTGTGGATCACACGCCGCGTCTCCCCGACGCGCCGCCGACGGACCCACGGCCCGCCACTCTGAACCGCCCTGCCGCCGCTGTGTGGCCGACCCCTGCGTCCTCTCACCGGCCGGGACCCCGGGGGATCGCACGTCCCGGCCACGGCAGGGCGCCCGCCCGCCTCCCACTGATTCACAACCCCGGAGGTGGGCGGGACCGCCACACCCCCGCCCGCGCTTCCGGTGTCCGCCTCTGCACCGGCCGCGCGGGCGGCGCTCCGTAGCGACGGCGACCCGCCCGGAGCACCCCAGCCGCCACAAAACCGCAGATCAGAAGCCACCCTTAGCGCCGAAGCCGCGATCAGCTCATGACGGGCGAGCAACCGTTTGTCGTCGCCGACATACGTGACGTTGCCCGGGGCGGGAAGCGGTTGATCCTCTCCACAGGTTCCCTCCCTGTGATGGGAGGGGCGGCTGTGCGCCCGGTCGGCAGTGGGGACCGGGCGCACTGCGTGACGTGTGGTCGGCCGAGGCTTCTTCGCGTCAGGCCACTTCGATGTAGTCGATCTCCGCCCAGCGGCCGAGGAACTGGAGTCTGACGGTGTTGGCGCCCGCGGTCAGCTGGACCGGGGCCGACACCTCTGTCCAGTTCTCCCAGCCTCGGTCCGGATAGGTCACGGTGCCGGCGGGAGTGCCGTTGACCGACAGGGTGTGCTGGGCCTCGCCGTATCCGGCCGCGTAGCCGATGTGCAGCGTGTGCGCGCCGGGGGCCGCCGCGAACACCCGCAGTTCCACCCAGCTGTCGGCGTGGTCGATGCCCGCGGCCACCGCGCCCTGCGAGGCGGTGCCGGTCTGGCGCACCGAGGCCCGGTTGAGCGTGCCGCGCTCCGCCTCGTGGCGGACCCTGCTGCCCCGCACCACCGGGTGGTCCCCGTCCCACCCCAGCGCCGCCACGTACATGCCGCGCCCGCCCGCCGGAAGGGCGCCGTGGAAGAAGATCCGGCCGTCCCCGATGTCGGCGCCACCGGGACCGCTGACCGCGTTGTCGAGGCTGGCCGTCGTCATCAGCGGCCGGAACGCCCGCGTGTACGGGCCGGTGAGGGACGGTGAAACGGCGTAGCTCGTCTGGTAGTTGGGCGTCGTGTACACCCCGGCCGAGTAGAACAGCACGTACTGGGACGCCCGTTTGACCAGGACGGGCGCCTCGATCACGCCGTCCTCGGAGGGCAGGTTGTTCCGCAGCAGCTCGGTGCGCCCGCCGACGAACGTGGTGCCGTCGGCCTCCGTCCGCTGGAGCCAGAGGATCGCGGGCTGGCCGACCGCGTTGCCGTCGTTCTTGTAGAGCAGGTAGCGGGTGCCGTCGGTGTCCACGAAGCTCGACGGGTCGATGTCGCCGCCCTCGCCCGGGTTGCAGACCAGCGGCCGGTCGGAGGTGGCGGTGAACGGCCCGGCCGGGCCGTCGGCCAGCGCCGCGCCCAGGCACATGCGGCCCGAGGCCGCGTCGGGGCCCGTGAAGTACATGAGGTAGCGGCCGTCGGCCCGCCGGGAGACGTCCGGTGCCCAGAAGCCGCCCGAGCCCGTCCAGGCCGGGGCGGTCGGCATGACGTCGCCGCGCACGGTCCACGGCCCGTCGGGCCCCGGCGCGGTCGCGTAGGGCACCCGGCCGTGGCGCGAACTCGTGGAGTAGGCGTGGTAGGCGCCGCCCTCGGCGAACACCTCGGGGTCGGGGAAGTCGTCGTTGATCACGAGGCCGGGAGCGACCGCCTGGGCCGCGGCGTCGCCCGCGCGGTCCGCCCGCGCGTCGTCCGCGGCGGCGGGTGAGAGCGGAAGCAGGGTGGCGAGCGCCGCCACCGCGCCCAGGAGCACGCCTGTCGGTCTACGCATGAACTGGCCTTTCGACGGGGGGAGTCGAATGCTGTGACGCGGGCCGGGCGGGGGCGCGTGGCCCCCGCCCGGCCCGTGGCCTACCGGCCCGCCTGGAGCGCCGTCCAGGTCTCGGGGCCGACGAGCCCGTCCACGCCGAGCGTGCGGCTGGTCTGGTAGTCGGTGACCGCCTGCTGGGTGAGCGGGCCGAACTCGCCGTCGATGGAGACGCTTCTGCCCAGCGCGGCGGTCAGTGCCCGCTGGAGCCGGGAGACGGCCTCACCCGAACTGCCCGGGCCGAGTGAGGTCTTGGCGCCCGCGGAGAGCAGCGCCGTCCATGTCTGCCGCCCGACGACGCCGTCCGAGCCCAGGCCCCGCGCGGTCTGGAACGAGCGGACCGCGGTCTCGGTGGCGGGGCCGAAGTCGCCGTCGGTGGCCCCGGCGTTGTGACCGTTCAGGTTGAGCAGGTGCTGAACCGCCGCCACCTGCGCGCCCGTCGAGCCCGACCGGAGGGTCTGGTAGGAGGGGAAGTCGAGCCCCGGGGTGCCCGGGTCGCCCGGGTCGCCGCCGACCAGTTCCATGTAGTAGTTCCAGTCCCAGTGGGGGCCCGGGTCGGTGTGGTCGTTGCCCGGTACCTCGGAGTGGGCGACGATGTGCTGCCGGTCCTTGGGGATGGCGTACCGGTCGGCGAGGTGGCTGGTCAGCGCCGCCGAGGAGCGGTACATCGAGTCGGTGAACCACGACGGGTCGTTCACCCAGCCCTCGTGCTCGATGCCGACGCTGTACGCGTTGCCCGAACGCGCGTGCCAGGCGGTGTCGCGGTCGCGCACCATCTGGGTCACCTCGCCGTCCGAGGAGCGCACCACGTAGTGCGCGCTGACCTGCGAGGACGGGTTCTGGAACCAGCTGATCGTCCCGGCGTAGGAGCCCTGGGTGACATGGATGACGACGGCGTCGATGTCCGCCGACCTGCCGCTCGCGTAGTTGGCGGAGTTCGCCGCGACCCACCGGGCCGGCGGGTAGTCCTCGCTGAGCACGCCGGGGTCGGCCGCGGCGTAGGGGCCGCGTTCCGGATCGACCGAGCGCGGCGCGACCTCCACGGTCTCGCCGCCGTCGACCGGGGCCCGGATGCCGTCGCCCAGCAGCTCGTAGACGGCGTCGGCGTACAACCGCGCGGTGGCGTCCTCGCCCGCGCCGCCGTAGCGGGCCACGACCTCGTACCAGGCGTCGAGGTCGCCGCGGTCGGCGGCCGAGAGGCCCGCCTCGTCGGCGTACACGCGTAGAACCGCGGCTCCGCCGAGGATGTTCGCGGTGGTGTCACTCCGCAGATCGGCCTCGGGCAGGCCGGTCTCCTCGGCGGCCGTCTCCAGCGACGTGTGGGTCGGATTGCTCACCAGGTGCATCACTCCGTAGCCGCGCGCCTGGCTCGGCAGTCCGTCGTGGTCGTCGAGGCGGGTCTCGCCGTAGCCGACCGCGACCAGCAGGTCCCTGGGGACCTCGTACTCCGCGGCGGCCTCGCTGAACGCGGCGTTGACCGGTTCGGAGGCGGCGGCGGTGCCGTCGGTGGCGGACGCGGGCGCTCCCGTGGCGAGCAGCGCGGCGAGGGCCATGCCCGCCAGGGCCGTGACGCCCAGCCGTCCGGGTGGGGAAGATCGTCTGAACACGCTTCTCCATTCGCAGTTGCCGTGCGCGCGCCCCGTGGGGTCGAGCGCGCGCCGGGATCCACCCTCGGGCCAGCATCATGGCCATGTCAACGATGCGGCGCCGGGCGAACGGGCGGTGTCCGCCGGCCCGCCGCCGATCGGTCGTCAGCTGGCCCCCATCCGGCCGCTGTCCGGACCCTCTCCGGCTCCCATCCGGACCCTCTCCGGTCCCGGGCCACCGCCCGCGGTCCGGCCGTTTGGTATAGACCCCTTGACGGGGACTTGGTCTAGTCCTATCGTCCCCTCACTTCCACTCACGACCCCACGACCCGACCTCCGGACGCCGGCGCGCCGGGGCGAGGGCACCCCCACCGAACAGGGAAGTGAAGCATGCGCAGAAGCCTGCGAACGCTTGCCGTGCTCGCGGCGGCGGCGGCCACCTCCGTCGTCACCGCGGGCCCGGCCTCCGCCGAGGTCGAGCCCGGCGGATGGATCTCCACCTCGCCCGGCTACGCGGTCCAGGAGCGCGGCTGCGGCCAGGTCGACGGCCTGACGTTCCGCCTCACCTGCTCCACCGCGAGCGGCGACCAGCGCGCTGAACGCCGGTACGACACCTACACGGGAGGCTCCCGGCAGTTCGAGGGGTACTTCCGCATCGACAGCATGAGCGGCACGCGCATCAGCCTCAAGCAGACGTTCCACGAGTCGGGTTCCGGGGCGTACTTCATGCTCGCGGCCGAGCGCGGCGGCCGGCTGTACGCCGTTCACGGGGGCGACACCCTCTCCAACGCGGGAACGATCGGCGCGACCGTGCGCGTCAACACCGTTCACGACGTGGGCAGTCAGCACCGGACCTACATCAACGGGTCGCGCGTGCACACCTATGACAGTCCCGGCGGAAGCTTCTACGACAAGTTCGGCGCCTACCGGACCGACAGCGGTCAGGGGCCCGCCACCGTCGTGTGGAGCGGCGTGCAGTTCTGGCGCAGGTAGGCGAGAGGTCGGCGTGAACCATGTACCGCGCGCGGCCCTGCCGTTCGCCCTTGTCCTGGCGGTGGCCTCCTGCTCGGGCTCGCCACCGGACGACGACCCCGGCCGGGGAGGCGCCTCCTCCCCGGCCGGGGCCACCACCCTGCGCGCCACCCTCACCACCCCCACCGACATCGACCTCGCCTGGAGCGCGGCCCCGGCCGAAGTCGACGGCTGGGTCCTGGAGTTCGCGACGGAGGAGGGCGGCCCGTGGACGCCGCTCCAGTACCTCCCACCCGAGGTGACGACGTTCCGCCACCCGGACCTGATGCCGCGCACGCCGTTCCACTACCGGCTCCGGGCGTTCACGGGACCGGCCTCCGAGCCGGTGGAGGTGGCGCTGCCCGAGGGCGAGTTGACGCCCGAGGACGAGGACACCGGCCACGCGTGGCTGGCGCCCGTGACCCGGGAGGACGCAACCGTCCCCGGCCACCCGGTCGCCGCGCCGGACGAGGCCAGGCCCACCGACCTGGAGGCGGCGGTCAAGCACGCCAACGGCATCCACTTCACCTGGACCGATCGCTCGGAGAACGAGGAGGGCTTCCTCCTCGAATCCCGCGTCGAGGGCGACGGCACCTTCTACGGCCCGATCGCGCTGCTCGACCCCGACGTCAACTCCTACGGCCTGATCACCCTCCCCGAGGAGAAGCACGCCTCCTACCGGATCCGGGCCTTCACCCACGGGAACGCATCCAACACGGTCACCCTGACCACGGGCGACGAGGACGCCGCCTGACACCGGACCACCCGCACGGCGGCGCGACCGCCGGACACCGGCTCCCCGAACGGATGCCACAGGATCCGCCCCGGAGCCGGGTGCGGGCGGCGATGACCCGGCAGGTTCCCAACGGCTCCCGCTGGCGGAGTCGCACGGGGAGACCGTGGCGTCAGGTCACGCTGTTCTCATCGATACCAGTCCGTCCCGGCCGTGGCCGGGTCGAAGCACCGGGTCAGGTACTGCTCAAGAGAATGAGCGACCAGGATGCGCTCGTCCGTCTCGTGATCCCAGACGAAGATGTCGTCCCCGCGGCTCTTCGTGCGGATGAAGGCGAACTGGTCCCCGTTGCCGTTGTCCCCGAAGAACATCAGCGCGTCAAAGGACATGTAGAGCTCGGCAAAGGGCTGATGTGCGCGGAAGGTCTCGTTCTCCGAGGCGATCCGATCGGCGGACCAGACGACATCGAGGCCGTAGGTGCCCTTGACGCCGTCTGATTCGAGGAGGAGGGCACGGAGCGAGACGGGGACTTCCTGCCCGAGCCGACGCTCGATGTCGTCGACGGCCCCCTCACCAGCCGGTTCGCCGAATGCGCACTCGCCGCTGAGCCCCTGGATCAGGTCGCGCCACACGTCTCCTCCTTCGACGCCGGCCGGGCGCGGTGGCCCGCCCCGTCCCCAGCCCTCATTCGGTGCCGCGCAGGGGGCCGAAGCGGGAGGGTGTCCTGTGGTCGCCCTGGTCCTCGTGCCAGGAGCACGTGGAGGCGCAGACGTAGTGGCTGCCGTCGTTGAGGAGGAAGAGGGAACCATAGGACGGTAGTTGGGCGCCAAGAAACTGAGCCGCTTCCTCCTCGTCGGCCCGGTGGATGGCCAGCGGCTCAAAGCTCGGCTGCAGCTTCATCTGGGAGACGGCGTGAAAAGCGACATCGATACGGGTTCCGTATTTCTGAGGGTGATAACTCCTGAGCAGCAAAACCGCGTGACTCACGGTGTACTGCCACACCTGGAACCTCCTGTCCCAGGCCACGATTTCTTTCACGATCACCTTTCGAGTCGGGGCCACGAAGAGGGCTCGGGAACAGTCACCGGCTTCCCGTTCTCATAGAATGTGATGCTGTCCCAGCCGCGGTACTCGCGTCGGATGGCCTCTCCGACGTGGAACATCTCCCTTTCCGTGGCCCACCAGTTAGTGCCGGAACCCTCACGATAAGCGTTGATGAATCGTTCAGCGGGCGTTGACCCGGCGAAGCCGTCCATGGAAATGTGCAGATGCACAGCTGGATTGCGTGTCGCGGCCCATACCTCATTTTCCCACGTGTGCTGGTTGTCGAGATAGTGGGTGTATCCCCTGTTGTCTGCAAACCCTCGGAGACCCTCGTCGCGAATTCCCAGTGCCAGATTGGCCGGACAGGGCGCGAGGCCCAGGGGGTCCGACCACGTGTGGGGGTTGGTGACGTACGTGGACGGGTTGGGGGATGGGGTCAGGCCGAGGG
>NZ_LAVK01000093.1 GCF_001083795.1 Streptomyces sp. SBT349
GGTTCGGGCGGTGGAGGGCCGGGTCACCGGGGAGCGGCGGGCTCCTCCAGAGCGACGGACCGTGCGGCCCGTATCCGCGCCGGCGGTGCGGGGGCCAGGCGCCGGGTGAGGTGGCCGAGGGCGAGGAGCGCGAAGACGTCGGCGAGTGCCGGGACGCTGAAGCCGAAGGGGCGGGGCCCGATCGAGTCCGGGACGCTGGTGAGGGACCCGTCGGTGCGCTGCTGGGCGAGCAGGTAGTCAACGCCCCGCGCGACGGTGGGAGTCGCCGGGGCCCGCGTGCTGAGGGTGATCAGGGCGTAGGCGGTGCTCAGGGCGTCGCTGGCGTCGCCGTCCTGCTGGCCCCAGCCGCCGTCCGGGTTCTGGGAGGCCCGCACCAATGTGACGGCCCGCCGGATGACGCGTTGCGCGGGGCCTTCGGCGGTGCTCGTGCCGAGGTGGTGGCGGGCGGCGAGGGTGGCCCGGAAGACGGTGTGCAGCCGGCTGCGGCTCCAGTCCGGAGGGAAGGAACCGTCGGGGCGCTGCTGCGAGGCGAGGCAGGCGACCGCCGCACCCAGCGCGGCCCGGTGCACCGGTCCCCGCGTGCTGAGGGCGTTGACGGCGGCGGCGGTCATGCCCGCCTCCGACGGCGCCCCGGCCAGGTAGGTGGGGAACCCGCCATCGTTGCCCCGCAGGCGGTGCAGGGCGCCCAGGGCGCGGTCGATCCGGGCGTGGTGGGTGCCGTGGCCCGCCAGGTGGAGGACTTCGGCGGCGACCGAGGTGCAGTCCACGTCGGCGAGTCGGGCGCCGTCGGTGTAGGACCAGCCGCCGCCGGGATGCTGGATGCGGGCGAGGCGCCGGGCGACGGCGTTCACGGCGGCCGGGGGAGCCGCGGCGGCGTGCAGGGCGACCCCGGCGGTGGCGGTGACCCAGGTGTCCTCGTCACGGATGAACGGCATCCCGCCGTCGGCGCGTTGGTGCTGAAGCGCGGTGCGGATCCCATGGGAGACCAGGCGGTCGTGACGCGGCAGCGGGGCCAGGGCGTGCAACACCGACAGGTGGATGAGGAGGTTGCCCTCCCACACCTCCCCGGCACGCTGGGTGGAACGCAGCAGTTCCAGATCGCGTTCCTCGACGCGGCCGGGGGTGCCGCACGCGTGGGCGAGGATGACCTTGACCGCGGTGACCTGGACGCGCGCCCAGCTGTGCAGGCCGTTCGGGGAGAACGCTTCGGGGGCGGGGAAGCGTGGGGCGGGGGCGGCGCCGAGCAGCAGGAGGACCGCGTGCAGCAAGGCGCGTTTACGGGGGCCGGTGAACTCCGGCGCCCTCGCGACGAACGCGTCCACGTCCAGGTGGTCCCTCACCGCCCGGCCGTCCAGGGCGGCCAGCGCCAGCAGCCGGTCGAGCGGCTCGGACGCGTCGCGGTGCGTGGACAGGCAGGCGGCCAAACGGCTCCGCGCGGCGGGCTCCCGGCCGGTGCGGTCCAGGAGGGCCAGCATCAGGGCGGTCTCCAGGACACGGCTGTCGCACGGGGCGCGCACCGCCCCGTCCGAGCCGACCCGGGCGAGCAGGCGGTCGCGCAGCCGGACGGTGGCGGGAACCAGGCCGGAGGGTAACGCGGTACGGGGCCAGTACGGCAGGCCGCCGGGGGCGGAAGGTATGCGCATGGGGGTCCGTCCTGGACGTGGTCGCTTCCCGGCCGCGTCTGGTGACAGAGGTCCGGCTGTCAAGCGGGCGGCTCCGCCGGCCCAACGGATGTATGCGCCCGGGTGCCGGGGGCGAAACGCCCGGTGGTGGCCAGCCAGCGCAGAGTCGCGGCCATGAACGTCTCCACCAGATCAACGTGGCGGCGCAGGTCCTCGCCACGCTCCCGCAGCAGGCCGGAGCCCGCCCGCAACTCCGCCGCGGTGGTGGCGAGTCCGGAGCGGCGTTCCCTGATCATGGCCGCCACGCGCCCGCGGGCGCGTGCGGGGGAGCAGGCGTACTCCCGGGCCACGACCGCCACCAGGTTGTCCTGGCCCACCGCCGCGTCGTCGGCCCCCGAGGCCAGGTCGTTCACCCAGCCCGCGACATCGGCCACCGCCCACCGCAGGTCCCGCACCCGGGCGTTCACCCCCGGCGCCTCCACCAGGGGGGCGTGGCCGGTGTGTTCCAGCACGTCCAGCATGGGCAGCAGGGTGATCGTGCGACGCCGCAGGCGAACGTACTCCCTCAGCGGCAGCCGGGCCCCGGCGCGACGCAGGGCCACCTCCTCCTCGGACGCGTCCAGGAAGTCGGTGTAATCCGCGGTGAAACGCTCCCGCCACCCGGCGGACATGCCCGAAGCCGTGCGTTCCCACAGCCCCGCCAGCACCAGCGCGTGCGGAGCCGTCGCCGCACCCGACCGTTCGCCGGGCGCGAGCACCCGGCGCAACGACGCGGTGAACCGTTCCAGTTCACCCGGGACGGACCCCAGCCCGCGCCGGTCGATGTGATCGTCCACCCAGCAGATGAACGCCGCCCATTGCGTCGTCAGCGCGACGTCCGCCGCGCGGCCCCCCGGCACGGCGCCACCGGCCAGCACCTCCAACCGCATCGCGGCAAGACGCCGCTCCTCGCGGGGGTCCGTCACCAAGCCCGCCCCCCGCGCCCACGCCATCAGCGCCTCGGACCGCGGGACCGCACCTGATGAGGAGCCAGTCATGCGCACGATCCTGTCAGAGGTGCGGGGTTCGGTCAGTCGAGTGACGGGATCGCGGCAGCGGTAGGGGGTGCCGGACGGCGGCCGGGTCTCACCGCTCGCCGAGGATGCGCGTCGCCTCGTCCGTGATGAGGCGGGCCGGCGATATCTTCTGGCCGTCCCGGGGCAGCGCGTCGACGTTGCTCAGGGAGACGAGCACCCAGTCGTTGTCCGGCTGGAACACGGTGAAGCCGACGGAGACCCCGGGGGAATCGCCGCCGCGTTCCACCGCCCAGCGGTCCCCGGCGACGTAGGTGGAGGCGCCGTAGGTGTAGAACGCCTCGGCTCCCTCCGCCGTGGGCCGGGTCGGCGGCTCCTGCGGCGGCGGACGCAGCAGCGGGGCCTTCGGGGTCAGCACCAGCGACACGGAGGCGGGGTCCAGCAGGTCGCCCGAGCGCAGGGCCTGGCAGAAGCGGTCCAGGTCGCGGCAGCTCGCGAAGGAGCCACCCGCCGGGGTGCCGGTGGAGTCGTGCCGCTCGATCGCGTCGACGGGCTCCTCCGACTCCGTGTCCTGGTGCGTGTAGGGGCGGGCGAACAGCGGATTCGTGCGCCACTCGTGCTTGCTGGAGAAGTCCGCGGTGGTCATGTCCGCGGCCTGGAAGACGTGTTCCCTGATGTACGCGAAGTAGTTCCGCTCGGCGGCCCCGGCCAGGACGGCGCCGAGGGTGACGTAGCCGGAGTTGCTGTAGCGCTGGCCCGCGCCGGGCGCGTAGTCGAGCCGCGTCGCCCGGACGATGTCCAGGATGCCGTTCATCATCTCGTCGTGGGTCTCCCACGTGGGCGCCTGATCCTGGTATTCGGCCGACTGCTGGAAGTTCCCCATGCCCGCGGAGTGGGTGAGCAGGTGGTGCACGGTGACGGTCTCGGCGATCTCCGGGGGGAAACCGTCGGCATACCTGCCGATCGGGTCCTGGAACCGCAGAGCGCCGCGCCGCGCGAGTTGGGCGACGGCGACGGCGGTGAAGAGCTTGGTGCCCGAGCCGAGGTGGAAGATCGTGTCCGGGGCGTTGGCGATCCCCGCGTCCCGGTTGGCCATTCCGTGCGAGCGGGCCAGGACGGTGTCGCCCCGGTGGGTCAGCAGCACGCTGCCGGTGAACGTGCCCTCCTCCGCCAGCTCCGTGAGGTACCGGTCGAGTTCACCTCCCGGGCGGAGCTCACGGGGCACCCGGGCGGCCGGGGCGGAGGCGCCGGCCACGCCCCCGGCCGCCAGGGGGGCCGCTCCGATCAGGCCGAGGACGGATCGTCGGGACGTGGCGTTCATGGGTGGCACCTTTCTGCGGACGGGAGGCCGTGCCGGGTGCCACATCTACCGGCCGCCGCCTCTCTTCGAGCGATGGCCGATCCTTACGCGACCCATAGGCGCGCGGGGCCGGTGGCGGGATCTCTTTCCCGACCTCGCGCACCGGGACTTCTGCGGCTGACCCGGTGACGCGCCCGGCCGAATGGGGCACCGTGTGCGGGATATTCCCCGCTCCGCCGCGGCGGGAATTCCGGCTGCGGCGCACGGCGGATTCGGCGCGAGGTCCGGAGAAACGGGCGCAGAGCGGTCAGGCCGCCAGAGCCCAGGCCCCATCCCTCTCCGGCGGGGGATGGGCCCCGCAGCTGCCGGACTGCTCGCGCGACGACTGCCGACGCTCTCGTTGCTCATGGCGGATGGCATGCAAGGCCAGGATGTATGCGGGCCCGGACGTGATGAGCGCTACGACGATCTCTACGACGGACATCGGCCTCACCCCCCCATTGTGTGTAGCGTCCTCCTTTCACTCTAGGGGTGAGGAATTCCGGCGGGAACCCTCGATGACAGAACTGTGACGAGGCGAAGACCCGGAAGAGCAATAAGAACTCGTTTCCGAATCTCGAAAGTGCGGATCGAATGAACGGGCCGAGACGCGGAGAGAATGGGAGCCGGTCGCTACGGGCGGTCGCGGCGGTGGTGGCCGTCCCCGTTCCACCGCGCCTCACGCAGGGTGGAGAGGAGCGCGTCGTAGGCAGGCTTGCGGACGTAGTCCTCGGTCATCACGGTGGCGGAGCCCTCGCCCTCGAAGAACACCGGCACCCAGGAATACCGGTCGGTGAAGCCCCAGATGGTGAACGAGTCGCAGCCCGGCACGGCCAGACAGGCCGACAGCGCCTGCTCGTAGTAGTCGGCCTGCTGCCGCAGCTGCGCGTGGGTGGGTCGGCCGCTCTCCGGCAGGTCCATCCGCACGTCCAGCTCGGTGATGGCCGTCTCCAGGCCGAGTTCGTCGAACCGGCGCAGGTTCTGCTCAAGGTCGCCCGGGAATCCGTAGCGGGTGCTCAGGTGGGCCTGTGCCGAGAACCCGTGCACGGGCACTCCCTGGGCCATCAGCTCCTGGGCGAGCGCGTGGTAGGCGTCGCTCTTGGCGTTGTCGCTCTCCACGCCGAAGTCGTTGAAGAACAGCCTCGCCTCCGGGTCCGCCTGGTGCGCCCAGCGGAAGGCGTCGGCGACGATGCCCGGCCCGAGTTCGCGGATCCAGATGTTGTCCTGGGTGCGCAACCGGCCCTGGTCGTCGAAGATCTCGTTCGCCACGTCCCACTGCTGGATCCGGCCGGCGTAACGGCCGACGACCGTGGTGATGTGCTCGCGGAGGATGGTGCGCAGCTCGTCGTCGGTGAAGTCGCCCTCTTCCAGCCACGCGGGGTTCTGGCTGTGCCACAGGAGGGTGTGCCCGCGCACCACCTGGCGGTGGCGTTCGGCGAAGTCCACGATGGCGTCCGCCGCCCCGAAGTCGTAGCGGTCCCGTTCGGGGTGGATGAACTCCCACTTCATCTGGTTCTCGGGGGAGACCGAGCTGAACTGGCGGCCCAGGACCCCGCGGTACTCCCGGTCGTAGGTGAACGGGTCCGGGTAGTCCTGCTCCAGGTGGTGCCCGCCGCCCGCGACGGCGGTTCCCACCACGAACCCCTCGGGGGCGGCCCAGCGCAGGCGGTCGAACGGCCGGTGTGAGGGGTGCCAGGAACGGGGGGTCTCCTGGCGGTCCTGGCGGTCGTGGGGATCGGCCGTGGCCGGTGCCGCCGCCAGCGGCAGGGCGAGGGCGGCGGAGGCGAGCGCGATGGCGGCAGAACGGACGGATCTCATCGGTGCTCTCCCAGATGATCGGCTGTCCCGAAAACTTCCGGAAGATTCCCGGAAGTTGAGAGCACGGACGTTAAGGGTTCGGCGTCGGGCCGTCAACGGTTCGCGGCGGACGGGGCGGAGGTTGTGGTGCAGGATCTACGTGACCCGCGAGGCACCCGCGCGGGCCGACGCTGAAAGGAGCGGCGCCCCCGTGACAGACGCGACGTCCTTCCTGCTCCCACGCCTGCACGCGGCCGGCCTGACCGACGTCGTCGCGGTCGAGCCGGTCAGCGGGGGCCTCGCCGCGACCGCGGGGCTCGCGCGCCGCGGCGACGGCACGTCGGTGTTCGTCAAGGCGTTCGTCAGGGCGTTCGGCGAGCCGCCGTCGGACGACGCCTTCGCCGCGGAGGCCGAGGGGCTGACGGTGCTGCGCGAGGCGGGCGGCGTCCCCACGCCCGAGATCATCCTCGCGGACCGCGACCTGCTCGTGCTGTCCGTGCTGCGGCCCCGGCCGGGCACCGGAGCCTTCTGGGAACAGCTCGCGCACGCGCTCGCCCACCTGCACACCACCACGCGCCACCCCCGATTCGGGTGGCACCGGGACAACTGGCTGGGCCGTCGTCGGCAGGTCAACACCTGGGACGACGACGGGTTCGCGTTCTTCGCCCGGCACCGCCTGCTGCGCTGGCTCGGCGAGCGTCGCGTCCGGGAGGCGCTGGACGCCGCGGACCGGGCGGCGCTTGAGCGGCTGTGCGACCGGCTGCCCGAGCTGCTGCCGGCCGGGCCCGCGTGCCTGACGCACGGCGACCTGTGGGCGCTGAACGTCATGGCCACCCCCGACGGGCGGCCCGCGCTGATCGACCCGGCCGTGTCGTACACGTGGGCCGAGGTCGACCTGGCCCACCTGTGGACGACGGCGCCGCCGCCCGAGGCGCACGTGTTCTTCGGGCTGTACGCCGAGCTGACCGGGCTCGACCGCGACTGGCGCGCACGCATGCCGATCCTCCAACTCCGCCAGCACCTGGCCGTGATCGCCCAGTTCGACCCCGACTGGGGCGCCGCCGACCTCGCGCGTGCCACACTCGCCCCGTTCCGGCGGCGGCCCTGAGCTCAGCTGGGCCGCGGACCCGTCTCGACCGGCAGCGGGGTCGCGGCCCGCGTCGTGCGGGTCAGCGAGGGGGGCACGCGGGCCCCTCGTGCGCGCGGTCCGGCAGGTGGTCGGAGCGCTCCTGATCCGTGAGATCGCGGTGGATGGAGGCGCAGATCTCCTCGATGGCCTCCTGGGGGGTGAGGAGGCGGGCGTCCCACCGGCGCGCGGTGCTGTCACCACTGGCGGTGATGAGAGTGGTCCCCTCCTCGTCGAACGCCACCTGCTGCACGAATCCGGCGTGTCCGGTGAGGACGGCGCGCGACTTCTCCGCGTCCACATCCCACAGGCGCGCGGTCCCGTCGTCACTGCCGGAGGCCAGGATCCTGCCGTTCGGGCTGAACGCCACGGCCCCCACCCAGTCGCGGTGACCGGGCAGGGTCACCGGGGACCGGTCGTCTCCGGTGAGATCCCACAGCCGCACCTCGTCGTCCCGGGCGCCGGTGGCCAGGGTCGTGCCGTCCGGGCTGAACGCCAGCGACGCGATGGAGTCGCGGTGGCCTTCGAGGGTGTCCAGGAGCTCACCCGTGTCGACGTCCCACAGCTCGACCGTGGTGCCCACACCGACGGCCAGGGTTTCGCCGTCCGCGCTGAACGCCGCCAGGTCGCCGAACTCGGCGACGCGGTGGGTGAGACGGCCGGGGTGGGTGCGGGTGTCCGCCAGCCAGATGTCGCCAGACTCGAACGCGACGGCGAGGGACGCGCCGTTCGGGCCGAAGGCGAGCGACACCACGGTATCCGCGTCGAACCAGTCCATCGCGGACCCGTCGAGTTCCAGGAGGCCGACGTCGCCGGACGGATCGGCCGTCATCACACCGGAGGGGAAGCATCCGACGGCGAGCGCTTCGCCCTCCGCGCTGAGGGCCAACGACGTGATGGCGCAATCCGGACCGGCCTCGTAGGTGAGGGGGGGTGAACCGTCCAACGAGACCAGCGAGGTGGATCCGAGGTTGTCGCCGGTCGCCACCCGGGTGCCATCCGCGCTGAGGGCCGTCGTGTATCCGGTGGCCAGGGGGTGGATCTCCTCGATGTCCCACAAGCGCACCGAATCGTCGTCGCTGCCGGTGGCGAGGATGGCGCTGTCTTGACTGAACGCCAGCGTGTTGAGCGCGCCGCTGTGGCCGATGAGGGTGCGGTAGAGCGTGCCCTCCGCGCTGTCCCACAGCCGTACCGTGTCGTCCCGGCTGGCGGTGGCGATGGTGCTGCCATCGGGGCTGAACGCCACCGAGGTCACCCTGTCGGTGTGGCCGGACAGCAGGCGCCGGGGCTCCTCCTCCTCGCCCTCCATGTCCCACAGCCGGACGTACCGGTCTTCGCCGCCCGCGGCGAGGGTGGTGCCGTCCCGGCTGAACGCCACGCTGTCCACGTCGACCCCGTCGTCGTCCTCGACGGCCCGGATGAACTCCCCTTCGGCGTCCCACAGATGGACCTCGCCCTCGTCGGTGCTGGTGGCGAGGGGGCCGTCGGGGCTGAACGCCATCGACATGACCGCGCCGTCCAGCGCCGGAGCCCCGTCGCCGAGGGACCGGATGAAGTCCCCTTCGGTGTCCCACAGCCGGACGTCCTGGCCGCCGCCGGCGGCGAGGGTGGCTCCGTCCGGGCTGAACGCCAGGGTGGTCACGCCGAACGGGGCGATCCACGCCTCGGTCCGGACGAGTTCCCCCTCGGTGTGGTCCCACAGCTGGATCTTGCCGTCCTCGCCGCCGGTGGCGAGGGTGGTGCCGTCGGGGCTGAACGCCACCGTGTCGGTCAGGCCCACGTCGGCGATCGTGGTCAGGTGCGTGCCATCGGTCTCCCAGAGGTGGACCGATCCGTCGTCGGCGTTGGTCACCAGCACGTTTCCTCCGCCGAAGGCCAGGGAGACCACGTTCTCCCGGTGCCCGTTGTAGACGTAGCGCAGGGGCGTTCCCGCGGCGGCGTCGAGGCTGGCGGCGGCCTCGGTGGTGGGGGCCGTACGGTACGCCTGGATGGCGAGCAGGGCGGCGAGGTCCTCGTCTATGCCGAGCATGGCCGAGGAACGGGCGGCGAGTTGGCGGGAGACGGAGGTCTGCTGCGCGTCGATGGCGCTCTGCCGGGCCTGGAAGGCGAGGCCCGCCGCGAGGAGGGCGACGACGAGCAGGCCGGCGAGCACGGCCGCGACGGTGCGCGCCCGGCGGACCCCGGCCCGCTGCCGGTGCCGGCTCGCGGCCAGGAACGCGCGGAGCGAGGCGGTCAGGCCCCGGCCCTTCCCCTGGTACTCGATTCCCTGTTCCAGGTCGGTGCCGGTGAGCAGGTCAGCCGGATTCCTGCTGCCTGCCCACTTCCGGTGCTTGTCCTCCGCGTACTCCTGCCAGACCTGGAACTCCCCGTCCTCGGTCACCCACTGGCGCAGGCGGGGCCACTCGCGGATCAGCGTCTCGTGGATGAGCTCCACCACCGCCGCCCCGGCCCCGGGGCCGGATCCACCGGCGCCGTCGACCACGACGATCCGCTGGGTGGTGAGTATCCGCAGCGTCTCATCGAACAGGTGCCGGGGCAGGGCGGGGTCGGTGGCGCGGTCCCGCAGCTCGTCCACGGACCTCCGCTGACGCGTGGGCGGAATCGCCCGAGCGGCATCACCGGGCCGGACCAGAGCGGTGAGGATGCCGGAGGCGACCCGGCGCTGGTCCTCGCGGAGGCCGGCGAAGACGGATTCGCACCAGGCGTTCAGGCTGCCGGTCACCCCCTGGTAGGAGTGGAGCGTGAGGGTCCCGGCGCCCCGCGACCGGCCCTCCCACAACCGGGTCAGGGCCACTTCCAGCAGGGGGAGCACGGCCACCGGAACCGCCCGTGCTCCGGGCCCCTCCGGAGCGGTGTTCAGCAGGTCGCGGATGATCTGCTCGGCGAGTCCCGGCTGGAGGCGAAGGCCGACCGCCTCGGCGGGCTCGGTGATGATGGCCTCCAGCTCCGGGACGCCCAGCGTGCCGGGGATGTTGACGATGCCCCGAATCCGCTGGAGGACGTCGAGGAGGCGCGGCGCGGCGGCGGCCAGCGCGGGATAGAAGTCGTTCCGCATGATCAGGACCACGCTGAGCGGCGCGTGCGAGTCGATCGCCGCCGCGAGCTGATCCAGAACGTCCGGACTCCCGCCGCCCGCGATCGGCGCCCCGGCGTGCTCGGCGAAGAACTCCTCGCACTGATCGATGACCAGCAGCACCCGGTCGTACCGCGGCTGCCCGGCCAGAAGACGTTCCGCCGCTCCCGCGAGACCGAGCGTCCCGGCCCCCGACAGCCCGGCCCTCTCCAGCCCGTCCACCAGGTCCTGCCCCGGTCGGGCGGTGACCGGAAGCCACCGCTCGGCGCCGGGCACCCGGCCCGCGGTGAGCGCGGGCAGCACCCCGGCGTGGACGAGCGAGCTCTTCCCCGACCCCGAAGGACCCAGCAGCAGGACCCCCGGCCCGCTCAACGCGCGCAGCACCCCTTCCACGGGTACGTCACGGCCGTGGAAGAACTCCGCGTGCTGCCGGGCGAACGACTCCAGTCCCCGGTAGGGACAGACGTGCTGCTGAACGGTCAGCTCGGGCCACGACTGGCGCAGCACCTCGACGGGAGTCGCGCACGCGACGTCCTGGCCGCGCAGATGCGCGTCGGGCGCGCGGATCTCGGTGACCATGCCGATCACCAGGCCCAGGTCGACGTCCACCACGGGCCCGCCGCTGTATCCGGTGGTCACCCCGTTGGCCCGGTCCAGGTAGAGCAGCGGCCCGGCCTTGCCGGACCGGTACACGCCGTTGGCCACCCCCCTGACGGGATGGCCCTGCTCCCGGGCCCCGGCCGGGAACCCGAAGACGGACACCCCGTGCCCACGGCACTCGGCCGCGGGGGCGAGTCCCAGGGGGTGGGCGCCCCGGGGTGTCTCGGCCAGCCGCAGGACCGCGACATCCTCCCGGTCGACGGCACGCCAGCCGTCGCGCAGCACCCGCCCCCGGGCGCGCGGCTCGCGCGGCAACTGCGGGAAGACCAGCTCCACCTCGCCACCCGGCCCCTGCCCCGCCGCCTCCACCACGTGCGCACAGGTGAGCACGGTCCCCGGCCCGGCCAGGAATCCCGCGCCGACCACGCGACCGCTCGCGTCCCGGACCTGGACCACGGCCGCCCGTACGGGATCCTCGTCGCCCCTGTACCTCAGTTCAAGCGTTCGTTCCACGCTCGCCGTCCCCCCGGCTCCGTCGTCTCACGCCTGAGCGGCGTCGGCCTCCCCGCCCGCCGTTTCGCCGGGCTCCGTACCGTCCCGCTGCCACAACACCCGGACCTTCAGGTGGAAGGACGCCTGGCTCTTGGTGATGACCACACCCGCCTCGGCCGACAGATCCACCCCGAACTCCACCTCCACCTCGTCGGCCCCGGTCTCCTTCAGCCGGCCCAGCACCGCCCGCGCCGTCGAGCCGACCGGCGCCAGGGCGTCCTGGAGGCTGCGCGGCAGTTCCCGAACGGCGTCGGCGACCCGCCCGGCCTTCACCGGCCCCTCCTCGTCCGGACCCGGATCGGCATCGACCAGGATCGAGCCGCCTCCGTCCAAGGGCAACCGGAGCAATTCCCTTTTCACATACCCTCCCCGACTGGGAAACCATTCCGCACGGCAATTCCCCCGTGACATCCCGGAGCGCGTTCCCCCACGTCCGCGACGGGTCATGACCGCAACGACCCTACCGGTGACACCGCTTCGGGGGGCCCGATCGTCGGTGGTGGTGACCAGTCCTCCGGACGCGCCGACCACCCGCCAGAAAAATCTCACACTGCCAAACCCTCCGCGGCTTCACTAGCGTCGGGCCACAGCAGCTCGCGATGCCTTCCGTCACAACGGCGTTGCCTCTGCGTTGCCCGAGATCGGGCGGCAGCGTCACGATGCATGAACTGAAGAGGGAGCTCCATGTCCATCCGGTTATCCCGCCGCCGCGAAGCGGCGTTCGCCCTGCTCGCCGCCGGCCTGGCGGCCGTGCTCACCCTGCCCGGCAGCGCGAGCGCCGGCACCGCCTCCGGCGGCGGGCCATCCACGCTCGTCGTGGGCGGCGAATCCACGACCACCGCCGCGTACCCGTTCGTGATGCAGCTCGCGGACAGCGCCTCCTCCGTACAGGTGCAGCGGTGCGGCGGCGCTCTCGTCGCACCGACCAAGGTCGTCACCGCCGCCCACTGCGTGGGCGGCTCGTCTCCCGACGGCTTCCTGGTGATAGGCGGGCGCGAGGAGCGCGTGGGCCCCGGTGGCACACACCGTGCGGTGACCGACATCTGGACGCACCCCGACTGGGACGGGGGCCCGCAGGTGCACGACATCGCCGTGCTCACCCTCGCCGAGGAAATGCCGTTCCCGACCGTGCCGTTCGCCGGGCCGAACGACACGCATCTGTACGTCCCCGGCACCCCCGCCCGCATCCTTGGCTGGGGCCTGACGCGGGAGGACGGGCCCGTCTCCGACCACCTGCGGACCGCCGAGGTCCCGATGGTCGCGGACGCGGACTGCGAGGTGTCCTACGCGTCCCACACCCGGCAGGTCCAGACCCCCGGCATGGTCTGCGCCGGCTTGCCCGAAGGCGGCGTGGACGCCTGCTCCCTGGACAGCGGCGGGCCGTTGGTGGTCGACGGCGTGCTGGTCGGCGTCATCTCGTGGGGGCTCGGCTGTGCCCGTCCCGGCTTCCCCGGCGTCTACACCCGAGTGCTGACCTACTCCGCCGAGGTGAGCGCACAGGTCGCCTCTTCCTGACGTCCGAGCCGGCGCCGCCCTACCGCACGGCTGGGAGCGCGGCCGGGGCCCGCTCCGCGCTTTCGGGTCCGGCCGGTCCGGTCGGTCCGTGCACGCGGGGGCGCCGGGCGACGTAGACGAACGCGGGTGGCACGTTCCGCCACACCGTACGGCTGAGCACCACCTCCTCGAACGCCGCCCGCAGCTGCGCCCGTTGCCGCCGGGCCGGCGGGGTCCAGCTCGTCCACGCGTACGTGAACTGCGTGAAGGCGCCCTGCGGCGACAGCACCGACGCGATCGTCGACGCCAGTGCCCGTTCCCCGCCGAAGTACACCGTCCACGGCAGGCCGCTGACGATCAGGTCCGCCGCCGCGATGCCGCGGTCGGCCACGATCCCCGGGAGCTCGTCCGCCCCGCCCGTCACCACCTCGACGCGGGGGAACCGGCCGCGCAGGTGCGCCGTCATCCGGTCGTTCAGCTCCACCGCCACGTGGCGCCCGCGCCCGGCCAGGCGCTCCTGGATGGCGGCGGTGAACGCCCCCGTGCCCGGACCGAGTTCCACGACGACAGGGTCGCCGCGCTCGGGCAGCGCCGCCACCATCCGCGCGGCCAGTACCGCCGAACTCGGGACCACCGAAGCGGTCTTCACCGGATCACGGAGGAACTCCCCGACGAACAGGGCATGTTCCGAACGCACGGCCATCGATCTCCTTGTCGTCTTCCCTGGACAGCGACATGGCCCACCCTCCGCGAAGGGCCCGCCGGGCGCATCGGCGTTCCGGCCGGTACGGGCGGCCACTTGGCGGAGGCGTGCCTCCTCCGGGAGGAGGAGGGCCGCCGCCCGGCCGCGGGTTACTGTCGTGCCCGTGGTGCTGATGACATGGCTGGGGCGGGCGGTCGGCGACCGCTTCGGTCCGGCCCGCCTCCTCCCCCTGCTGGTGGCCGGGCCCGGCTACCTGCTCTATATGCAGGACACCGAGCCGACCGCGGCCGACTGGGCGGTCACGCTCGCGGCCGGCGTGATCTTCCTGGCCGGCGGCGTCCGGCCGCTGGGCGTCGCGATCGCCGAGGCCGCGCTGGTCGTCGCCTCCGCCCCGCTGACCGAGGCGACGCCCGTCACGGCCAAGGTCATCGCGAGCGTCGCCCTGCTCGAACTCGCCGTGCGCCGCCCGCCGCGCACTGCCGTGATCGGCGCCATCGTGCTCGCTCTCGCCTACCTGCTCGTCGTCCCGGACCACGACGACGCCAACGGCGTGCTCGCCACCGGCTACCGGGTGGCCGCCGTCACCGTCGCCCCGCTGCTGCTCGGTGCCTATCTGCGCGCCGCCCGCCAGGCGCTGGCGCAAGCCCGTGCCCGCGCCCGGGAGGCCGAGGAGCGCCGCGAGCTGGCCGCCCAGGGTGCCCGGCTGGCCGAACGCACCGAGCTGTCCCGGGAGTTGCACGACCTGGTGGCGCACCACGTGGCCTCGGTGGCGCTGCGGGTGGGCGTGGCGCGGGCCGTCATCCCGGGGCTCGACCCCAGGGTGAGCGCGGTGCTCGACGATGTGCACAGTTCCGCCACCACCACCCTCACCGACCTGCGGCGCCTGGTCGGGGCCCTGCGTGACCCGGCGGCCGTGCGGGAGGACGCGCGCGGCCCGCTGCTGATGGACCCGGCCGAGCTGCCGGGGGCCGTGGGCACGGTGGTGGACCGCAGCGAGCAGGCCGGGCTCCGCGTCGAGCGCCACATCGCCCCCGGCATCGCCCCGCTGGACGCGGTGCGCGGGCTGGCCGTGCTGCGGGTCGTCCAGGAGGGCCTGACCAACGCCACCAGGTACGCCGGGGCGGGGGCGCGGGCCCGGGTCACCGTGGCGGTGACCGACGGCCACGTGCGTGTCGAGGTCACGGACGAGGGCGGCGCCGCCCCGGGCCCCGCCGCCCCGGCCGCCGGGTCCGGCTACGGGCTGATCGGGCTGCGCGAGCGGATCGACCTGCTCGGCGGCACCCTGACCGCCGGGCCGCGTGGCGAGGACCGCGGCTGGCGGCTGGCCGCCGCCTTCCCGGCCGACCTCGACGCCACGGCGCCCGTGCGCGCCACGGGCCCCGAGGGTGCCACGGGCCCCGAGAGTGCCGCGAGCCCCACGGCCGCGCGCCTGGGCGAGGCCCGATGATCGCGACCCTGCTCGTGGACGACCAGCCGCTGATCCGCGCCGGGCTGCGGATGCTCTGCGAGTCGACCGACGACATCCGCGTCGCCGGCGAGGCCGCCACCGGCGTCGAGGCCGTGCGGCAGGCCGACGCGACCCGCCCCGACGTGGTGCTGATGGACCTGCGGATGCCCGGCTCGGTGGACGGCATCGCCGCCACCCGGCAGATCCTCCAGGCCCGCCCGGCCACCCGGGTCGTGGTGCTGACCACCTTCGACGACGACCACCATCTCTACCCGGCGCTGGCCGCCGGCGCCTGCGGCTTCCTCGCCAAGGACTCGGCCCCGGCCGAGCTGACCGAGGCGGTGCGCCGGGCGGCGGTCGGCGGGAGTCCGTTCAGCTCCGGTGTGCTCCAGCGGCTCGTGGGCCAGGCCACCCGCTCGTGGGCCGAGCGCCGCCCCACGCCCGGAACGGATCCGGTGGCCGGACTGACCGCCCGCGAACGCGAGGTGCTGAGCCGCGTCGCGGCCGGCCTGTCCAACGCCGAGATCGCCCGTCGCATCCACGTCGGCGTCACCACCGTCAAGACCCACGTCGCCAGCCTGATGCGCAAGACGGCCAGCCCGACCCGGGTCCACCTCGCCCTCTACGCCGCCCGCCACGGCCTGGCGGACGGCTAGCGGCCCCCACCGGCCGGCTGGACGGCGTCCCCGCCGCGCGCCGCCGTCCGGCTGTCCCGCACCAGCCTCCACCCGGAACGACCGGCGCCACCTCACGGCCCTGGTCCACCGTTACGCCGCCCGCCGGGTCACGTCGCCTGGGCGGGCCGCGGTGACCGCCGCGCCCTCACCCCACGCCGCCACCCGGGTGAGTCGGCGCCGCGCCCCGTGTGGGCGGAGCCGGTGCGGGGAACCCGCGGGCGATGAACACCGACATCACCGTGCAGGTCGACGGGACACGGCACCGGCTGACCATCGACACGCGCACGACGCTGCTGGACGCCCTGCGCGAACGGCTCGGGGTGACGAGCCCCAAGAAGGGCTGCGACCACGGGCAGTGCGGCGCGTGCACGGTGCTGTCCGGCGGGCGGCGCGTGCTGAGCTGCCTCACCCTCGCGGTCACCCAGGACGGCGCCCGGGTCGTCACCGCCGAGGGGCTCGCCGCCGAGGCCGCCACGGCGGACGTGCGGCACGCCGAAGGACAGCTCGCCCAAGGACAGCACGCCGACGGCGACCTGCATCCGGTGCAGCAAGCCTTCATCGACCGCGACGCGTTCCAGTGCGGCTACTGCACCCCGGGGCAGGTCGTCTCCGCGGCCGGGATGCTCGACGAGTTCGCGCGGGGCTGGCCGAGCGCCGTCACCGGCGGCACGGAGGCGCCGGAGCTCGACCGCGCCGAGGTGGCCGAGCGGATGAGCGGCAACCTGTGCCGCTGCGCGGCCTACGTCAACATCGTCCCCGCCGTGCAGCAGGCCGCCGCGGCGTCCACCGCCCGGCGGGCGGCCGGTACGGAGGTCGGCGAGTGAAGCCGTTCGACTACCGGAGCCCTCCCGACGCGGCGGCCGCCGTGCGCGGCGTCGCCGGGGACCCGACCGCGGTGTTCCTCGGCGGCGGTACGAACCTGGTGGACCACCTCAAGCTGGGCGTCGTCGAACCCGGCCTGGTCGTCGGCGTCACCGATCTGCTGCCGGCCGAGGTCGAGGAGCTCGGCGGCGGCGCCCTCAGGATCGGCGCGGGCGTCAGCAACAGCGAACTCGCTGCGGACCCGCGGGTGCGCGCGTGGTTCCCCGTGCTGTCCCAGGCGCTGCTGTCGGGCGCGTCGGGGCAGCTGCGCAACATGGCCACCACCGGCGGCAACCCGCTGCAACGGACCCGCTGCGTCTACTTCCAGGACGTCACGACGCCGTGCAACAAGCGGGAGCCGGGCTCGGGTTGCTCCGCCATCGGTGGCTGGACCCGCAACCACGCGATCCTCGGTGCCTCCGAGCACTGCATCGCGGTCCACCCGTCCGACATGGCCGTGGCGATGGCCGCGCTCGACGCGCGGGTGCGGGTGCTCGGCCCGGGCGGCGAGCGCGAGATCCCCTTCGTCGCACTGCACCGGCTGCCCGCCGACACCCCGGAGCGCGACACGGTGCTGGAGCACGGTGAGCTGATCACCGCGATCGACCTGCCGGCCCAGCCCCTCGCCCGCCGGTCGGCCTACCGGAAGGTCCGCGACCGTGCCTCGTACGCGTTCGCCCTGGTCAGCGTGGCCGCCGCGCTCGACGTCCAGGACGGCGTGATCGTGGACGCGCGCGTCGCGTTCGGCGGCGTGGCGCACGCGCCGTGGCGCGCCCACCGGGCCGAGGACGCGCTGCGGGGCGCACCGGCGTCGGAACGGAGCTACCGCGCCGCCGCGGACGCCGAACTCGCCGACGCCCGGCCGGCCGAGGGGCTGGACGGTGGCAACGCGTTCAAGATCCCCCTGCTGCGCCGCACCCTCGCCGCCACCCTGCGCGACCTGGCCCGAGAGGATGCCTGATGACCTTCCTGAGCGAACCGGACGCCATCGGCCGCGACCTGCCACGCCGGGACGGGGCCGCCAAGGTCCTGGGCACCGCCGCCTACGCCTACGAGGCCCCGCTGGAGAACGCCGCCTACCTGCACCTCGTCCAGGCCACGATCGCGCGGGGGCGGGTCGGTGAGCTGGACGCCACCGCCGCCGAAGCGCTTGACGGCGTGGTCGCGGTGCTCACCCCCGGCACCGCGGAGCGCCTGGCCTCCACCGAGGACAGGGAGCTGGCGGCCCTCCAGGACGAGGAGGTCGCCTTCCGGGGCCAGGTCGTCGCCGCGGTCGTCGCCGAGAGCTCGGAGGCGGCCCGGCACGCCGCCGAGCTCGTCCGGGTGACCTACGCGCGGGCGGCGCACGACGCCGAACTGCGGGCCGATCGCGACGACCTGTACGCGCCGGAGCAGGTGAACCCGGACTTCCCCACCGACACCGCCGAGGGCGACGTCGACGCCGCCATGGCGGGCGCGGAGGTGACCGTCGACCGGACGTACACCACCGCGATGTACCACAACAACCCGATGGAGCCGCACGCCACCGTGGCCCTCTGGGACCCGGCGGGGGACGGCTTCCTCACCCTGTGGGAGTCCACGCAGGGCGTCCACTCGACGCGTGCCGTCCTGGCGTCCGTGTTCGGCCTCGACGTGGCACGGGTCCGGGTCGTCTGCCCGTACGTCGGGGGAGGCTTCGGGTCCAAGGGGCAGCCGCACGTCAACGTGGTGCTCGCCGCCCTGGCCGCGCGCGCGGTCCCCGGCCGCCCCGTGCGGCTGGCCCTGACCCGCCAGCAGATGTTCTCCCTCGCCGGCTACCGCACCCCGACGATCCAGCGGTGCCGCCTCGGCGCCGACCGCGGCGGCAGGCTGTCCGCTCTGGCGATCGACGTGGTCGAACAGACGTCGCGGATCAAGGAGTTCGCCGAGCAGACGGGCGTGCCCGCCCGGATGATGTACGCCTCGCCGAACCGGCGGACCACGCACCGGCTCGCCGCCCTCGACGTCCCGGTGCCGTCCTGGATGCGCGCCCCCGGCGAGTGTCCGGGCATGTTCGGCCCCGAGGTGGCGATGGACGAGCTGGCCGAGCGCCTCGGCATGGACCCGGTCGACCTGCGGGTCCGCAACGAGCCCGACGTCGAACCCGGCTCGGGCAAGCCGTTCTCCAGCCGGAACCTCGTCGGCTGCCTGCGGGAGGGCGCGGCCCGGTTCGGCTGGCCGGAGCGCGACCCGCGCTCCGGCGTGCGCCGGAGCGGGGACTGGCTGGTCGGCACGGGGGTCGCGGCCTCCACCTACCCGGTGCACCGGCTGCCGAATTCGACGGCGACGATCCGGCGGGAGGGGGACCGCTACGTCGTCGAGATCGGCGCGGCCGACCTCGGCACCGGCACGTGGACCACGCTGCCGCAGATCGCCGCGGACGCGCTCGGCGTGCCGGTCTCCCGGGTGGAGGCGCGGATCGGCGACACCGACTACCCGATGGCGTCGGTGGCCGGCGGCTCCTCGGGCATGACGACGTGGGGCTCGGCCGTGGTCGAGGCCGCGCGCGCCTTCCGCGACCGGTACGGGAGCGAGCCGCCGGAGGGGGCCGAGGCGTCCGGCACCGTCGGGCCGCCCGACGGCCGCTACGCGATGCACGCCTTCGGCGCGCAGTTCGCCGAGGCGCACGTGCACGCGGACACGGGCGAGGTACGGGTGCCGCGCCTGCTCGGCGTGTTCGCCGCGGGCCGGATCATCAACCCGCGCACGGCGCGGTCCCAGTTCGTCGGCGGGATGACGATGGGGCTGTCCATGGCGCTGCACGAGAACAGCGTGCTCGACCCCCGCACCGGCCATGTGGTGAACCACGACTTCGCCGAGTACCACATCACGGCCAACGCGGACGTCGGCGAGATCGAGGCGCACTGGCTCGCCGAGCACGACCCCCATGTCAACGCCATGGGCTCCAAGGGCATCGGGGAGATCGGCATCGTCGGCACGGCCGCCGCGGTGTCGAACGCGGTGTGGCACGCCTGCGGGGTCCGCGTCCGGGACCTGCCGATCACGCTGGACAAGCTGCTCCCCGCGCTGGAGGAGCGGCCCGAACGCTGACCACCAGCACCCCGGGCCATCACCGCCGCCAGGCGCGTTGGGCGCGTGCGACGGTCTCCAGCGTGGTCTTGAAGAGGCGGTAGGTGTCGTCGCCGAGGTGGTGGCGGTGCCGTTGTTCGATGTCGGCGAGGATGGCGCGGGCCGCCGGACGCGATGGCCACGCCCCGCAAGGGCTCGCGGCGGCCGGGGCCGGGGCGTTGCCGCGGGCGCAATAATCAGGTGCCCGAGCCTGCCGACATGCCTACGGTCCGAGCATGGATCTGCGCATCGTGACGCTCGCCGAGCGGCCCACCCTGAAGTCCTCCTTCGCGAACGCGGAGACCGAGCCATGGCCCGCTTTCATGGATGAGGACCCCATGGCCACGCTCTATTACAGCGACGTCAGGACCGCGCACCCGGAATACGGGCTGATCGCCTATGACGCCGCCGCCCCGGACCAGGCGGTCGCCCGCGCGTTCTGCGTACCGTTCGCCTGGGACGGCGACCCGGCGCTCGGCGAACTCCCCGCCGACGGGTGGGACGGGGTGATCTGGCGCTCGGCGCGCGATCGCCAGATCGGCCGCGAGCCGAACATGGTCTCGGCGCTGGAGATCACCATTCCCACGGATCTCCAGGGCACCGGCCTGTCCGGCACGATGCTGGCGGCGATGCGGGACAACGCGGCCCGCCTGGGGTTCGAGCATCTGGTCGCCCCGGTACGGCCGAACCGCAAGCATCTGGTCCCGGACATGCCGATCGAGGAGTACGCGCGGCTGGTCCGCGAGGACGGTCTGCCGCAGGATCCGTGGCTGCGCGTCCACGTCCGGGCCGGCGGCCGGATCGTCGGCACCTGCAAACGCGCGATGGTCATCCCCGGCACGCTGGAGGAGTGGCGTTCCTGGACCGGCCTGCCGTTCGACGAGACGGGACCGGTCGTGGTGCCCGGCGCGCTCGTGCCGGTCCACTGCGACGTCGAGCACGGCGTCGCAGTCTACGTCGAACCGGGGGTGTGGGTGTACCACCGGCTGTGAGCCGGCCCGGTCCGGTCAGCCGGAGCCCTGGCGTGTGGCGTTGAGGCTGCCGAGCAGGGAGAGCGCCTGGGAGCTGGGGCTTCCTGGTTCCGCGTGGTAGATCACGAGCTGCTGGCCTGGCGCTCCGCGTACGTCGAAGGACTGATAGGTCAGCGACAGGGATCCGACGTCGGGGTGGACGAGTTCCTTGGTGTCGTAGGTCTTCCCGTAGACGGTGTGCGAGGACCAGAGCGCGGTGAACTCCTCGCTCGTCGCGGTGAGGGAGCTCACCAGCTCCCGCAGGCGTGGGTAGTGCGGTTCGAGGCCGGTGGCCTGGCGCAGGCCGGAGACGACCGCCTCGGCCGCACGGTGCCACTGCGCGTAGAAGCCGCGGCCCGCGGGGTCGAGGAAGGTCATGCGGGCGAGGTTGTCCGCTCTCGCGAACGGGGAGAAGAGCGCGCCGGCCAGCCCGTTGGCGGCCAGGAGGTCCAGCGCCGGGTTGAGGACGAACGCCGGGGTGTCCGGGTACCCGTCCAGCAACCGGACCAGCGCCGGGCCGACCGTCTCCCTCGGCTGTGCCCGGCGACCACCCGGCACGGTGTCCGCCAGCCGGTACAGGTGATCACGTGCCTCGTGGTCCATGCGCAGGGCGCCGCTGATCGCGTCGAGGACCTGAGCCGAGGGGCCGCGCTCGCGGCCCTGTTCCAGGCGGGCGTAGTAGTCGGCGTTCATGCCTGCCAGGACGGCGACCTCCTCGCGCCGCAGCCCTGCCACCCGGCGTCGACCGTAGGAGGCCAGGCCCACGTCGCCGGGCCGCAGCCGTGCGCGGTGTGCGCGAAGGAAGTCCCCGAGATCGTTGCCGGTCACCACATCAGGCTAGCGGCCGGTCCGGCCGTTGTGCCTGGGTGCGCCGTACCCCGGCACAACCTGTCCTGGCCGGTCCCTCCGCCGCTGCCCAGACTCGTGCCGACGGCCGCCACGACGAGGCCCGCGGCACGCGTCGCGGCGCTGGTACCGGCCGTCATCCCGACCATGGAGGAGCAGACATGACGCGCACCACCAGGACCGTGGCCGTCACCGGCGCGAGCAGCGGCATCGGGGAGGCGACCGCACGTCGGCTGGCGGCGGACGGGCACCGGGTCCTTCTCGGCGCGCGCCGTACCGACCGGCTGGAGCGGCTGGTCGCGGAGATCACCGAGGAGGGCGGCACCGCGGCGTTTCGAGAGCTGGATGTCACCGACGTGGCCGGCATGCACGCGTTCATCGACGCGGCGGTCGGCACGTACGGCCGGATCGACGCCCTGGTGAACAACGCGGGCGTGATGCCCCTCTCCCCGCTGGCGGCGCTCAGGACCGATGAGTGGAACCGCATGATCGACGTGAACGTGCGGGGGGTCCTGCACGGCATCGCCGCGGCCCTGCCCGTGATGCGCGCGCAGGGCGGCGGGCACATCCTGAACGTCGCCTCCGTGGGCGCCTACGAGGTCGCGCCCACCGCCGCCGTCTACTGCGCCACCAAGTTCGCCGTCCGCGCGATCTCCGAAGGACTGCGCCAGGAATCCGCCGGGGACATCCGGGTCACCCTCGTCTCTCCCGGCGTGACCGAGTCCGAACTCGCCGACTCGATCTCCGACCCGGAGGCCAGGGAGGCGATGAAGAGCTACCGCGCCGTGGCACTGCCCGCCTCGGCCATCGCGGAGGCCATCGCCTACGCCATCTCCCAGCCCGCGGAGGTCGACGTGAACGAGATCATCGTCCGCCCCACCGCGAGCGCCCAGTGACCCACCCCGGGGGAAACGCCACTGCGAGCGTGCCGCGGCGCGAACCACTCCGAAGTGCGCCGCCCCGCATCAGGACCGCACGCCGCTAGCGCGAACGGCGTGGCGCTCGGCGGTGGGTGGTGCGGGGGTCGATGTGGCGGGCGGCCCAGAGGACGGTGCCGGGCAGCAGGGTGAGGTGTTCACCGGTGGTGCAGGTGATCAGCGTGCCCCGGCCGGTGTGGGTGGTGACGATGTCCCGAACGGTGAACGGGCGGGCGCCGATCATGAGTTGGTCGCAGCTTCGGCGCTAAGGGTGGTCTCTGACCTGCGGTTTTGCGGCGTCTGGAACCGTTGCTCGATCGTGACCTGAGGTGTCGTGCTGCGGGCGGCCGGAGAGGCTTTGGGCGGGAGCTGCGTTGGGGCGAGAGATCGGGGGCCCGTACGCTCGCCAGCGGATCGGGCCCCCTGGCCTGATCGCGTTTTGCCCGATGGGGCCCCCGATCTTCGAGGCTCGCCCCAACGTGGCTGCGTAAAGCCTCGGAGGTCGCCAGCCCCGACCACTCGGCATTGACAGGGCGCCTGTTGAGCGGGCCGTGGTCGTGTCAGCGCAGGATCGTGCATCCGGCGGCGAACAGCAGCGGGCCGAAGATCATCGCGCACCCGCAGGCGAGCAGCAGGCGCGCGAGCATGTCTCCCCCTTCACGTGGCTGTCTGTTGGGGCGGGGGAGAGATCGGCGGGAGTGGCCTGCTGCTTCGTGCGCCGCCTGCGGTCCGGTTGGCGTGGGTGCTGTGGTCGGTGCATGCGGCCGTCGTGGTCACTGCCGCCGGGGATGGGTGGCCAGAAGAGGAAGAGCGGGTAGATCGTCGGCTCCGGTTCGGTCGGATTGGGTTGGTGGAGGAGGCCCGGTGCGACGTCCGGGGCGCGGTCCTCATGACCAGGTGTGGGAGCAGTGGGTGCACATCCAGCCGTTCGTGGTCTGCGTCCCGGTGAGGCGCTGGCAGCTCGGGCACTGCATGAGGGCTCGCTTTCTCGTCGTGGTGGTGGCTGGCCGCCCGCCCCGGGGGGCGCGCTTGGGCGCCAAATCGCCCCCGGCGGGGGGCGGCGATTTGGCGCCCAAG
>NZ_LAVK01000094.1 GCF_001083795.1 Streptomyces sp. SBT349
CGTCAGACTGTGACGATTGCTTATTTACCTCAGTCGTGTCTCTCTGCCTTCCATCTTTTTTTTTTTTTTAAATTACCCGCCCCCCACCGAGCTCTACACTCTCCTCTCCGTCGGCAGCGTCAGTTGTGTAAAGAAGACACCCTCACCACACATCCCCGTCCCGCCAGTCGCAGACCAACTCACCGAACGGATCGAGAGGAAGCCGCACCGGAAGGACGTACACGCCGTCGTCCTCGTCCTCCGTGCGCACGATGCCGAGCGGGGTCAGGGCGAACGTCGGGCCCTGCCAGGGGAGCCAGCCCCGGCCGCCGTACAGGCCGCGAGCCGCGTCGGACGCGGAGAGTGCGCCGAGGTCGTAGGCGCCACGTATGACCCGTTCCAGGGCGGCCATCAGCGCCACGCCGTGGCCCCGGCCGCGGTGGTCCTTGTCGACGCCGACGCCCTCCACATAGCCGGTGCGCAGGGAGCGGCCCGCGTGCAGGACGCGGCGCTGGACGACCGAGGCGTGGCCGACGAGTTCGCCGGCGTCATAGGCCAGGGCGTGCATGCCGCCCAGGGCGTGTTCCCAGTCGAGGTCCGCGAGATCCCCTTCGAAGGCCCGGTCCAGGAGGTCGCGCACCGTGGTCAGGGTGGCGGTGTCCAGGTCGGCGGTGTGGGCGGTGCGGACCTCGGTCATGTCCTTCATCCTTGCAGGTGGAGCGGGCGGGTCAGGTGGCTTCCGCGCGGGCGAGGGCGAGCGCGCGGGCGCCGGGGGCGCAGGCCGCCCGGAGGGGGGCCAGCTCCTCCGGGGACAGGCGCCGGGACGCGCCCGAGCGGGAGCGGTCCAGGAGCGGGCGGGCGGCGGCGAGCCAGTCGGGGGCCGGGTCGGCGCCTACGAACACGGCGAGACGGGCGAGTTCACCCTCGGGGTCGGCGAGCAGGTCCTCGTAGGACAGGAGCATGCCGCGCCCCGCCGGGAGCCCTTCGAGGTGGGTGAACCCCTCGATGATCAGCTCGGACCAGAGCTGTCCGAAGTAGGTCAGGGGCAGTTCGAACTCGTCCGCGAGCAGGCGGGGGGGGTCGGTGGTGATCTCCCCGTTCCTGCGCAGCAGGGCGATCAGGCGGTAGCCGACGTGGCGGCTCATGGAGAGCGCGCAGTCGGGGCCCTCGCGGTACAGGTGAACGAAGCGGGCCTCGGGGAAGGCCGCGCGGAGGGTGGGTATCCAGCCCACCGAGTAGCCGGAGCGCTCCACCGCCACCCGGGCGCCGAAGCGCTCGCACAGCAGGCCGAAGAAGGCGCGGTGGTGCTCGGGCGCCGGGCGCGTGGGCCAGCCCGTGATCTCGGGGGCCAGGTCGCGCAGGACCGCGTCCGGGTCGTCTGTGAGGTGCGGCAGGACCGTCAGGCGCAGCGCCGGGCTCCCCGGCTCCGGCAGCAGGAACTCGGGCATCGCCACGCCGTCGCGGATCATGGCGTCGAACGCGGGGCTCGGTTCGCCGAACAGCCGCCAGAACTCCTCGCCGCTCATGGGCTGTTCGGGAAACGCCCGCTCGGGCGACATGAGCGCGGCCAGCAGTTCGCTCAGGCTGAGGATGTCCGGGTGCAGGCGCAGGATGCCGGAGAGCAGGGTCGAGCCGCTGCGCCCGGTCCCCACGACGAACGTGAGGGGCGGGGAGGAGGCCGAAGGAGTCACCACGGGCGCAGCGTAGCGGGCTCACAGCCCAGGAGCGGCCGTGCTGAGCGCAGCGTTGCCCAGGTGAAACGGCAGTGATGCCGACGGGTAACAGCCTCACCGCACGCTCGGTGCATGCCTGGTTCCGGTTCCGAGACGCGCGTGGTGGTTGTGGGGGGCGGGATGGCCGGTGCCCGCCTCGCGCAGCAGCTGGCCGCGGGCGCGGGAAGCTCCGGGATCGCGGTCACCGTGCTCGCCGAGGAGCCGCACCCGGCCTACAACCGTGTCCTGCTGGCGGAGGTGCTGGCGGGCCGGTACCCGGCGGAGGTCATCGCGCTGCCGCGCCCCGGCGCGGGCGTGACCTGGCGGCCGGGGGCGCGGGCCGCGGCGCTCGACCGGGCGGCGAGGGCCGTCCTGTGCGAGGACGGCACGGCCGTCCCCTATGACGCCCTGGTGCTGGCGACCGGGTCGAACCCGGTGCTGCCGCCGCTGCACGGCCTGGGGACGGCCGGCGGCGGCCGACTCCCCGACGGCGTCCACCCGTTCCGCACGCTGGACGACTGCCTGGCGCTGGACGCCTGCCTGACGCCCGGCGCCGCGGCGGTGGTCGTGGGCGGCGGGCTCCTCGGCGTCTCGGCCGCGCGGGCGCTGGCCGAACGCGGCGCCCAGGTGGTGCTGGCGCACCAGGGCGAGCACCTTCTCGAACGCCATATCGACGCGGACGCGGCCTCGTTGCTGTCCGCGCACCTGACGGCCCTGGGCGTCGAGGTCCACACCGCGTGCCGGGCGCGCGGCGTGCTGACGGACGCGGCCACCGGCCGGGTCACCGGCGTGGAACTGGCCGACGGCTACCGGCTGGACGCCGCCCTCGTGGTCCTCGCCTGCGGCGTGCGGCCCCGCACCGGCCTGGCGCGTTCGGCCGGGCTGGCCCTCGGCGCGCGGGGCGGGGTCGTCGTGGACGACCGGCTGCGCACGCCGGACGACCCCCGGGTGTACGCGCTCGGGGACTGCGCCGAGCACGCCGGGGTGGTGCACGGCCTGGCGGGCGCCGCCCAGGAACAGGCCGACGTGCTGGCCCGGGTGCTGGCCGGGGACCGGGGGGCGCGCTACGGGGGAACGCGGGCGCTGGTGCGGCTGACGCTGCCGGACGGGCCCGGCCCCGGACCGGTCGATCTGGCGGCGTTCGGCGAGACGACGCCCGCCCCCGGCGACGACGTGGTGCGGCTCGCCGACGCCACGCGCGGCGCCTACCGCAAGATCGTCGTCCGCGGCGACCGCCTGAGGGGCGGCATCCTGCTGGGCGACCTCGGCGGCGTCGGCGCGCTGGCCCGCGCCTGGGAGGGCGACGAGCCGCTGCCCGCGACACCGCTGCTCCACCTGCTGACCCACGACGGAGGGTACTGACGCATGTCCGCCGCCACAGAGACCATTGTCCTGATCGGCCACGGGATGGTCGGCCAGCGCTTCCTCGAAGAGCTCGCCGAACGGGGGTTGACCGGCGCCACGCGGGTGGTCGTGCTCTGCGAGGAGCCGCGGCCCGCGTACGACCGGGTGCACCTCACCACCTACTTCACGGGCACCTCGCCCGAGGAACTGTCGCTGCTGCCCGAGGGGTTCGCCGAACGGAACGGGATCGAGCTGCACGTCGGCGACCCCGCGGTGGCCGTGGACCGGGCGGCGCGGGTGGTGACCTCGCGCTCGGGCGCGGCGTTCCGCTACGACACGCTGGTGCTGGCCACCGGCTCGTACCCGTTCGTTCCCCCGGTGCCGGGGCGGGACAGCGAGGGCTGCTTCGTCTACCGGACGATCGAGGACGTGCGCGCCATCGAGGCGTACGCGCGGAACCGCGGCACCGGCGTGGTGGTCGGCGGCGGGCTGCTGGGACTTGAGGCGGCCGGGGCGCTGAACGGCCTCGGACTCGCCACGCACGTCGTGGAGTTCAACCCGCGGTTGATGGCGATCCAGGTGGACGAGGGCGGCGGCGCGGCGCTGCGCCGCACGGTGGAGGGGATGGGCCTCACCGTGCACACGGGCGTCGGCGGGCAGGAGATCCTCGCGAACGACGCGGGCGAGGTCACCGGCATGGCGCTGTCCGACGGTTCGGTGGTCGAAGCGGATCTGGTGGTCTTCTCGGCCGGGGTGCGCCCGCGCGACGAGCTGGCCAGGGCGGCGGGCCTGGCCGTCGGCGAACGCGGCGGGGTGGCCGTCGACGAGCGGTGCCGCACCTCGGACCCGGACGTCTACGCGATCGGCGAGTGCGCCCTCGCGGCGGACGGCATGGTCTACGGGCTGGTGGCGCCCGGCTACGACATGGCCGTGACCGCCGCCGAGTCCATCGCCCGCGGCAGGGACTCCGCCACCACGTTCCTGGGCGCCGACACCTCCACCAAGCTGAAGCTGCTCGGCGTGGACGTGGCCTCCTTCGGCGACGCGCACGGCAGGGCCGAGGGGTGCCTCGACGTCGTGTACGCCGACTCGCGCTCCGGCGTGTACAAGAAGCTGGTGATCGCCCGCGACGGCACGCTGCTGGGCGGGGTGCTGGTCGGCGACGCGGACTCCTACGGGCTGCTGCGCCCGCTGACCGGGAGCGTTCCGCCCGCCGCGCCCGAGCAGCTGGTGCTGCCCGCGGGCCTCGCCCCGCCCACCGCGCTCGGCCCCTCGGCGCTGCCGGACGACGCGGTGATCTGCAACTGCCACCACGTCACCAAGGGCGTCATCCGGGCCGCCGTCGCCGACCAGGGCGCCGCCACCGTGCCCGAGGTGAAGACGTGCACCAAGGCCGGTACGTGCTGCGGGAGTTGCCTCAAGGTCCTGGGCGAGCTCGTCAACGACGAGCTGGCCGCGTGCGGCGTCGCGGTGGACACCGGGCTCTGCCCGTGCTTCTCCCACACCCGGCAGGAGCTGTACGAGATCGTGCGGGCGCTGCGCGTCACCTCCTACCGCGCGCTGCTGGACGAGCACGGTCGCGAGGCGGCGCGCGGCGGCGACGGCTGCGACGTGTGCAAGCCCGCCGTCGCCTCCATCATCGCCTCGCTCGCCCCGGCGATCGGCGCGGGACGGCATGTCCTGGACGGCGAACAGGCCGCCCTCCAGGACACCAACGACCACTTCCTCGCCAACCTCCAGCGGAACGGCTCCTATTCGGTCGTCCCGCGCGTGCCCGGCGGCGAGATCACCCCGGAGGGGCTGATCGTGATCGGCGAGGTGGCCCGGGACTTCGGCCTCTACACGAAGATCACCGGCGGTCAGCGCATCGACATGTTCGGCGCGCGCGTGGACCAGCTGCCGCTGATCTGGGCGCGGCTGGTGGAGGCGGGCTTCGAGTCGGGGCACGCGTACGGCAAGGCGCTGCGGACGGTGAAGTCCTGTGTGGGCTCGACCTGGTGCCGCTACGGGGTGCAGGACAGCGTGCGGATGGCGATCGACCTGGAGCTGCGGTACCGGGGGCTGCGCTCGCCGCACAAGCTGAAGTCGGCGGTCTCCGGCTGCGCGCGGGAGTGCGCGGAGGCGATGGGCAAGGACTTCGGCGTGATCGCCACGGCCTCCGGCTGGAACCTGTACGTCGGCGGCAACGGCGGCGCCACGCCGCGCCACGCGGACCTGCTGGCGCAGGACCTCTCCGACGCCGAACTGGTGCGGCTGATCGACCGGTTCCTGATGTTCTACATCCGCACGGCCGACCGCCTGGAGCGCACCTCCGTGTGGCTGGAGCGGATCGAGGGCGGCCTCGCGCACGTGCAGGACGTGGTGGTGCACGACTCGCTCGGCATCTGCGACGACCTGGAGGCGCTGATGGCCGCCCATGTGGCGGGCTACCGCGACGAGTGGGCGGACACGCTCGACGACCCGGAGAAGCTGCGGCGGTTCATCTCGTTCGTCAACGCCCCCGACGCGCCCGACCCGATGGTGCGCTTCGTCGCCGAACGCGACCAGATCAAGCCCGACTTGACCGTACTCATCGGCCCGGAGCTTCCGGTCCGCACGCTGGAGGGGAGCGGAACGCCATGACGGTGCTGACCGGGACGACGGTGCAGATCGAGACGGCCGAGGGGCGGTGGCTGACGGTCTGCGGGCTGGCCGACCTGACGCCGGGGCGCGGGGTGGCGGTGCTGCTGCCGGACGGCAGGCAGGCCGCGGTGTTCCTCGACAGCGCCGGACGCGTCCACGCCATAGGCAACCGTGACCCGTTCACCGGCGCGGGCGTGCTCTCCCGGGGCCTGCTCGGTTCAACGGGCAACGGCGGCGCGCCGTTCGTCGCCTCGCCGCTCCTCAAGCAGCGCTTCGACCTGACCACCGGCGCCTGCCTCGACGACCCCGACCCGGCCATGTCGGTACCGGTCTACGCCACGCGCCGCGCCTAGGACCGGCCGCGGGGCGGCGGCTTCGACGGCCGCCGCCCCACGGCGGCGCTCAGGTGGGCGCTCCGCTGGGGGACGGCTCGGTCGCCGCTTCGCCGGAGGCCGCCTCGGCGGCCTCGGCGATCGGGTCGCGCATCTCGCCGCTCACCTTCTCCAGCAGCGCCAGGACGAGCACGGCCCCGACGATGAGGATGCCGGCGCCGATGCGGAACGCCAGCGCGTACCCGTCGGTCTGCGCGACCTGGGGGAGCGTTCCGTCCGCGACATGGTCGTCCACGTAGCGGAAGGCGAAGGGGACCAGGGTGGCCAGGCCCAGCGCCGCGCCGACCTGCTGCATCGCGGTCTGGACGCCGGAGGCCAGACCCGAGTCCTGCCCGGTGACCTCGTGCAGCGCCCCGTTGATCAGGGCCGGGTAGGCCATCCCGTTGCAGAAGCCGAACAGGATCAGTCCGGGCATGAACCCGCTGACGAATGACGCGTCGGGGGAGAAGCCGGCGGCGGCGATGAACAGGGCGATGGCGCCGCCGAAGGAGGCGATGGTCATCACCGCCTTCACGCCGACGCGTGGCATCAGCACGGTGGACACGCCCGCGCCGAGGAACGCCGTGATGGTCAGCGGGATGTAGGCCAGCCCGGTCTTCATCGGGGAGTAGTCGTGCACCTGCTGGACGTACAGGGTGAACAAGAACATGTAGGTGAAGAACGCGGCGAAGAAGGCCACGCTCACGATGTTGGTCGTCACCCGGGTGCGGTTGGCGAAGAACCGCAGGGGGATCATCGGGTCCGGGGTGCGGGACTCCCACACCACCATGAAGACCAGCAGGGCGACGCCGCCCAGCAGCGGCAGCAGCACCCGCCCGGAGCCCCACGGGTGGTCGGCGGCCTGGAGCAGGCCGTACACCACCGCGACCAGACCCCCGGTGGCGGAGACCGCCCCGACCGAGTCGAGCCGGCGGCCGTCGCGGACCATCCGGTTCTCCGACATCACGCGGGGCACCATGATCAGCGCGATCACCGCGATGGGGATGTTGATGAAGAAGATCCAGCGCCAGCTCACCAGGTCGGTCACCATGCCGCCGACGACCGAGCCGACCGCGCCGGCCACCGCCGACAGACCGCCCCAGATGCCCAGGGCCTTCATCCGCTCCTTGCGGTCGGGGAACAGCACGGGGATCAGCCCGAGCGCCGCCGGTCCGGCCAGCGCCTCGCCCAGGCCCTGGACGAAGCGGCTGGCGACCAGCATCCCGGAGGCGGTGGCGGCGCCGCACGCGGCCGACGCCAGGCCGAACACCAGCACACCGGCCATGAACACCCGCCGGCGGCCGAACATGTCGGCCAGCCGCCCGCCCAGCAGCAGGAACCCGCCGGCCACCAGCACGTAGGCGTTGACCACCCAGGGGAGACTCTCGTGGGAGAAGTCCAGGTCGGCCTGTATGTCGGGCAGCGCGACGTTCACCACGGTGATGTCCATGATGAGCATGAACTGCATCGCCGCCAGTACGGTCAGCGCCATCCAACGCCGGGGGTCGGCACCGGCGGGGCCGTCGGCCCCGCTGTGTGAATCTTTGCCCACGGTACTCATTGCCTTACGTCTCCTCTGAGTGATCTGTGGCCGAAGAAGGCCGTCCGCGCGGAGCTCCCGCCGGCTCACCGGCGCGGTGGCCGGGCCGACGGCGTCGTTGCGGCAGTGCGTGCCAGCGCGCAGGGGCGGTGGCGGCGATGAGGGCATCGGAGGGGATCCAAGGCCGGTGAGGTGGAGTCGACGGTTCCACCTCGGCGGGAAGCGCGCCGAACGCGCGTCGGCCAGGGGCCGCGACCTGGAGATCATGTGGCCCCGGCTGCCCCCGCCTCACCGGTGAACAGGGCTCCCGGATCCCCCAGGAGCCACAGCTCACCCGCGGATCCTCTCACCGCACGGACGCGGGAGGGCGACTCTCGGCCAACCGCTCGCGCCGCCCGGTGGGCGAACGAGCGGTGCCCCGGCCGGAATTGTCGATCATGTCCGCCCCGGCGGCCCGGGCGGGCAGGCCGTCCCGCACCCCCCGGAAGTGCGGGACGACGGCTCGGGCACCGCCCCGGCCGGGTTCGTCAGTCCGTCCCGGCGGCCGGATCGCCGAGGGCGTCGATGACGTCCTGGAAGCGACGCGGGTCGAAGTAGTCGTGGTAGGCGCTGATCAACCCGTCCTCGAACCGGAGGACCGCGACGTGGTCGTTGCTGTACTCCGCACCGTCGGCGAGTTTGGCACGGACCCGGTACTCCACGGAGACCGCGTCGGAGCCCACGGCCGGGAGCACGCCGGTCAGTTCGGTGTCGAACGTCTCGTACGCCGGGAACAGGTCCCGGTAGGCCGCGACGATCTTGTCCTTGCCCTCGATCAGGGACGGGAACCCCTCGGGCGCGTACGGCATGGTGATCACCCCGCTCTCGTGCCAGAGTTCGCCCCACGCGTCGATGTCCTTGTCGTGCAGCAGCGCGAAGAACCGGCGCGCCGTCGCGGCCTTGGCGGAGAAGATCCCCAGGAACGCGGCCGTGTCGACGTGCTCCGTGAACTCCGCGATCCGCTCGCCCTCCAGCCGGAAGAGCGCCACCCCCCGGTTCCGGTAGGTGCCGCCGGCGAGCATGTCGATCTCCAGCGTCCAGGTGGCCAGCGTCTTGTTCGGATCGCCCATCGGTTCGGCGTCCCAGGTGAGCCGCGTCTCGCCGAAGAACCCGAAGAACTGGCCGAGCCCGGCCACGATGGTGTCGCGCCCGGCGAACTCACCGGGAACGCCGTCCGGGGTGACCGGGATCCGGTACACCGCGTCCGCCGTCCAGAGCCGCCCGAACGCGTCGATGTCCTTGGCCTGGAGGGCCCGGTAGAAATCCCCCACGACGCGAACGCCGCGCCGGCGCTGCTCGTCCCCACTCGCCTCCGCACTCCCCGGCATACCTGTCCAATCACTCTGATCAGTCATGAGCTCGATGGTTTCCTTCTACCTGAGGATGTTCTTCAGGACTTCCCACTGCAAAGGCCCGAACTGGTAGTACGACCCGGCACTGAACCACTGCTCGTCGGGCGACCACTTGATCATCTGGATACTGAAACGCTCACCGTCGTAGGTGTACGGAGAGCCCGTCAGGAATCGGGTGATCTCCGGTTCCACGCGGGGGGTGATCACCGGCCGGTCCAGGCGGCGGGCGAAGCTGATCCGCTCGATCCTGGGAGAGTCCCAGCTGAAGGTGGTATAGACACGGAACGATTTACCGGAGGACTCCAGGAACTCCTCCTCCGGCTCCGGCACTCCGATCTCGCGAAGCATCGACCGGATGGTCTCCGGGTCGATTCCGGTGGGGAACGTGAAGTACGGGTTCATCGTCCTGCGCCGGTAGTCGATCGCGATCATCGTCACGTTCTCCAGGCCATGACGGGCGAAGAACCCCGCGTTCTCGCCCAGAGCACGCGGCATGGACGGGATCTCGGCGAGCGCGGGCACCGTCTGCAAGTCCCGGGGGAAGTGCACATAGATCTTGTTGAGGCCGCCGACGACGCCGCAGTCGATGAGGTATTCGTTGACGGTGCACTGCTTCTCGATGTCCGCGAGCAGTTCCCCGACGGGATGATCCGTCTCCGGTAAGAAGCCCTTCGACACGGCATGGGCATAGGGGTCGTCGATCCCCGAGGCCACCTGGATGGTGAGATCAAGGTCTCCCGCGTGCGCGCCGGTCGACGTGCTGAAGATGATCCCGCCCTCGAACGGCCCGAATCCCATGAGGATCGGCCAGACCTTGTCGCGGGAGCAGGGTACGTTCAGCAGTCCTGCCGTTTTCTCGATGGCCGCGTATACGTCTTCCATCACAGCGGCTCCGGACATTCATCCTCCAGGTAGCGACATGAACGCTTGCGTGAAACAGGGGGTCAACCGCCCATGACCTTCGCGGACAACAGCTCGGCGACCTTGGCCGCGGTGCCGGCGGCGACCAGTTCGTCGCCGGCCACTTCGACGTCGTACTGCTTCGTCAGCATGACCGCGAGCTCGACCAGGACCAGGGAATCCAGGTCGAGGCTCTCGAAGTCGGTGTCGACCGCCGTATCGGCGGGGACCTCGAACTCGGTCGTCAGGATGTCGAGGATCAACTCGGGTTCTATGGCAGCTCGGGTCGTCATGGCCGGTCCTTTCCGGGGAGTGACAGTGCGGTCAGGCGGGAGTGATCTGCGGCCATGTGAGGGCGGCGGACGCCCAGCACAGGCCCGCACCGAAGGCGGTCAGCAGCAGCCGATCACGCGGGAGGAAACGGTTCTGCGCGGCGGCGTCGGCCAGTGCCAGCGGGATGGAGGCGGCCGAGGTGTTGCCCACCTGTTCGATGTTGGAGACCACGCGCCGCTTGTCCAGGCCGAGTTGCTGGGCCAGGGCGTGCAGGATGCGGAGGTTCGCCTGGTGGCCCACCAGGTGGTCGAGCTGATCGACGCTCCAGCCCGCCGTGCCGAGCACGGCGGTCGCCGACTGCCCCATCCGGCGGACGGCCTGGGCGAAGATCTCCTTGCCGCGCACGTGGAGGAACCGGTCGTCGGGAGCCGCCACCTGACGGGAGGAGCGCTGCCGGGAGCCGCCCGCCGGGATGGTCGCCAGGTCCTTGCCGGTGCCGTCCGACCCCAGGTCCACCGTCAGGATCGCACCGGGCTCGTCGGCGGTTCCGCTCCGCAGCACGACGGCACCGGCACCGTCGGCGAAGATCACCGCTGTGGTGCGGTCGGCCGGATTGATGATGGTGGAGAGCGTCTCCGCGCCGATGACGAGCACCTGCTCGGTGTGACCGGCCGCGATGGAGGCCGCCCCCGTGGCCAGCGCGTAGACGAACCCCGCGCACCCGGCCGCCATGTCCACGGCGGCGGGCGTGCCCAGGCCCAGCCGGGTCGCCACCTCCGGCGCCGTGGCGGGGCAGGGGTAGTCGGGGGTCGTGGTGGCCAGGATCACCATGCCGACGGCGTCCGGTGCCCCGTTCGCCGCCGACTTGAGTGCCCGCTGGCCCGCCTCGACGGCGAGGTCGCTGGTGGACACTCCGGCATCGACCCAGCGCCGCTCCCGGATGCCGGTCCGCTTGTGGATCCACTCGTCGCTGGTGTCGAGCCGGCGGGACAGTTCTTCGTTGGTCATCCGGCCGGGGGGCAGATAGCTGCCCAGCCCGGCGAGGACGGCGGCGCGAGCGCCCATCGTCTACTCCGTCCTCAACGGGTCGCCCGGCCGGGAGGCCGGCAGCAGATGCGCGACGCTGGCCCGCGCCTGGACGCCGTGGAAGCTGCCGATCACCTTGGCCGTTCTCCAGGTGCCCTCCGGGGAGGGCAGGAGCAGGGGCCGCTCCAGCGCCGCCGTCACCTCGTCCTCCCGCCCCGCGGGCGCGGTCCCGGCCGTGATGCGGGTCCGCCGCATCCACAGGGTGTTGCTCCGGGCGCGTTCGAAGCCGTCCAGCGCGTAGAGGAGGACCTGACCGAGCTGCAAGGCTGCGACGAAGGCGTCGATCATGGTGGCCGGGGCGTCCGTGGGGACGGTCCCCTCCCGGTCCGAGGCCAGGGCGACGCGGGCGGACGCCCGGGGATCGGCGGTGCCCTCCGCCGTCACGCTCACCGCGGTGAGCAGTTGCTGCCGCGCACGGTGCGGTATGCCGTACGGCGCGGTGTTCCAGGGCCCGGGAAGCTCGTCCTCCCCGTCGTACCCGCGCGTGGTCCCGACCTGAGCGCCCCCCGCGCTGTGCCGGGCGTGCACCCGGGCCGACAGCGATCCGATCCGGCAGTCCACCGTGGTCGAACCCTCCTCGCCGTCCCACTCCGCGGCCACGAGCCGTCCGCTCACCGGGAACTTCGCCAACTCGTCCTCGTCCGGGCTGCTCCCGGCCTTCATGTCGATCGACTGCACGGCGAAGCGGGCGTCCGGCGGCAGCCCGAGGGCGTGCGCTGCGTACAGGCCGGTGAGCTGGGCGCCGAAGAGCATCAGGTCGATGGTGCTCAGGTGGGGTTTCTGGCTCTCGTCGCCCTTGCGCGACCAGAGACCCGGGATGGAGATATGAGCCGTGGCCTCGATGCCCCCGACACCTTCGGCTCCCGGCGATACGGTGATATGTCTCAGGGAGTGCTCGACGCGCTTGAATCCCTCGCCGAGGAACCGGCTGTCTCGCGGACCGAGAAAGTCGTCAATGGACGCGAGTTCCAGGGATGGCACAGGCGATCCTTTCTAGCCGAGGAACCGCTGCCCGTCCCCGTTCGGCCGGAGCGGGCAGCGCACTCGGTAGGTCATTCCGTGAAGGCTTCGGCAATTGCGTGGCTGTCTTCATACATGTGGTAACGCGTGATGGCGCCGTCCACGACCGACAGGTGCAGGGCGTAGCGGTTGCGGAACTTCTTTCCGGTGGCGACGACGCCGAAGACGCTGTCCGCCGTCACCACCGCCTCCTGACCGTCGACGATGCGAGCGGTCACGGCGAAGCTCTCCGGCGCCGTGAGCACCTTCGGGAAGGTCTCGAAGAACGCCGAGATCTCCTCCTTGGTGGACCGTGTGCCCGTCCACGGCACGCTCGGGCTCCCGGCGACCCGGAAGTCCACCGTTTCGGCGAACAGGTCGAGCAGGCCCCCCAGATCACCGGAGCCGAACCTCTCGAAGAAGGAGTCCAGGGTCGCGTGGGTGGACGTGGCCTGCTGCTCTGCGGCTGTCATGTGCGAAATCTCCGTTCGTCTGCTACTGAATCCCCAGGGCGGCGCGCCCCGCGAGGAAGATCGCCGTCTGCTGGGCGACGCGGGAACCGAGATGCTCCGCGGTGGCGATATCGGCCTTGTGTATGGCATCGACGGAGAGGTCGCCCGAGGTGGCGGCGGCGGCTCCGTTGAAGTACCCGAGGCGGTTGAGGTCGTTCTCGCTCTCGGTGCTGAGGTGCCAGCCCGGGTGCAGGCCGAGGTTGATCCAGTGCATCTGGTGCTGGGCGGCGAAGGTCGCGAAGTAGGCCAGCGTGTGGTGCTTGTCCCCCGCCTTGCAGGCGGCGTGGGTGAAGCCGGCCCCGATCTTGTCCTTCCAGACCCGGGCTCCCCAGCGCTTGTTGGTCGACTCGGCGAACATGTGGAACGCGCCGGAGGCCGACCCCATATGAGTCGGCGAGCCGAACACGATCGCGTCGGCCGTGTCGAGGGCCTCCCACTTCTCGTCGTTCATGCCCTCGACGACCACCATGGTCACCTGGGCCCCCTCGACCTCGGCGCCGGCCTTGACGGCATGCGCGATCACGTCGGTGTGGCCGTGGCGGGAGTGGTAGGCAATAGTGATTCTGGACGACTGATCCATCGCTTGTTCTCCTCTGGGCGGACTCAGCTGTTCTTCTCTGCCGGATTCAGGACCCCGGGAAGAGCGCGCACCGGTTCACGCGCCGGCGGGGACCCGCTCGGTCTCCATGCGGAAGTCCTGCCGGGCGTAGTCACGCCGGCCGAGCTCTATCGCCTCGGCCGTACTCATCACCGGCTTCAGATCGAAGATCCCCGCGATGGTTTCGAGGCGCTTCTCCATGGTGCCGCTGACCACGTGGTACGGAATGTCCAGCTCGTCCAGCGTGGCGAGCAGCATGGTGTCGATGGTCGCGCGGAACGCGTTGTTCATCGGCCGGTGGCCGTCCACGTCTATCGGCAGTTCGTGCCGCAGATGCACATACGCGTCGAAGGTGTTCTTGACATGGTGTTTGAATGCCTGGCCGTACTGATCGACGACAGCGCTGAAGAAGGCCATCTCCTCCGTGGTCTCGGCCGCCCGGCCACCCTCGTTCTCCGCGGTGGCGTTCGGGTTCATGCCGTGAATGGTCCGGCCCACCCCGTACAGCCATTCCTGGAGGGATGATCCGTCGGAGATGAAATTGTCTCCCAGCAGGGCCTCATGGACGGCGCGGCCGGTGTGACGGCGGAGCGTGAGCTGGAGGAACTGCGCCGGCTGCACATCCGCGAGCCGGACGCCGGGGAGAGTCTCGGGAAGGATTTCGCGAATCGTTCGGGCGAGGGTTCGCGGCATCCCTGTGTAGTGCGACAAGGCCATCACCGTCGAGGTCTTGCCCGAGGAGTAGGTGCCAGATACAGATATTTTCATGGATCTCCGACTCCCGCTTGTCAGTGGGTGGTTCACCGAGTTCCACATCGCGGTACGCGTCTGTGCCGGGCCGGGTACGTCGCGGCAGGGGTGCGTGCGGCGGGCACCGGGGTGCCTGGGACCTGGGAACGGCACCCGCGCCCGCACGGCCGAGACGACACGGCGTCTCATCACAGGGGTGTTCGGCGGGGGTTCGGCGCCGGTCGGTCCGGCGCCGGGACGGCAGAGATGCGTCGCACGCGCCAACGGAGCTGCCCGGGGCCGTCAACGGCCATAACGAGCCACACTCAGGGGAACAATTGTATGTATAGATTCTTCGTGACGGGTTGTCAAGATCCGGGTGCCCGGACAGCCGCGAGGGCCGGGTCGCGTGGCGCGACCCGGCCCTCGGTGGCGGAACGTTGCTCGTTACGCCGTTAGTCCTTCGTCCACTTCTTCCAGTCGAGTTCGAACTCGAACGCGCTGGCCTTGCAGCCCTGGGCGAAGACCGGGTTGCCCCGGATGACCGCGGCGAAGGTCCCGCAGGCGGCCTTCTTACCTTCGGCCTCGATCTCCAGCTCCTCCGCCGACGCCGAACCGCCGGCCAGGGCGGTGCCGGCACCGCCGAGCACGATGGTCGCGGCCAGGGCGCTGGCCGAGAGCAGGGCAGGGATACGCATGACTACTCCTCATGGGGGGTGGCGTTGATACGAGGACCCGAGAAATTCCTGGGCCCCTGCGCCATGGTGCGCAGGGGGCGACGCCATTCCCCGGGCAGCGCGCCGGAAAGCACATCGAACAGCGGACAGCGCCGTTCACCCGCCGGTGTGGTGGTCCGTGTGCCCGCCCGGGGGCGGCCGCGCCCCCCGCCACCGTGCCGGGAGCGGGGAAACGCGGGACAGTGGAGAGGGGAAGGAGCGGAAGGAGCCGAGGTCGTGGGCACAGCGGGAGGACCGGGACACACGGAGAACGCCGCGAGCGAGGCGGGACCTCGCCCCGTGACCGCGGGCGTGGACGGCTCGGCCGGGAGCGTGGCCGCCGCCGATTGGGCCGCGGAGGAGGCGAGGCGCCGCGGCCTGCCGCTGTGCCTCGCGCACGCCTGGATCGCCGAGCCGCTGTACGTGCCGCCGGTGCCCGACGCGGACACGGCCCGCGCGTTCCTCGACGAGGCGGCCACCCGGCTGGCCGCCCGGCACCCGGGGGTCGACATCGGCACCGAGCTCATCACCGACGTGGCGACCGCCGGCCTCGTCGAGCGGGCCGACGCGTCCGAGATGCTGGTGCTCGGCTCGCGGGGGCACGGCGCGATCGTCGGGTTCCTGCTGGGCTCGGTCGGGCTCCCGGTGATCGCGCACGCCGGGCGCCCCGTTGTCCTGGTCCGCGCGAACGCCACCGAGCGCGCCCCCTCGCGGGAGGGCGACCCGGACGCCACCGACGAGATCGTGGTCGGCCTGAAGGAGACGGGCCCGGCCGGTCACCCGCTCCTCGACTTCGCCTTCACCACCGCGGCGGCGCGCGGCGCCGCCGTGCGCGCCGTGCGGGCCTGGGGCACGCCCTCCCTGTTCAGCGCGGAGATCCCCGGCAGCCTGGAGCAGAACGGGCCCGCCGCCGCGGACCTGGAGGCGGTGGAGGTCCGGGCGCTCGGCGAGGCGCTGAAGCCCTGGCGCGAGCGGTACCCGGACGTGCCGGTGACCGAGGACACCCGCTACGGGAACGCCGCCGAGGTGCTGCTCTCGGCCGCCGCGCCCCTGGGGGCGCTCGTCGTCGTCGGGCGCCGGGCGCACCGCCCGGCGCTCGGCATGCGCATCGGACCGGTCACGCACGCGGCGCTGCACCACGCCCGTTCGCCCGTCGCGGTGGTCCCCTACGACGGCGGCGAGGGCGGCGGCGAGGGCGAGGGCGACGCCCGGCCCGCCGCCTGAGCGGGGTCGCCGGCCCGGGTCACCCCTGCTCGGGCAGCGGCAGCACCCGCTCCTGCCCCGGCTCCAGGTCGAAGGCCCTGCCCGCGAGCACCACCCGCACCGGCGACTCCTCCCAGTCCGGGACGCCGATCCACAGCTGCCCCGGCTTCGCCCGCACCCGTACCGCCGTTCCGTGGTGCCGCACCGAGAAGCCGAACTCCGCCAGCTCGGGCACCGGCGCCGGGTCGAGCCACAGCGCGCCCTCCCGGGTCTGGAGCCCGGCGAGCCCCCGCTGCACCAGGTCGAGCGTGCCCGCCATCGCGCCCAGGTGGATGCCCTCCTCCGTGGTGCCACCCTGGAGGTCGGCGACATCGCTGGCCAGCGCGTCCTTCAGGTGCGTCCACGCCGCCTCGTGGTGGCTCCGCGCCAGCACCCACGCGTGGACGACGCCGCTGAGCGTCGAGCCGTGGCTGGTCCTGGTCAGGTAGTGGTCGACGGTCCGGCGCCACACGGCGTCGTCCAGCGTGTAGCCGAGCCGCTGGAAGAGCTCGGCCAGTTCGTCGGGCGCGAAGAGGTAGCCGAGCATGACCACGTCGGCCTGCTTGGACGCCTGGTAGCGGTTGACCGTGTCGCCCTCGGACTCCAGGATCCGGTCCAGTCGCCTGATGTCCCCGTAACGGTCGCGGTAGCCGTCCCAGTCGAGCTCGCGCAGGTCGCCGTAGCCCTCGAACTGGCTGATCACGCCCTGGTGGAACGGGACGCGCAGCCGTCGCGACACGTCCTCCCACCGGTCCCGCTCCTCGGGGGTGAGCGCGAGGCGTTCGAACAGCTCGGAGCGGCGCGAGACGGGCAGCGTCCGCGTCAGGTCCAGGGCGCGGGCCAGGACCCAGGCGGCCGTGACATTGGTGTAGGCGTTGTCGTCGAGCCCCGGCTTCGCGGCCTCGGGGTAGCCCTCGTGGTACTCGTCGGGGCCGACGACGCCCCGGATCCGGTACCGCTCGTGGTCGGCGTCCCAGGTCGCGATGGACGCCCAGAAGCGGGCGATCTCCAGGAGCATCTCGGCGCCGCCGGTGTGGACGAACTCCGCGTCGCCCGTGGCCTGTCCGTAGCGCCACACGTTGTAGGCGACGGCCGAGCCGACGTGGTGCTGGAGGTGGGAGTTGTCCGGGAGCCAGCGCCCGGAGCGGGGGTTGAGGTGCACCTCCGGGGTCTCCTCGCGCCCGTCGCTCCCGCTCTGCCACGGGTACATCGCGCCCTCGTACCCGGCGGCCGTGGCCGCGCGGCACGCCTCGGGCAGCCGTCGGTGGCGGTAGGTCATCAGCGACTTGGACAGCTCGGGGAAGTGGAGGTTGAGATAGGGCAGCACGAACAGCTCGTCCCAGAAGACGTGCCCCCGGTACGCCTCCCCGTGCAGGCCGCGGGCGGGGACGCCGACGTCCAGTTCGACGGTGTGGCGCGGCGAGAGGGTCTGGAGCACGTGGAACAGATGCAGCCGCAGGATGTGGCCCGTCTCCCCCGGCACCTCGAACCCCGACTGGTCCCACAGGTACTCCCAGGCGGCGCTGTGCGAGGTGAGCAGCCCCTCGAAGCCGGGCGCGCGCCGCACCCGGCGGATCGCCGCGTCCAGCGGGCCGCTGATCGCCGGGTCGCGCGAGGTGTGCATGGCGACGGTCTTCTCGACGGTCACCGGTCGTCCCGGGCCGATCGGCAGGGTGAGGAGGTGACCGGCGCGGTGATCGGTGAGCCGGGTCAGGGCCGTTCCCTCGGCGGCCTCGGCGGCGGCCCCGTCGTGCGCGCCCATCCTGAACGACGTGCGCTGGGCCATCACCACGCGCACGTCGGAGGCGCTGGTCAGGCAGCGCAGCCACGCGATGTCGGGGTCCTCGCCGCCGGTGCCCATCTCCGTGAGGTGGTCGCTCTCCAGGTCGCGGTAGCGCGAGACGCCCGTGTTGCGCACCGCGCCGTCGATCGCCGACTCCACCTCGATCGTTCCCGAAAAGTCCTCGGCCGTGAACGTCGTGGTGAGCGCCGCCAGATGAGGGTCGTCCATGTGCACCAGGCGCGACTGCTCGAAGGCCAGGTGCCGCCCGTGCTCGTCCCGGAACCGCACCGAGCGGTTCAGGACGCCGCGCCGCACGTCGAGCGACTGCCGGTAGCGGGCCAGGCCGCCGATGTCCAGGTCCGGCGTGAACCACTCGCCGTCGGGGCCCTCGTCGGGGTGGATGCGGAAGCGGAGGGTGAGCCAGTTGGGCAGGTTGACGATGTCCTCGTGGCTGAGGTCGCGTCCGGCGAGCGTGGTGGTGCGCCGGTTGTACAGGCCCGCCACGTAGGTGCCGGGGTAGTGCGCCTCGCTCGCGCAGGTCTCGGGCGCCGCGCCGCGGGTCGCGAACCGGCCGTTGCCCAGCGTGCACAACGCCTCGCGCAGGCGCTCGGTGCGCGGGTCGTACCCGTCGTACTCCCAGGTCCACTCCGCCATCCGGCCGTCAACCATGGGTCACTCACCCTCCCGCTTCCGCCCGGTCGAGAGGAAGGTGTCCAGGTCCCTGACGACGATGTCGGCGCCGTGGTCGCGCAGGTCGTCCTCGCTGGTGGGACCGGCCGTCCTGTCGACGCCCACCACCATCCGAGACCCTCCGTTCCGGCCCGCCTCGACCCCCGCGAGCGCGTCCTCGACCACCGCCGCCTCACCCGGCTCCACGGACAGCCGCCTCGCCCCTTCGAGGAACAGCGCCGGGTCCGGCTTCCCCGGCAGCCCGAGCCGCGCCATGTCGTTGCCGTCCACCACGGTCTGGAGCAGCGACCGCACCCCGGCCCGGCTCAGCAGGTCGCGCGCGTGGCGCGAGGAGGAGACGGCCGCGCAGCGCACGCCCGCGTCGTGCAGCGCGAGGAGCAGGCGAACGGTGCCCGGGTAGACGTCCACGCCCCCCTCGCTCAGCATGCGGACGAAGATCTGCTCCTTGCGCGCGGCGACGGCGGCCACGGTGCCGGTGCCCGGCTCGTCCTCCGGGCCGCCCGGCGGGGTGTCCAGGCCGCGGGCGGCCAGGAACGCGGCGGCGCCGTCGAGGCGTGACTTGCCGTCGACGTGCCGCCGGTAGTCCTCGCCCGCGTCGAAGGGGGGATCGACCCCGGGCACGGTGTCGAACGCCTCCTTCCAGGCCGAGGCGTGAACGCCAGCCGAGTCGGTGATCACTCCGTCGGTGTCGAACACGACGGCCCGGCAGTTCCACAGCTCAGGCTCCGGCACAGTCACCATCTCTCCATGGGAACCCGGTCCCGCCCACTCCGCCACACGAGCCGGTCCCCCCGGACCACGACCCACGACCCACGAGGGCACGTCCAGTGCCGTCTAGCGCACGTCGTGCACGAGCACGGCGCGGCGCCCCGTCACGCGCGCCGGGCGCAACCGCACCCACAGCGCGCGCCGGTCCGGCTCCCAGGGCCCCTCCCCCACGGCCTCGGCCGCCCGCTCGACCTCGTCCTCCGCGGTGAGCTGGCGCGTCGCCCCCACGACGAGAACGCTCCATCCGACGGACTGCGTCTCGTCCAGGTGGTCGACCTCGAACGCCGTCTCGTCCGCGTCCCTGACGTAGGAGGGGCCGGCGCCCGGCGCGGTGCGGAAGACGATGGCGCCGTCGAGGAGGGCGTAGTTCACGGGGACGATGGCCGGGCCCTCGGGCGTGGAGACGGCGACGCGGCCGATGTGGTGGGAGCCGAGGAGCCGGTGGCACTCGTCCGTGTCGAGCTCGGTGATCCTGGTCCGCCCGGTGTGGTCCGCCGGGTGTGTGGCCCGGCCCGCGGCGGCCTCGGCGCCGCTCAACTCGGCCACGGTGGTCTCCAGGGCGCGGGCCACGCGGGTGAGCGCGCCCAGGCTGGGAGAGGCGGTCCGCTCCTCCAGGTACCGCAGGTACTGCGGGGCGACGCCCGCCCGGCCCGCCACATCCTCCCGGCTGAGCCCGAGTTGCTCGCGCCGCAGCGCCACGCGCCGGCCCACGTCGCTGCCGCCGCCGTGCACCTGACCTGCCACCATGTCACCTCCGGGGCGTCACTCCCCCCCAGGATGGACGCCGCGGCACGGGACCGCTCGCCAGGCAGCTGGGCACGCAGGCCCACAGCCGGAACGGGTAGCCGAACCTCGGATGCCGCACGGTCCCCAGCTCCCGGGCGCGCGCGCCCAGATAGGTGCCGCAGAGGGCACAGCTGAAGCCCATCAACTGGTAGGGACCCAGCCGCTCCAGCGCGGGCGGCCACTCCCCGCTCATCACGGGCAACCCCGTAAACAACCTCGCACAGAACTCCGCACAAAACTGGTCATGTCCAGCACAATGTAGGTCTACCCGCCGATCGGGATCCGACCCCGCGCGGCACCACTCCGCGATCAGTCCGTTACCGTCCGGCTACGCGTGGCCCCCGGCCGCCCGGCCCGTGCGGGCAACTCGGGGGCGTGACCCGGCCGATGATCCCGCGGTGGCGAAACTCCTCCCCCGGCCGCAAGGTGGGATAAATCACCGAAAGGGGACGCCGTGATCGTCAAGAGTCTCTACTCCTGCGGGCTCCGCAGCGAGCACGCCTACGCCGCCGCCTTCGTCAGCATCGGCATGTCCGTCGTGACGTGGGCGACCTCGCTCAAGGCGGAGCCCGGCGCGGACCTCAACCGTGCCGACCGCTGGGGCATCTTCGTGGGCGAGTGGGCCCCCACCTTCTTCGGCCTCGGCATCGCCCTGGCGATGTACGAGAAGCACGCCGACTGACCGGCGCGCGGACGGCGGGCGCGGACCCGGAGCAACCGCGGGCGGACGCGGCGGCGTTGATCGATCCGGTCCCGCCACCCGGCGAACGGGCCGGGGCGATCGCCCCGGCCTGAGCGGTGCCACCAGTGCCTCCCGACCGCAGACCGCCGACCGCAGACCGCTCAGCGGAAGGACGGGACCCGCTCGCGCCAGGCGTTCAGCAGCCGGTCGCCCGAGCCGCCCACCGGGCCGACGGCGTCGGACAGCGTGGCGCGGTCGGGGAGATGGGCCGCGTTCACGGCGGCCACCGCGTCGGCGGCCTCGTCGATCGTGCCGGAGCAGACGGACACCAGGTAGTCGGGCACGGAGAGTTCGGGGTCGGTGCACGCGACGAGCGGCGTGCCGACGGCCGCGACCAGCGGGAAGACGGTGCCGGGGATGCCGATCGCCGCCTCCGCGCGGGCCGAGGCCGTGACGGACGGGTCGGCGCTGATCTCGTACCGCTCCCACAGCGACCTGTCCTCGCGCGGGTGGATCCCGACGAGGATGCGCTTGCCCGCCGCGGCCAGCGCCTCGGCGGCATCGAGCAGCAGCTCGGTCCCCGGCGCCGCGTCCCCCGTCTGGTCCGGGTGCGTGACGCTGGTCAGCACGAGGACGAGGCCGGACTCCGGCCTGCGCCGCGGCAGGTCGTCCGTCTGCGGCGAGCCGACCACCCGCACCGGGCGCCTGGTGCCGAAGTAGCGTGCGAACGCGCGCCCTTCGGCCGCCGACGACGACGTGAACATCCGTATCCGCCGTCGCAGCTCCCGGGCGCGCGGGGCTTCGGCGGGCTGCTGGTAGGCGAGCGCGGAGGCCACGAGCGGGAGGCGGCGGAAGCGGGCCGCGCAGTCGGCGGGCCAGTCGCCCGCGCCGGTGACGACCAGCAGGTCAGCGTGCGGCGCGTCACCGGGCGTCGCGACCGGCACCGGGTCGCCCGGGGCCACCCCGGCGTAGTCCGGGACGAGTTGGGTCAGGTGCCAGCCGCGGCGGCCGGCCTCGTCGAGGAGCGGCGCGACATGGTACGTACCCCACGGCTCGTTGGTGGCGACGAGGACGCGAAGCGGCCGGGAGTGGCGCGCCCAGGCGGCGGATCCCCCGAGCGCTGCCCCGGCGGATCCTCCCAGGAGGCCGCCCAGCATGGTACGGCGCGACAACGGAGTTTCGATCATGACCGGAACCGTACTGTTCCCGATCGACCGTTGCGTGAACGCGCCAAGAACGGTTGTTCCCGCCCGTACTCCCACCCTTTCCGTGCACATTATCTTATCGCTCGACAACATGACGGAAGGAGTTTTCTATTCTTCTATAGGGCCATATTGACAGGTCATCGCACGCTCCCCCCTAATAAATGACGGTCATCCGCCATTCGAGAGTCAGGAAGCACGCGATGACGGCCAATTCCGTGACCGCCAAAAGCGGCACCGCCACTCCGACCGACTTCATCGGTCTGACCAATTCCCTCTGCGACGCGCAGGCACTGCTGAGCGGGCTCGAACTGGGCCTGTTCACCACCCTGCGCGCCGGGCCCGCCGATCCCGAGACCATCCGCACCGCCCTCGGCATCAGCAGCCGCGGGCTGACGGACTGGCTCGACCTGCTGGTCTGCAACGGCGTCCTGGAGCGCGACGGGGACCGTTACCGCAACAGCCCCGCGGCCGACCGCTACCTCGTCCGCGACGACGCCGCCCACATGGGCGACGTGCTGCGGCGACGGCTGTTCCCCGCCCTCTTCGGGCTCACGGACGCGCTGCGCACCGGCACGCCGCACCGCACCGACGAGTTCATGCAGGTGGTCAGCGGGCTGGATGTCACCCGCCAGTTCGCCAGCAGCATGGACTACATCACCGACTCCCTGGCCCCGGAGCTCGTGGCGGCGTACGACGGCTGGAGCCGTCACCGCTCGGTCCTCGACGTGGGCGGCTGCCGCGGCAACGTGGTCTCCCACATCCTCGCCGCCCAACCGCGGCTGAGGGGACACGTCTTCGACCTGCCGATGATGGCGCCCTTCTTCCAGGAGAAGACCGCCGAGCTGGGGCTCGGGGCCCGCATGACCTTCCATCCGGGCGACTTCTTCTCCGATCCCCTCCCCCCGGCCGACGTCGTGGTCATCGGCCATGCCCTGGTCAACTGGGACGCCGACCAGCGGCGGTTCCTCGTCCACAAGGCGTTCGGCAGCGTCAACCCCGGCGGCGTGCTGCTCGTCTACGACCGCATGCTCGGCGGCGCGACCCGCGGCGTGGAGAGCCACAACCTGAGGGTCAGCCTCTCCATGCTGGTGATGACGAAGGGCGGCTCCGGCTACACCCTGGAGGAGCTGCGCGGGCACGCGCGCGACGCCGGGTTCGCCTCCGTCACGCACCAGCCCCTCGGCACCTACGACACCCTCGCCGTCTGCCACAAGGCCGCCTGACCAGCCCGCCACCCCCCACACCACCGCCGGCGCGCGCCCGCACCCCCGCGCCGGCCGTGGTGTGGGG
>NZ_LAVK01000095.1 GCF_001083795.1 Streptomyces sp. SBT349
GTCTCGCTGCGTTGGCTTGGGGGTTGTGGTGGGGGGCACCGCGTTGTGGCGGGTGGGGGTGTCCGGACGGGCGCGACGGATGACGGCCGTCCGGAGTCGGCCTGCTCGTGGTCGGCCTGTTCGTGGTCGGCTGAGGTGGCGCGCACCTTCGCGCCTGCTCTGGCCGGCACGCCCGCCGCGCCCGTCGTCATGCGTTCGCTCGCAGACACCATGGGCGAACGGTGAGGGCCCGTTGAAGCCGAACCGTCCTGAGATCGGTTGCCGAGCCCCGCAGGCGGGATCACCCGGCGGTGGGCATCGCGCGACCGGAGCGCTCGGCTTTCGCGTACCGGTCCAGCAGCTTGTCGTACGTGGTGGACGGGAGCGCCGGGCCACTTCGGCGCAGGGCGTCCCGGAAGGCTCGGGTGGCCTCGGTGACGTAGTGGTCGGAGCCCAGGGAGCGCAGGCAGTCGTCGAAGAGCGCGGCGAAGGCGATGAGGCCGTCGGCCGGGGCGCGATCGCGTCGGGCCCGCACCTCGGCCAGGCAGCCGCGGATCATCAACGAGCCGAGGTGGTCGGGACCCCAGATCCGCAGGGCCGTCGGCAGCAGGTCCTCGTACGCGGTGGCCGCTCCGGTGAAGTCCTCGCTGTCCGCGAGCAGCTTGGCGTAGGTGGCGCGGACGGGAAGGGTTTCGAGGTGGTCGGGCGCCATGAGCCGCTGGTAGTCGCGGATCAGCTCGCGGCACTCCTCGGCCGCCCCGGCCGGGTCGCCCGCCTCCGCGCGGCAGTCGAGCAGACGGCCGCGCATGTCGAGCGTACGCGGATGGTCGGGGCCCAGGACGCGCGTATGGTCCGCGATCAGCTCTTGATAGACCGGGATCATCGTGTCCGCCTCCGCGTCGTCGGAGCGGCAGTCGGCAAGGGCGCTGCGCAACTGGAGGGTGTCCGGGTGGTTCGGGCCCAGTACCTGGCTGTACACGGTGATCAGGTCCTCGAACGTCGCGAGGGCCGCGGGCGTGTCGCCCGCCGCATGCAGCTTCTCGGCAAGCAGCCTGCGGGCGCGCAGGGTCCTTGGGTGGTGCGGGCCCAGTACCCGGGCCATGTCTCCCCGCAGTTCGCGGAGGTCGGCGACTGCCTCGGAGTGGTCGCCTGCCAAGCCGCGCCAGTCGGCCAGGTCCAGGCGGGTTTCCAGGGTGAGGGGGTGCTCGGGGCCCAGGGCCCGTCGGCAGTCGGCGAGCAGCGGAGCGAACTCCGCGGCTGTCTCCCCCGGGTCGCCGATCACGCCCTCGATACTGAGAAGGGTCCTGCGCCAGAACAGCACATCGGGATGGTCGGGGCCCCAGAACGGGCCCAGGGTGGCCAGCAGCTCCTTCAGAGCCTCGGCGGCGGCGACCGGAGCGGTCTCCGCGAGGCCGTGCTGCCACATCCGGAGGAAGGTCTGGTGGCTGATGACCAGCGGGTGGTCAGGCCCGAACGTCTGCTCCAGCAAGCGGGCCGACTCCTCTATGCCGGGCGGTGCCGCGGTGGTGTCCCCCGCCTTGTCGCGCAGCAGTCCCAGGGAGTAGCGGGCACGGGAGACGTCGATGTGATGGGCTCCCAGGATGCGCACGGCGTCGTCGATCATGTCCGCCAGCTCGGCGGCGGCCCCGGCCGGGTCTCCGGCGGCGGCACGCCAGTCGGCCAGCTCGTGGCGCACCCCCATCGTGCGGTGGTCGTCGCGGCCGAACGCCGCCAGGTGCTCGTCCAGCAGCTCCCCGAACCGATCGCGGGCCCCGGCGGGGTCGCCCGCCTCACCCTGGAGGCGCGCGAGCTGTATGCGGACGTTCAGGGTCATGTCGTCGAGGGGCCCGAGGTACGTCCGGCAGTCGGCGAGCAGTTCCTCGTACAGGGCCGCGGCGCGCGGCGCGTCTCCCCTGTCGCTGTGCAGGGAGGCGATCTGGGAACGGACCGAGAGGGTGTTGCGGTGGTGCGGGCCCTGGACGCGCCGGTGGTCGACGAGCAGGTCCTCGTAGTCGGCCAGCGCGCCGGCCAGGTCGCCCCCGCTGACCCGGGCGGCGGCACGTTCGCCGCGGGCGTCGAGGGTGGCGAAGTCGTCCGGTCCGACCAGGCGAGTGCAGTCCGCGGCCAGCTCCGTGTACGCCGCCACGGCCTCCGCGGGGCGCGCGGTGAGCTTCAGGAAACGGAGGGAGTTGCTGCGGCAGCCGAGGGTGCGTGGGGAATCGGCGCCGTACCTTCGCGCGGAGGTGGCCGCGAGCTGCCGGTAGTGGTCCATCGTCGCCTGGAGGAGACCCGCGCGGGCGAGGCTCTGGCCCAACCGGAGAAGGACCTCGTGCACATCGTGGTCCGACCACAGCACGTCTTCGTCATGGGATCGCAGCGTCTCGGTGTTGGCGCGGAACCGCTGGCCGGTGGCGAAGTCACGTTCCTTCGGTGGCCACGCCTGGAGCAGGGCGTCGGCCGCCGCTCGGACGGTCCGGGCCAGCAGTTCCGGCGGAAGCTGCTCGCGCACACTACGCTGCACCAGCCCGTGGACCTGAACGGGCTGGCCCGGGGTGTGGGTGACCAGGCTGAGCCGGTGGAGGGCGTGCAGCGCGCCTGCGGCGTCCTCCGCTGTCGCGAGGGCTGGTCGCCGGGTGTCGGGGGTGCGGTGGCGGGTGAGGTGGGTGAGGGCGGGACGGCTGGTCAAGGCATCGGTGGGGATGCCGTTGGGGTCGAGCGTCGCGGCGAGTTGAAGCATGGGGCGGGCCAAGCCGGCGGGGCGGAGCCGGTCGGCGTGTTCGATGGACAGGGACCAGGTGGCCGCCACCGTGGCGGCTTGGTCGTCAGGCAGGGCGCTCGGTTCGGGGAACAGGTCGGCCAGTCTCCTGAGCCGACCGGCCAGGAGGGAGCGGTAGCGGGCGCAGGTGACGTCGGTGTCGATGATGTAGGCGGCGGCCTGGGCCAGGGCGAGGGGCAGGTGTCCCAGGTCGGCGGCGAGGCCGCTGATCTGGTCGGTGGGCTCGTGGCGGTCGTGTGCGGCGAGTACGGCGGTGACATAGGCGGCGGCATCCTGGGGGGTGAACAAGCCCACGGTCACCCGGCGTCGGCCGGCGCCGGTCAGGGCGGCCTCACGGCGGCGCGTGGTGACCAGGACACGGCCGCGCGGACTGGCGGGCGGCCACCAGCCACGCATATCGGCCGGATCCGCGACGTCGTCCAGCACGACCAGCCACCGGCACGGCCTCTGGCCGGCCTTCGGCTCCAGCCAGGCCAGGAACGCCCGCGCGGACTGCCCGGGGTCGCCGGGGTCGGCGGCAAGGACCTCCACACCAGCCTGCGCGTAGCCGGCCGTGATCGCTGAGCGGCTGCTCGCGCTGATCCACACCAGTACGTCCACGCTGCCGCTGTCCCAGGCGGTGCGGGCGTAATCGGCGGCCAGCTGCGTCTTGCCCACCCCGCCGGTCCCGGTCAGTACCTGGCTGAGCACGGCGGTGCCCCCGCTGTCGACCGCCGCCCGCAACTGGTCGACCTCGGCCCGGTGCTGAAACGACAGGGCGCGGGGCGGGATCACGCCGACCTGGTGCGGCCAGGCGGCCGGTGTGCGGGGCGGCGCGTGATGGTGGACTTGCCCGGCGTAGCCGACGGCGATGCTGCCGCGGTCGGCGAAGACGCTGCCGACATGGTGAGTCGGCGCGGCCGAGGCGGTACCGGGTGCGCTCAGTCCTGGTGCGGACCCGGCTGGGAAGGGTTCCCCAGTGTCACATCTCCCATGGTCACCGCGGCGGCGGACCCGTGGTCGGCCCGGACGTCCACGTTCCCTCCCACGGCCAGACCGCTCTGGCCGGCCGACACGCCGCGGTGGGAGGTCTGTTGGGCCAGCAGGGTGCGCAGCTCCTCCACGACCCGGGCCCGCTGGATATCCTCCAGACCGTCCAGCAGGGCCTCGATCCGGCCCTGCCACGCGGCCTCCTGACGGATACGCACCCGCTCCACCTCGGCCGGACGCGCCGCCTCAAGCTCGCCCGCGGTCTGATCGAGGCGCTCCAGCTCGGCGTGCTCGCGCTGCGGATCTCCCCGGCCGAACCAACGGGCCACCTGATGGCGCACCCCTGTCCATGCGTCCGTGCCCGCGGCCTCCACCACCGCAGTGCCTCCCGCCGCAGCCAGCGCGGTCATTGCCTCCGACAGCATCCTCGCCCCTCCCTATGAGAGATCGGTCCGAACCGGAGCGCGCACCTCTCCCCACACCGATGCTTTCACCGCGTCACTCCATCAGATACGCACCGCCGTTGTCCCTGGTTCCGTCCAGTGGTCGCCGTGGTGGGCCGCGACGCGTCCGACCCGGCGCCCTGGTCGAGTTCCCCGACCACCGCCAGGACCTCGGCGGCAACGCCGCCGGTCCCTGAGGCAGGTCCCACTGCCGTCCGGACGGCCGTCATCCGCCGCGTCCCTCCGGACACCCACCACTTCCACGAGACGAGCCTGCCGGTCACCGGTCACCGGCCACCCAGGCCAGGCGTCGACGTCACCCCACCCCCGACCTTCAGCCCGGATCGGCCAGGTCGGCCAGGTCGGACAGGTCAAGGACGAAGCGGTAGCGGACATCGTTGCGCGCAAGACGGTCGAGAGCCTCGTTCACGCGCGCGGAGGGGAGCAACTCGATGTCGGCGGTGACACCGTGCCGCGCGCAGAAGTCCAGCATGGCGGCGGTCGCGGGCCTGCCGCCGCTGCCCGCCGAGCTGAGCTTCTTGCGCCCCACGAGCAGGTCGGTGGTCTCCACGGTGACCGGTCCGAGGTGCCCGAGGTGGCTGAGCGTTCCGTCCATGGCGACCAGGCGCAGGTAGGGGCCGAGGTCGTGCGGGGCGGAGATGGTGTCGATGACGATGTCGAACCGGTCGCGGGCACCGGCCATCTGTTCCGGGTCCGTGGAGACGACGAGACCTCGGGCGCCGAGGCGAGCGGCGTCGGCGGCCTTGCCCGGTGAGCGGCTGACGACGGTGGTGTCGGCGCCGAGCGCGACGGCGATCTTGACCGCGAGATGGCCCAGGCCGCCGAGTCCCGCCACGGCGACCCGCGTTCCGGGCCCGGCGCCGAGGGCGTGCAGCGGTTCCCAGACGGTGACCCCGGCGCAGAGCAGGGGAGCGGCGGCGGCCGGGTCCAGGCCGGTGGGGAGGAGGTGGGCGAACCGGTCGCGGACGACGTACTCGCGGGAGTAGCCGCCCAGGGTCGTCGAGCCGTCGTGCCGGTCGACGCCGTCGTAGGTGAGGGTCGGGAAGGCGTGGCAGAAGTTCTCCTGGCCGGCCCGGCACATGGGGCACTCGCCGCAGGAGTCGACGATGTTGCCGACCGCCACGGGGTCGCCGACCGAGAAGCCGGTGACCGCGGGGCCGGTCTCGGTCACCACGCCCGTGAACTCGTGGCCCGGCACCACGGGGCGGCTCGCCTCGTCGCGGCCCCGGACGGCGTGCAGATCGGTGTGGCAGACGCCGCAGTAGTCCACCCGGATCGCGAGGTCGTCGGGGCGCAGGTCGCGCCGCTTCAGCGGCGTCCGTCGCAGGGTCGGCGTCGGCCCTGCCGCCTGCCAGCCGGTGGTGGTCCGCACGGCGCATCTCCTTAAACAGACTGTTCGGTCTGTCTCACGGTAGGCCCGTTCGCCCGGCGAGGCAAACCAACCGTTCTGTTTGGTAGCCTTGCGGCATGCCCGACCAGCCCCTGACCCCGCGCGGAGCGGCGACGTACCGGCGCATCCTCGACGTGGCGACCCGGGAGTTCGCCGCGTACGGGATCGCCGGGGCGCGCGTCGAGCGGATCGTGGCCGCCGCGCGCACCAACAAGGCGCAGCTGTATGCCTACTTCGGAAGCAAGGAAGGGCTCTTCGACGCCATCTTCTTCGGCTCGCTGGAGCGGATCGTGAACGTCGTCCCGATCGACGCGGACGACCTCGCGGACTGGGCCGTACGTCTCTACGACGAGTACCTGGAACGCCCCGACCTCATCCGGCTGGCCACCTGGGCGCGCCTGGAGCGCCGCCCGGCCGGGCACCTGGTGGAGGACCGCGACCGCCTGGACGACCGCAAGCTGCGCGCCATCGCCGAGGCCCAGGCCGCCGGTCTGGTGCGCCAGGGGGACCCGTTCGACGTGATGGCCCTGGTCATCGCCATGTCCATGGCCTGGTCACCGGTCAGCAACGTCTACGCGGCGACCGCCGGGGAGCCCTCCGAGCTGCACGAGCGGCGTCGTGCCCTGCTCCGCGACAGCGTCCGCCGCGCCATGTCCGCCGGCTGAGCGGCGGGGAACGCGCGACGACTACGCCGGCCCGATGGCGACCACGCGCGCCCACGCGGGCGGCGCGCCCGGCACGTAGTCGGGGTGGTCCTCGCTGAAGGACCGGGCCGCGCGCTGCCGGTCGAAGAGGCCGACCACCGTCCGGCACGGGGGGCGCGTGTCCGGCCAGGGGGTCTGCCCGTCGGTCAGGACCACGATGACGTCGGGTCGGGGCCGCGCCCGGAGCGCCTTGGCGAAGCCCGTGCGCAGGTCCGTGCCGCCGCCGCCCACCAGCGGTATGCCCTCGGCCCGGCACAGCGGGTGCGCGATCCTGGCCGCCGCGTCGCACGGCAGCACGGTGACCAGGTCCCGCCGGCCGCCCACGGCACGGGCGATCGCCGCGACCTCGCGGAGCGCGCTGCCCAGTTCGGTGTCGCTGACCGACCCGGAGGTGTCGATGACCACGGAGACCCGGGGCGGCCTGCGCCGGAGGCTCGGCAGAACGGCGCCGGGCACCCCGGCCGAGCGCCGCGACGGCCGTCCGTAGGTGTAGTCCTCGCCCGCGCCCCCGCCGGAGGCCGCCGAGCGGACCGCCGCTCCCAGCAACTCCCGCCATGGCTGCGGCGGTTGGAACGCCTCCTCCGCCCACCGCCGCCACCCCTTCGGGGTGGTGCCCGGACGGGCGGTGATGCCCTGCGCCACCCGGAACCGCACCGCGTCCCGTTCCTGCTCGCTGAGCCCGTGCGCGCCGTCCGGGCCGAGATCCCACTCCCGTTCCAGCCCGTCGGCGCCGCTGCCGCAATCGAGCCAGGCCATGCTCTGCGTGCGCGGCCCCAGCCGGAACTGGCGCAGGTAGTCCTCCATGAGCTCCCCCGGCAGCAGCCCCAGCGCCGCCGGTTCGACGGCGTCCTCCGGCCGGACCAGCCCCTCGCCGAACACGTCGTCGTTGATCTCGCAGTCCGCCGCGATGTTCATCCGCAGCCGTTCCGCCGGGCCGGTCAGCCCGTGCTCCCGCGCGAACCGGTCCCCGCGCCCGTGGTGGTCGCGCAGCAGGTGCGACACCTCGTGCACCCATACCCCGGCCAGTTCCTCCACCGGCGTCCGGTCCACGAACACCGGCGAGACGTAGCACCGCCAGTGCCGGTCGACCGCCATCGTCGGCACCCGCCGCGACTCCACGGTGCACAGGGCGAACAGCGCCGTCGCCAGGTAGGGCCGGACCCGGGCGGCGTGCAGCCGGGCGGCGAAGAGCTTGTCGAGGTCCAGGGCCCCCGGCGCGTCCGGGATCACCGTCCGGCCCTCGCTCCGTGCGCCGACGCGGACGCGGACGCGGATGCCGACGCCGCCCTGGCCGCCGCCGGGTCCGCCCGCCGGGACAGGGACACCGCTCCGGCGAGCCGCTCGATCGACGCCGGAACGTCCCAGTCGTCGCGGCGCAGCGTGGCGAGCGTGGTCGCGGGGACGACCACCAGGTCCGGGGCGCCGGTCTCCACCGCGCGGACCAGCAGCGCCCACGCCGCGTCCCAGCGGGACTTGTCCGGGCGCGCGCGGACCGCCGCCACCACGCCGTCGAGCACGGCCTGGCGCAGGTCCCCCCGTTCGGGCAGGGTGGCGCCCGCCGGGTCGGCGAGGAGCGTCTCGGGGTCCGGGAGGTCCATCCGGTCCATGCTCGCGAGCAGTTCGAGCCCGGGGCCGTCCCCCACGGTCCCCCTCACCAGCAGGGACAGCACCTCCCGCGAGGAGCCCGCCGCGGTCGCGAAGGCGATCAGGCACAGGGTCATCTCCCAGCTCCGGGGCGAGGGCCAGGGGCCGCCCCGGGACGTCTCGCTGCTCGGCAGCCGGTGCACGAGACCGGGGCGGGCGGCGAGGAGCCCGCACACCGCGCGGCGGGCGAAGTCCACGGCCGCGGGCAGCCGTTCGCGGTCGAGCCGTGGCAGTGTCGCCCGGGGCCAGGTCCCGCCGAGGCCGCGGACCACGACCTCGTGGTCGTGGGTCCACCGGAGGTGGACGAACCGGTTGGCCAGGGGCGGGCTCAGCTCCCAGCCGTCGGCCGCCGAGGAACGCGGATTGGCGGCGGCGACGATCCGGACCCCGGGCGGCAGGCGCAGGGCGCCGATCCGCCGCTCCAGCACCAGGCGGAGCAGGGCGGCTTGAACGGCCGGTGCGGCGGTGGACAGTTCGTCCAGGAACAGCAGCCCCCGGCCGGCCCGCACCAGTCGCACGGCCCAGTCGGGCGGGGCCATCGGGACGCCGCGCTCCGCGGGGTCGTCGCCGACGATGGGCAGGCCGGAGAAGTCGGACGGCTCGTGCACGCTGGCGATCACCGTGGTCAGCGGAAGGTCCAGCGCCGTGGCGAGCTGGGTCAGGGCCGCGGTCTTGCCGATCCCCGGCTCTCCCCACAGCAGCACGGGAAGGTCGGCGGCCACGGCGAGGGTCAGCGCCTCCAGCTGTTCGTCGGCGCGCGGCTCGGTGGTCGCGTCGCGCAGCAGGGCCAGCAACGCGCCGGCGACGTCGAGTTGGGGGGCGTCGGCCGGGTCGGGGAGGGTGCCGGTCGGTGTGAACGGGGTGTCCGTGGGCATGGGTGATCACCTTGGGGTTCGTGAGGAGCCGCATGAACGCGGCCGCGGATACGGGAACGGATACGGGAACGGGCGGGGCCCGGGGTCAGCGGGGGATTCCGTGCCGCGGGTGCGAGCGCTGGTCACGGGGTCGGCGGCGGTCCGAGGGGGCGGGTCCGGGCTTCGGTCCGGCCAGCCCCGCCCTGAACAGCCCGTAGGAGACGCGCCGTCGCGCCGCCGCCTCCAGCTCGTCCCGCAGGGCGCCGCCGCGCAGCGGCGCCTCGGGGCCGAGCAGCCCCTCGACGACGGCCAGCGCGCCGGTCGTGTCGCCGTGGTCCAGGCGTTCGCGGACACCGGTGAGGCAGTCGGGACGACGGTGCGCCTCGTCGATGACCCGCAGGCAGGGAAGCGGCGTACCGGTCAGCGCGGCGAGCAGTTCCTCCCGCCGGATCTCGGCCGGGTCGTGGTCCAGGGGGGACAGCACGCCGTCGACCAGGCCGATCCGGTGCCGGGCTCCCCGGCACTCCACGAGGCGCGGCTCTCCCGCCCGGTCCTGGGTCCGGGACGGGCCGGGCGGCGCGTGATCCGGCACCAGTGCCGAGGCGACCAGCGGATGCAGCCGGTCGACCTCGATCAGACCCGAGCGGATCAGGTCGAGATCGGGCAGTACCCAGGTCGCCGCGTCGGGCAGGACCGGCGACGCGGAGGTGTCGCGGCCCCGGGGAGCCGCCGAGATCCGCAGGGTGGGCGGCCCGGCGCCGTCCCCGTTCGCGACCAGGTCCAGGGCCAGCCGCTGTCCGTGCCCCAGCCGAACGGTGACGGTGCCGGTCTCCCGCCCCTCGGCGCGGAGCACGATCCCCGCCTCGGCCGCCCACCGGTCGACGGCGCAGCGCCGCGCGTGCGTCACCAGCCCGAGCGGATCCAGGTCCCCCGGGGAACGGCCGTCGGCGGGCGGCGGATCGGCACCGGACCGGATCCGCAGTTCACCGGCTCGGCGCGCGTCCCACAGGTGGCGGTGCAGGTCGAGGCGGAACCGCCGGCTGGGGTGGGGATGCGGATAGGGGCGCGCGCCCGCGCCGGTGAGGGATCCGTCCCACAGCGCGAGGCTGATCCGCTGACCGGCGTCCGCCCAGGCCGGTGGGGTCCGGACCACGAGGTGCAACGGGCGTTCGCCGTCACCCCCGGCCGCGTCGTACCGGGCCAGGGTCAGGGTCAGCCCGGGGCGCAGCAGCCCGTCGGGGGCGATCCTGGGCATGTGCCAGCGCAGCAGGTCAGGCGCGAGATGGCGGAGATCGGCCCGGATCCGGGCCGCGAGGTCGCGGCCATGAACGCGTGCCAGTGATCGTGGATGGAGATCGACGTCGATGCCGGCGGCGGCGCACGCCCCCGCCCAGTCCCCGGCGCGGCGGCGGGCGGTCGCGGTCTCGATCATGGACGGCGGCACGGCGTACTTCCGCACGCGCAGCCAGAGGGGGAGGCGGGAATCCTCGTTCGCGGTCCGGGTGAGCATCAGCACTCACCTTGCGCGGACGGGGCCCCCAATCTGTCAACGGAGTGAGTTGTCATCGCGGGGAGTGTAGCCCTCCCCGCCGGGGATCCGCCAGGCGCGGCAGGCCCCGGGGGGCCCTGTCGCGCATCACGGAAGGCGTCGGCGATGGCGGTGCCGACGGGGGTTCCGACGGCCGTGTCGACGGACGTTCCGATGGCCGTGCCGACGGATATGAGCTGGGCGCGGACCTGGTCGGCCGTGTCGGGGCCGAGGTCGCCGAGGAGAACGTGGGCGTGGTGCCAGTGCTCGCGGGCCGCCGCGTGGTCGCCCGCGAGGTGGTGGCAGGCGCCGAGGTGGGCGAGGGTGCTGGCCTCGGCGTACGGGTCGCCCAACTCCCGGAACAGGCCGAGGGCCTCGCGGTGGCACGGAACGGCCCCGGCGTGGTCGCCCAGCCGGAGGTGGGTGTCGGCGAGGCATGACCACGTGTGGGCCTCGTAGGGGCGGTTGCCGAGCTTCTGGTGCAGGACCAGGGCCCGTTGGCACAGGTCGAGGGCCCGGTCGTGGTGTCCCAGGCGGCCGTGGTACCAGCCGAGGTCGGTGAGTGCCATGGCCTGGCCGACCTGGTCGTCCAGCCGGACGAAGAGGTCGTGGGCACGGGCGGCGGCGTCGAGCGCGTCGGCCTCCCGGCCCTGGAGGCCGAGGACGATGTCCCGGAAGTAGTGCGTCCACGCCTGACCGGCGAGGTCGTCGAGGGAACGTTCCATGGCGGCGTCGAGGTCGCGGTGGGCCTCGTCGAAGCGGCCCAGGTCGGCCAGCGCGGCGGCCAGGTTGCAGTGCGCGCGGGTCTCCTCCACCGGGTCGCCCAGCCGCCGGGCGGCGGCCACGGCCGCCCGCTGGGTCTCGGCCCGGTCGTGCCAGCGGCCCGTCCGGTGCAGGAAGACGAACAGCGCCCGCGCCAGCCGGCAGACGTGCCGGTCCAGGCCCAGGCCGGCGGCGAGCGCGAGGGCGCCGAGCAGGGCGGGGCGTTCGGCCGTGAACCAGGCCATCGCCTCCTCCGGTCCGGCCACCTCGGTGACGGAGACGCCGGGCCGGGGCGCGGCGGGGGCGGTGGTCTCGACGTGCCCGTGCAGATGCCGCGCGGCGGCGTGCGCGGTGTGGAGGTAGTGATCCACGACGCGGTGCCGCGCCGCGTCCCGGTCCGCGTCGCGGGCCTCGCACAGTTCGGCGGCGTAGGCGCGCAGCAGGTCGTGGCACGCGTAGCGGCCCGGGGCGTGCTCGGTGAGCAGGCTGGCGCGGGTCAGTTCGGCCAGCGGCGCCCGTATGCGCGCGACCGGGACGCCCGCCAGGCTGGCCGCGGCGGCGACGGTGCTGTCGGGGCCGGGTCGCTCCCCGGCGACCAGCCGGAACAGCCGCGCCGCGTCGTTCCCGAGCGCCCGGTACGACCACGAGAAGATCGCCCGCACGTCGACGGCGGGGTCCAACGCGCCGAGGCCCTCCCGGAGTTCGCCGGCGAGCGCGCCGAGCGGGTGCGCCGGGTGGATCGCGGCGCGGGCGGCGATGATCGCCAGCCCCAGGGGCAGCCCGGCGCAGCGGCGGACGATCTCGTCGGCGGCGGCGGGCTCGGCGGCGATCCGGTCGGGGCCGAGCCGGCGGGCCAGGAACCGCCTGGCCTCCCGCGGCGGCAGCACGTCGAGGGCCAGGGGATGCGCGCCGTACGTCATGACCAGCCCGGCGAGGTGGTCCCGGCTGGTGACCACCACCAGGCAGCCGGGCGCCCCCGGCAGCAGCGGGGCCACCTGGTCGGCGTCGCGGGCGTTGTCCAGCAGAACGAGCACGCGCCGCCCGGCCAGCAGGCTGCGGTAGAGCCCGGCCTGCGCGGCGCGGCCGTCCGGGACGCGGTGCGGCGGCACCTGGAGCGCGTCGAGGAACTCGCGGAGGGCCGCGGCCGGTTCCACGGCCTCCCCGGACGCGTCGTATCCGCGCAGGTCGATGGAGAGCTGGCCGTCCGGGAAGCGCTCGGCGACCCGGTGGGCCCAGCGCACGGCGAGCGTGGTCTTCCCGACACCGGCCGTTCCGGCGATCACCGCCACGAGCGGCGACCGCGGCGATCGCGGCGAGGGGGACCTCGTCTCCTCCACCGGCCCGAGCAGCGCGTCCAGCGCCGCCAACTCGGCGTCCCGACCGGCGAATCCGTCGACGGAGGCGGGCAACTGCCGGGGCACCGCGCGTCCGCGGGGCGGAGCGCCGCCGGCCAGCAGGTCGGCGTGGACCTGCCGCAGCTCGCGGCTGGGGTCCACGCCGAGTTCCTCGGCGAGGCGGCGCCGGACGGCCTCGTACCGTTCCAGCGCCTCGGCGGGGCGGCCGGCCGATTCCAGGGCCCGGAGCAGCCTCACCCAGAGGGATTCCCGCAGCGGATACCGTTCGGCGAGCTCGGCCAACTCGGCGAGTTCGGCCAACTCGGCCCGCGCCACCGGCTCCGCCGGGCCGCGGCGCGATACCGCGGCGAGGCCCAGGTCGGCCCGCCGTTCCCACGCGGTCAGGAAGCGCTCCTCAAGTGCCGGGGCCACGCACCGCTCCAGCCAGTCGGACCGGACCCCGTCGAAGGGCGTGCCGCGCCACAGCGCCAACGCGGCGGCCAGCGCGGAACGTTCCGCCGCCGGGTCCGGCGCCGCCGCCTCGTCGAGCAGGCGCCGGAAGCGGAGCGCGTCCACGTGGTCCGGCTCGGCGACCAGCAGGTAGCCGCCGGGCCTGGCCGCGATCAGCTCCCCGTCGTCGGTCCCGAGGGCGCGGCGCAGCCGCTTGACGTTCGTACGGACGTTGGCCCGCGCGTCGCCGCGCCCCTCCGGTCCCCAGACCGCGGTCGCCAGCCGGTCCGTCGGGACGGTGCGGCCCGCCGACATCGCCAGCGCGGCCAGCAGCGCGCGCAGCCGCCCGGCCGGAAGCTCGACCGGCCGCCCGGCCACGAACACGCGCAGAGGCCCGAGGAGTTCGACGGTCAGCACGCGGATCGCACCCCTTCGCTGGTCGGCGCCGGTTTCACCGGAGTGACACCACTCTGCCACCCGCGGTCCGCCAAGCTGGCGACCCAGCCGCGCGAGCGGCGACCACCGGAGAGGGGAACGCCATGGGCCTGGTCATTTCGGGGATCTCGATGTCGCTGGACGGGTTCGTCACCGGGCCGAACGTCACGCGCGAGCACCAACTGGGCGAGGGCGGCGAGGTCCTGCACCAGTGGCTGAACGAACCGGACCCGCTCGACGCCGAGTTGCTCGCCGAGATGGGCGGGGGCGTGGGCTCGATCCTGATGGGCCGGCGCTCCTACGACCTGGCCGAGGGCGACGGAGGGTGGGGCGAGGGTGGCCCGGCCGGCCCGGCGCCGTGCTTCGTGCTCACCCACACCCCACCGGCCCCGGAGACGGTCCGGGCGCCGTCGGTCTTCACCTTCGTCACCGACGGCATCCACGGCGCGGTGGAACGCGCGAAGGCCGCGGCCGGTGACAAGGCGGTCGGCGTGCACGGCGCCGGCGCGGCTCAGCAGTGCCTCGCCGCGGGCCTCATGGACCAGATCCAGATCCACCTGGCCCCGGTCCTGCTGGGCAGCGGCACCCGGCTGTTCGAGCACCTGGGCGGCGCGTTCCGGCTCGAACGCGTCCAGGTGATCGACAGCCCGAACGCCACCCACCTGCGCTACCGCGTGCTCCACCCCTCCGACCGCCACGGCCCGTCCACCCGGACGTGAGCGGACGCCAGGCGCCGCGTGTGGTCCTGCGCTAGGGTCGGCCGGGAACACGGGGCGTACATGGCTCGCCACGCATTGACGGAGGGGCAATGGCGTTGGGGTGGGACGAGGAATGGGCCGCGGCGCAGGCCGCGGCCCGGGCGGAGAGCGAGGGAACGGGGCCGAGCGGGCAGAGGGGCGGCGGTGGTGGCCGTTCCGGCGTCGCTCCGGATCTGAGCGTTCCGCCCGCGGAGCTGCACGCCTCGGCGGCAGCGGCCGAGGCGGCGGAGGAGGATCTCCGGCCGGTTCTGGACCGGGCCGTCACGGAGATCGCGGGTGCTGCCGCGTCCTTGGGAAGCTGGTCGGTGAGTGCGCAACTCGCGGAGAGCGGCACCGGCTGGGGAGGGGCCCTGGCTGATCTGGCCGACCGGCTGACCGAACATGCCGCCGGATTACGGATGGTGGTGGCCGGGACGACCAGCCTCGACGAGGAGATCCGCGACCAGTTCCGTGGCTGGGGCACTGTCTGATGCCCGAGCAGTATCGCGATCTCCTCGACCAGGACTTCTATCCCCTGGGAGCGGCTGTCTCCGCGTGGCGGAGGCTGGCAGAGGCATGCGAGGAGGCCCGGGACACATCTCTGGCCAGGGTGTCCGCCCCGCTGGTTCAGGCGGGCTGGGAGGGTGAAGCGGCGCGTGCCGGGCTTCGGGCCATGGAGGTGACGCAGAGCATCCTGACCACCGCGTATCGCGACGTTCTGCTCATCGCGGCCGTGATGGACCACGTCAGAGCCACGATGCAGGCGGCCCAGCAGAGGCTGCGGAACGCGGTCGTGGATGCGGAGGCTGCCGGCTACCGGGTCAGCGAGAGCGGCTGGGTCGAGCCGAAGGCAACGTTTGCGGCGTACGACGATGTCCCGCCCGCGGATGCGGCCCTGCGGGAAGCGAACGAATTAGGGGGCTTCCGGGCGAGGATCGCGGCGGCCATCGAGGAGGCGAAAGAGGCCAGTGGAGCGGGGTGGCGGGCGCTGCGCGAGCTCGACTGGTTCACGCTCGACAAGGAGTACGGAGCCCAGAGCGCTCAGGAGAGCGCGGAACGCATCGCCGAGGCGCACGGTATCGGCGTTGCCGCACAGGACATTCCGGCCGACGCATCGCCTGAGCGGGCGGCCCGTTGGTGGTCCGGGCTCAGCGACATGGACCAGGACCTTCTGCTCGCCTCCTATCCGGCGGAGATCGGTGCGCTGGACGGCTTGCCCGCCGAGACGCGCGACCAGGCCAACCGTGCGGCGTTGCAGGCTCAGTTGGACGAGTACCGGATGAACGAGCGTTCCCTCGGGATACAGGACGAGATCATCTTCACGGGGCTGACACAGCTTGACGCTGCGTTGGCCGAACGTGCCAACGCCCCGGAACACGAGCGTCTGTATCTCCTCGGCTTCGACACCGAACAGGAGGGCAGAGCCATCGTGTCCCAGGGGAATCCGGACACCGCCGCGAACACCGCCGTGCTGGTACCCGGTACGGGGACGGCCCTCGGCCAGATGGGCGGTCAGATCGAACGGATAGGGATCATGCAGGAGGCTGCTCTGGATCGCGACAGAGGCGACGTGGCGGTGATCTCCTGGCTCGGCTACGACGCGCCAGAGCTGTCGGACAGCGTCCTCACCAGGGAACGGGCCGACGAAGGAGCCGAGGATCTCCGCGATTTCACGTCGGGCCTGCGCGCGGCCCACGACGGGACCGACGGCCATCTCACCGTGGTCGGGCACAGCTACGGTTCCACCACGGTCGGCGCGGCCGACGCGGGCGGAGACGGCCTGGCGGCCGACGACATCGTGGTGCTCGGCAGCCCAGGACTGACCGTGGACCGGGCGGAAGACCTTCACATCTCGCCGGACCGGCTGTGGGTCGGGGCCGCCGCCGACGATCTCGTCGCCAACCACCTCTCCGGCCTCACCCTCGGCGCCGCGCCACAGGACGAGGGATTCGGTGCGCGAGAGATGTACGTGGACACCTCGGGACACAGCGGCTACTGGGATGCGAACAGCAGGTCACTGGAGAACATGGGGGCCATCATCGCCGGAGTTGATCCGCTCAACGGGGCGATGGGACAGTGAGGGGTGGCGCGACTGTGAAGCCGCACAGGGCGATTGTCATCGTGGTCAGTGCGGTGCTGCTTGGAGGTTGTGTGTTCGGCGGCAGCGGCGACGATGGGATCAATGATCCGCTTCCGCGCATGAGTAGAACGGATGCGCAGGAGTGGGCCGTCCACTGGATCGGGTCCATGGCCCGGACGGCTGAGGCGGAGGTTGATCCGGAGACGGTGCGTATCAACTTCTCCGACTGTGTGGGCAGGAACGACGAGATGGCGGATGACGGCCGTTTCAACCTGCGGTACTCCGTGCGGGCGGACATCGCGCCGGAGCGGCGGGCGGCGGCCGTACGCGACATCAGGGACGCCCTGGTGGAACAAGGGCTGGAGATCGAGGGCTACCGCTCGGACCCTTCGCTGAGTCCCGCGAATGTGGTGGGCGCCCGGCACCCCGAGGATCATCAGTCGGTCACCGCCGAGGACAACGGTGAGGATCAGCTGTTGCTCATCGTCAGTACGCCGTGTCTGCTGCCGCCCGGCGTGGAGCAGCAACAGCTTTGATGCCGGGCCGGGTGAACCCGCGCTCCCCGACTGCCTGAGGTGTCACGCCGCGTCCTCCTCCGAGGTGATGGCCGTGGCTGCGGAGTTCCTGGCACGCGCCTCGGCCAGCTCCTCGTCGGAGAACTGCCCCTCTTGCTCCTGGTACTGCCGCAGATCGTCCCCGAGGAGCACGTGCCGCATTTGCCGGGCCACGGCGCCCGCGACACATCCGGAGACATTGTCAGTGAGTCTCTTCAGCTCGCTGACCTGCTCCGAAGGGAGAGTGACGGTGATGCGTGTGGTGCTGGACATGCAGCACGCATGCCGCAGTACGCGTCTCCGTGGGCTCTGTGATCAACGGATTCTGGGGTTGCGCAGGCGGGCGGCCCACAGGACCGTCCTGCGCCCCATGATCAGGCTCTCGCCGTCGCCGAAGTCGAGCCGCTTGCGGCCGTGGGGCAGGGCGACGATGTCCCGCACGGTGAACGGCCAGCCTCCGATCATCACTTGGTCACCGCGCCGGACCGATCCCGCGTCGATCTCGACCGAGACCAGCACGCCCGCGCGGCCGGTGGCCGGGATCACGAGACGACCCACGTGCCGGGCTCCGGCTGGACCGGCTCCTTGGGAGGGCACGTGTGATCCTCGCCGGAGACCACCAACTCGCCGCAGCCGCACCGGCGAAGGGCGCGAACGGGCCGGTCGAGGTATTCGGGCCGTTCGTTGTCATCCATGGACGGCCTCCAGCGCCTCGGCGAGCTTGTGGGCGGTATCCAGGTTGCAGCGGCCGAGTTCGACCAGGGGCGGCAGGGCGGTGACGCCGCTGAGCGAGAAGTCGTCGATGTCGAGCGAGGGAAGAACAATGCCGTGCTTGGCCAGTGCGTCACGCAATGCATTCACGGCGCGGGCCGCTTCCTGACGTGCAGGTGAGGTTAGGGACACGGTAATTCCTTCTTACGTGTCGAAATGGCTTTGTGGGCGCATAGCTCACCACAGGCAGGGCAGGGTCGGAGGGCATGAACGAGCGCTGGTCATGGGTGAGTTGATCGAACGCGCGCTCGCCAGCAGCTGAAAGGGGAGGTCAGCCATGGTGGCTGTGGAGTTGCCTCAGGGCGACATGAACGATCTTGAATTCCTCGGTCGTGAGGTCCGTGAGGCGCGAGGGAACCGGAAGCTCACGCAATCCCAGCTCGGGACCGGGACGGGTTACACTCAGGCTTATGTCAGCAAGGTCGAGGCGGGCGTGCTGATCCCCTCCGAGGAGTTCGCACGCAAGGCCGACGTCACGCTCGGAACGCCCGGCCTCTTCGTGCGACTGAGAGAGCGGGTCATCAAGCGGTCACACCCCTCGTGGTTCGCGCCCTTCGCGAAGATGGAACCGAGTGCAACTGAGATCGTGCACTTCTCGCTGCTCCTCGTGCCCGGGATTTTCCAGACGGAGCGATATGCGCGGGCGATTATTGAGGCGGCTTCCTCGTCCGAGTCAGAGGAGCGGATCCAGCAGATCCTCACGGGGAGGCTCAAGCGTCAGAAGATTCTGACCCAGAAGGCGCCGCCCTCGTTGTGGGTGGTGCTGCACGAATCCGCGCTCACGATGCAGATCGGGGGCCCCGGCATCATGCGCGAGCAACTCCTGTACCTCGCCGCTCCGCAACTGCACAACGTCACGGTCCAGGTGTTTCCGTTCGCCGCAGGAGCACTGCCGATCAACAACCCGTTCATCCTGCTGCACTTCGAGGACCGGCCTTCTATCGCCTACGCAGACACCTCCATGGGCGGCCAAATGCAGGACGAGCAAGGCCGAGTTCGCTACCTGACCCGGCAGTATGATCGGCTCCGGGCGGAGTCTCTGAGTCCACGGGAGTCCTCCATGCTTATCACGAAGATCGCAGAGAGGTATCCGAGTGACGAAACGTGACGTGCTGTCGGCGGCCGTGTGGCGCAGGTCGAGCCGATCCAGTGAGGAAGGCGGAGAGTGCGTCGAGGTGGCCGACGGCGTTCCGGGTCTGGTGCCCGTCCGTGACAGCAAGGTCGTGGGCGGACCCGTGGTGGTCAACTCTGCTGCTGGCTGGGGAGCGTTCACCGGTGCCTTGCGGCGGGGAGAACTCCGTTAAGCGACAAACGGAGGACTCCTGGTGAGGGAACTGGTGTGGCGCACGTCGAGCCGGTCCAGCGGTGAGGGCGGCGAGTGTGTCGAGGTGGCCGACGGCGTCGCCGGGGTGGTGCCGGTCCGTGACAGCAAGGTCGCGGACGGGCCTGTGGTGGTCAACTCGGCCGCTGGCTGGCGGGCGTTCACCGGTGCGTTGCGCCGGGGGGAGCTGGGCTGACGGCTACCCGCCCAGGCGGGGGTAGTCCAGGTACCCTTCCGCGCCACCCCCGTAAAGGCCGCTGCCACGCGGCACGTTGAGCGGCGCGTCGGCGGCGATGCGTTGTGGCAGGTCCGGGTTGGCCAGGAAGAGGCGTCCGAACGCGTAGACGTCGGCGAGGCCGGTGCGCAGCGCCTTCTCCGCCGTCTCGCGGTCGCCCGGCTCGGGCCCGTCGTAGGTGGCCACCAGGGTGCCCTGCCACCGGGGCCGCAGGTCCTCAAGGGCCGCGTACGTCCCGGACTCCACCACGTGCAGGTACGCCAGCCCCATGCCGTTCAGCGCGCCCAGCAGCCGGCGGTAGCGCGTTGCCGGATCGGACTCGACGATGTCGAGCTGCGCGTTGCCGGGGGAGACGCGCAGCCCGGTCCGCTCCGCTCCGATCGCGGCGGCGACCGCCTCGACCACCTCGATCGCGAAGCGGACGTGGTCGGCGTAGGCGTCGGTGCGGAGGTTGGCGCTGTCGGACAGGAACTGCGCGACGAGGTAGCCGTAGGCGCCGTTGATCTCGACGCCGTCGAAGCCCGCCTCGATGGCGTGGCGGGCGGCCGTGGCGTGGGACTCGACGGCCTCGGCGACCTCGGCCGCCGACATGGCGCGCGGGACGGCGTAGTCCTTGGGGCCGGAGGCGGTGTGGATCCGGCCGTGCGAGATCGCCGTGGCCGAGGGGGCGACCGGCCGCTCCCCGCCGAGTATGTCCGGGTGGCAGACGCGGCCCACGTGCCACAGCTGGGCGAAGACGCGCCCGCCCGCCGCGTGCACGGCCCGCGTCACCCCGCGCCAGCCCTCGACCTGCGCCCGGTCGGTCAGCCCGGGAACGCCGGGTCCGCCCTTGCCGAGGCGGTGCGGCCAGACGCCCTCGCTGACGATGAGTCCCGCCGAGGCGCGCTGGGCGTAGTACTCGGCCATGATCGGCACGGGAACGCCGGTGGCGTCGTCGGCGCGGGAGCGGGTCATCGGAGCCATGGCAGCCCGGTTGGGCAGCTGGAGGGCGGCGCCGCGGTAGGGCTGGAGCAGAGGGGAGTTCACGGTTCTCCTTCGCCGATGTTGCATGTACCTACAATAATTGCACGTACATGCAAATGGAGGGGGTCCGGGGCGAAGGTGATGCGTCGGCGGGGGTCAGTCCCGCGGGCGGAGCCGCTTGGACAGCCGGGCCAGCTCCGCGTCGGAGGAGGCTGCGGCCTCGTCCAGGGCCTCGCCCAGCGCGGCCTCGTAGATCGGGAGGGCCCGCGACTGGCGTTCGCGTCCGGCGTCGGTGATCCCCAGGAACACCCCGCGCCTGTCCCCGGTGCAGTGGAAGCGCTCCGCCAGCTCGGCCCGTTCGAGGCGACCGGCCAGCCGCGAGACGGAGCTCTGGTTCAGGCCGATCGCGTCGGCGAGATCCTGCATCCGCATCTCGCCCTCGGGCGTCTCGGCCAGGTCGCACAGCGCGCGGAACTCCGAGAGGCCGAGCGAGCAGCGGCGGTGCAGCACCTCGGCCAGGTGCTGTTCGACGCGGCCGTGCAGCGTCACCAGGAGGGCCCAGCGTTCGCTGTCGCCGTGTGCCATGCCTCACCTCCATGTCCCGGCCGACCCTCCATGGTACATGCGTATGCATTTCTTGCTTATGCATGCAATTGCCTGCGATGACCCTTGTGAAGTGCCGGTGAAACCAGGCCGGGCCGGGGACCCCTCCCCCGAGGGAGTGGCAGGCTGTCCCCGGGCGTCTGCTTTCACCGACGGAGGGCGGGGGAATGGCCGAGGAGAGCGTCGAGATCGTCATCGCGCCGGACGGCACCGTGGAGATGCGGGTCCAGGGTGTCGCCGGGCCGCACTGTGTGGAGGACACCGATCCCCTGGTGCGGCTGCTCGGCGGCGCCGTCGAGCACCACGAGCTGACGGACGAGGCGTACCAGCAGGGCGAAGAGGACGAGCGGGACCGGCTGTGGCAGGGGTGAGCGGCCTCGCCACGCCCTGGCGGCTGCACGCCGTCCTGCCCCGCAGCCTCGCGAACGGCCCCGGCGCGCGGTACGTCGTGTGGAGCCAGGGGTGCACGCTGGCGTGCCCCGGCTGCTTCAACCCGGAGACGCACGCGGGCGCGCGTCCGGAGACCGGCGGCGGAAGCCCGTTCCGCACGGTGGGCGAGGTGACCGAGGCGGTGCTGGCCGAGGCCGCGCACCTCGACGGGGTGACGCTCACCGGCGGCGAACCGCTCGAACAGCCCGCCGCCGTCGCCGCGTTCTGCGCGGAGATCACCGCCGGCAGCGGCCTGGGGGTGATCGTGCTGACCGGCTTCACCCGCCGCGAGATCGAGGCCGACCCGGCGCGCACGGCGGCCGTGGCCCACGCCGACCTGGTGATCGCGGGCCGTTACAACGCCGGGTTGCGCCTCGCCCGGGGCCTCAAGGGCTCCGCCAACAAGGAGCACTGGGACCGCACCGGGCGTTACCCGGCGGCCGACCTCGACGCCGTTCCGGAGCTGGAGATCGTCATCGGCGCCGACGCCACCCTCACCTTCACCGGCATGCACGAGGAGAAGTTCGCGTGAGCACGCCCGACATCCACGACGAGATCCGCCTGTACCTGCGCGCCCGGGTGGCGTTGATCGTGCTGGTCACGGTCGAGGAGCAGCGCGCGCTCGACGCGCTCAACCGCGTGCGCCGCGACCGCGACCCCGCCTCCGACCTGGTCACCTGGGACATCGCGGACGGCCTCGAATCGGCGGCCGGGCGGTCGCTGCCGAAGGCGGCCTCACCGCCGGACGTGCTGGCGAAGATCCAGGAGCTCGCCCTCAAGGAGCCGGGGCGCCGCGACCTCTACGTGCTCAAGGACTTCCACGCCTTCTGGGAGCGCGACCCGGTGGTCAGGCGCCGCCTGCGGAACCTCGCGCACCGCCTCGTCTACACCGGCGCCTCCCTGATCGTGACCACGCCGGTCCGCACCGTTCCCGTCGAACTCGGCGACGACGCCGTGGTGGTGGAGATGCCGCTGCCCCAGGAGGACGCGCTGCGGGGGGCGTTGGACGACCTCATCGACGGCACCCAGGGCGTCAAGTCCACGCTGACGCCCGCCGGCCGCAGCCGCCTCGCGCAGGCCGCGCTCGGCCTGACGGCGGCGCAGGCGCGGCGCGCGTTCGCCAAGGCCATCGTGCGCGACGACGTGCTCGACGACCGGGACATCGACGCGGTGGTGGCGGAGAAGAAGGCCGTGATCAGGGAGAACGAGGCGCTGGAGTTCTACAGCGCCGAGGAGAGCCCCGACGACCTGGGCGGGCTTGAGGTCCTCAAGCAGTGGCTCCGGCTGCGGGAGCGCGCGTTCGGCGAGGAGGCGCGGGAGTTCGGGCTGCCCGCGCCCAAGGGCATCGCGCTGATCGGCATCCCGGGCACCGGCAAGAGCCTGACCGCGAAGATGATCGGCGGGCTGTGGCGGCTGCCGCTGCTGCGCCTGGACGTGGGCGCGCTGTTCGGCTCGCTGGTCGGCGAGTCCGAGGAACGCGTCCGGCGCGCGCTGCGGCTCGCCGAGACCGTGTCCCCGTGCGTGCTGTGGATCGACGAGATGGAGAAGGCGCTCGCGTCGGGCGGCCACGACGGCGGCACCTCGCAACGGGTGTTCGGCAGCGTCCTGACGTGGATGCAGGAGAAGAAGGCCCCGGTCTTCGTGGTGGCCACGGCCAACGACATCAGCGCGCTGCCCCCCGAGACGCTGCGGCGGGGCCGGTTCGACGAGGTGTTCTTCCTCGACCTGCCCACCGAGGAGGAGCGCCGCGAGATCATCACCGTCCACCTGCGGAAGCGGCGCCGCGACCCCGGGGCGTTCGACATCACCCAACTCGCCCGTGACAGCGACGGGTTCGTGGGCGCCGAGCTGGAACAGGTGGTCGTGGACGCGATGTACGAGGCGTTCTCGGAGGAACGGGACGTGACGACGGCCGACATCGTCCGCGCCGTCGCGGCGACCGTTCCGCTGAGCACGTCGCAGCGCGAGATCATCGAGGACCTGCGCTCCTGGCTCCGCGAGGGCCGCGCCCAGTCGGCGTCGTTCGGGGGCGCCGCCCTGGCCGCCGAGCACCAGGTGCCGGTGCTGGAGGTGTGAGCGCGCATGCGCCGGGCGTCGACCTCGGGTGGGGCGGCTGAGGGGGTGGCGGCGTGATCACCGGGGAGC
>NZ_LAVK01000096.1 GCF_001083795.1 Streptomyces sp. SBT349
TCCAGCCGTGACTCCACGAACCGGCGCCGCCAGCGACTCACCGTGGACACCGACGTTCCCAAGGTCGCGGCGACGCGCTTGTTCGACGTGTCCTCGGCGCACGCCAGCACGATCCGCGACCGCAGCGCCAGGGCCTGTGAGGTCTTCGCCCGGCGCACCCAACGCGTCAGCTGTTCCCGTTCGATGTCGGTCAGGACCAAACCGGCCTTCGGACGTCCCGGCCGCCCGGCGTCCACCAGACCCTCCACCCGCAAGTCCGCGAATCGCCGGCGCCACTTGCCCACCGTCATCGCCGACACGCCCAGATCAGCGGCAACCCGCGCATACACCACACCCGGCTCCGCACACCGCAACACGATCCGCGCCCGCACAGCCAACCTCGACGAACCCTGCGACCAGCGAACCAACTGGTCACGCTCGTCCGGACTCAACACGAACTCACCGGCAGACCGCCCCGAAAACGACATCCCACAACCCTAACAACTTAGAGCCAGGATTTCAGGCGCAGGACACTAGAGGTCTCTACGGGCTGGGGTTAGGGGGATTGGAGGTCGGATTCGATCAGGCCGGTCCGGCCGCGTTTGGCTGGCTCGATCAGTGCTGGACGCTGGCCGGATCGCCGAGATTGTGGGCCGCCGATTCGGCGTCGACTGCACCCGGGCCGGGCTGCACTTGCTGCCACGTTCGAAGCTCCAGCTGGACAGGGCGATGCGGCTGCTGCGGCCGCTGGGCCGGGTTGCGAGTCCGACCTGGAGGACCTGCTGGTGAGGTGGCGTCCATAGGCGTGCCCCGATATGGCGCTATCCCGCCGTAGCGACGGGATCGGCTCCTACTCGCCGAAGCTGGGCGTTGCCCAGGTCAATTGGCAGCGCCCCGGCGAAGGTGACGCCGGGGGACGATGTCCCCAGAGACACCGAGGTGCACGGTGGCTTGGTCAAGCTCCGCGGTCAGCAACTGCTCGCTGAGGATGGAGTCGAGTATCCGGCCGGCCTGGATCAGGCACACGGCCGTCCAAATGACGTCGTTCAGGCCACTCTCCCTAGGCTTGTTGCGCAGTTCCCAGCCGCCGGCCCGCGTGGGACGGACATACAGCTGCGCCGTCTCTCGTGTGGTGTGGGAGTAGGAACTGAGGTGCCGGTAGGGCAGATAGCCTTCCTGCTCCCCGAACGCCGCCATCAGATCGGAGTGTTCCGGATCTCGTTCGTAAGCCGGACGACCTCAAGGTCTGAGGAGGCGGTGCGTGCGTCGACAGCGGCACGGACCTTTGCCTCGACCTCGTCTCCCTCGACATCCCACCCAGCCCGCTTCGCGTTGGTGATCAGCTTGAGGAGCTGGTCGTCGCTATAGGCGTCGACGGCCTTCACTGCGGCGCCGCCGCCGTCGACGAGCCAGGCCATCGCCACAGTGTGCGTCATCAGGTTCCGCATCACCGGTGCGACGACGAACCCGTTGCCGTTCTTGGCCGCCTCCGCCACCACGCGGGCGGAGTCCGAAATCAGCATCCACCAGCTCCACGCGACTGGTGCCACTGCCTCGTGTTCGCGGAGGAAGCCGATGCCGCCCACTCCGGAGGCGATCCTGTCGCGGGCGGCCAGCAACTGGTCGATGACGTCGAGAGCACGCCGGGCCGTGGCCTCGTCATGCGCAAAATCGGGCACAGCGCCAATCTACGCCGCAGCCCGAAACCGCCCGGCGATTTCCGACTGGACTCGGATGGCGACAGTTGTCGTGCAAAAGCGACATCTATCATGCTCAGCCTCAGTGGGCCCGGCGGCGGGGTGTGCGGGCTTGAGCAAGCGGTCGCTTGCAATAGCTAGCAAGGTGGGGCACCCTGGGGGCATGGCTTCGCTCGGTGTCGGCAATCTCGGCGAGTTCCTGCGGGAGCAGCGCCGTCAGGCCAAGCTGTCGCTGCGGCAGCTCGCCGACGCCGCCGGGGTGTCCAATCCGTATCTCAGCCAGATCGAGCGCGGGCTGCGCAAGCCGAGTGCCGAGATCCTCCAGCAGATCGCCAAGGGGCTGAGGATCTCCGCGGAGACGCTGTACGTGCAGGCCGGGATCCTGGACGAGCGTGCGCAGGAAGCCGGTGCCGGGCAGCCCCCAGGGGTGCGGGAGGCGGTTCTCGCCGACCCGGGCCTCTCCGAGCAGCAGAAGCAGGCGCTGCTCCAGATCTACGAGTCGTTCCGCAAGGAGAACCCCTGATGGCCCTGACCGAAGACCTCCGCAAGACCCTGACGACCTCCACGCCGCTCTATGTGGCGGCCGGCACCGCCGACCTCGCCGCGCAGAAGCTGCGGGAGCTGCCCGCGACGTTCGACCGGCTGCGCGCCGAGGCGCCCGAGCGGCTGCCGAAGCTGCGCGAGCGGGCCCAGCACGTGGCGCTCCAGGGCGTCGGCATGGCGCTGGAGTACGCCGTGCGGGCGCGCGAGACCTACGACGGGCTCGCCGAGCGCGGCAAGACGGTCGTGGAGCGCCGGCGCACCGAGGGCGACGCCGAGGCGGAGACCGAGGTGACCGTGGAGCGCGCCGAGCAGCCGCCGGTGACCGAGCCCGTCACCGAGCCGACCGCCGAGGCCACCGCCGAGCCGGTCACCGAGCCCGCCCCCGCGGCCAGGCCGAAGGCGCGCAGGACCGCCCCGCGCAAGGGTGCGCCGAAGAAGATGCCCCCGCAGAACTGATCCGCGTCACCGGCCGGTGCCGAGAGCATTACGCGCTCCGGCTCCCGGCCGGTAGCGTTGAGAGAGACTCAGGCGTACGGACGGAGTGTGGACAGCATGCTGCTGCAAGGCTTCAGCTCCATTGTGAGCTTCATCTTCCTCGGGGTGCTGATCCTGAGCATCTTCGCCCTGGTGAACGCGGCACTCCAGCGCGAGGACGCCTTCCGTGCCGCGGACAAGCAGACCAAGCCGTTCTGGCTCGTGCTCCTCGGCATCACGGTGGCCGTGCAGCTGCTCATCCCGTGGCTGCTGCTGGTGCTCGCCGGGACCATCGCCACCGTCGTCTACCTCGTGGACGTGCGCCCCGCGCTCCAGTCCGTGACGGGCGGCGGCCGGGGGCGCGGCGGCCGGAGCAGCAGCGACGGCCCCTACGGCCCGTACAACGGGAATCGGTAACGATACGACGGCCCTCCGCGCCCTGGCCCGGCAGAAGGGTTAGCCCTGGCCGGATTCTGCCCTTAGCATCAGCGGGGACACTCGCATGATGAACGGCAGAGGAATTGCAGTGCGCTTTCGCCTGACGCCCAGGGAGACCAGTTTCTACGAGCTGTTCGCGACCGCTGCCGACAACGTTCTCAGCGGCTCGAAGCTGCTGATGGAGATCCTGGGGGCGGACCCCGCTACGCGCGTGGACATCGCCGAGCGGATGCGGGCCGCCGAGCACGCCGGGGACGACGCGACCCACGCCATCTTCCACCAGCTGAACTCGTCGTTCATCACCCCCTTCGACCGCGAGGACATCTACCGCCTCGCCTCGCGGCTCGATGACGTCATGGATTTCATGGAGGAGGCTGTCGATCTCGTCGTCCTCTATGAGATCGACGAGTTGCCCAAGGGCGTCGACCAGCAGATCGAAGTCCTTTTCCGGGCCGCCGAACTCACCGCCGAGGCCATGCCGCGCCTGCGGACGATGCGGAATCTCGACGAGTACTGGATCGAGGTGAACCGCCTGGAGAACCAGGCGGACCAGATCCACCGCAAGCTGCTGGCCCACCTGTTCAACGGCCGCTATGAGGCTATCGAGGTCATGAAGCTCAAGCAGATCGTGGATGTGCTGGAGGAGGCGGCCGACGCCTTCGAGTCCGTCGCCAACACGGTGGAGACGATCGTGGTCAAGGAGTCCTGAGCCCACCGTGGAGACCCTCGCCCTGATCGTCGTCGTCGGCGCGGCGTTCTTCTTCACCTACACCAACGGGTTCCACGACGCGGCCAACGCCATCGCCACGTCGATCTCCACCCGGGCGCTGACGCCCAGGATCGCGGTCGCCATGGCCGCGTTCATGAACCTGGCCGGCGCGTTCCTCGGGCAGGGGGTCGCCGAGACCGTCGCCGAGGGGCTGATCGACGCGCCGACCGGCGGGGACGGCCTGATCATCCTCTTCTCCGCCCTCGTCGGCGCCATCACCTGGAACCTGGTGGCCTGGTGGTACGGCCTGCCGTCGTCCTCCTCGAACGCGCTGGTCGGCGGCCTGGTCGGCGCCGCGCTCGCCGGGGCCTCGACCGTGCACGGGACGGGCGTGCTGACCAAGGTCGTCCTGCCGATGCTGATCTCCCCCGTCATCGGGCTGCTGCTCGGCTACCTGGTGATGGTCGCCATCCTGTGGCTGTTCCGCCGGGCCAACCCGCAGCGCGCCCAGCGCGGCTTCCGCATGGCGCAGACGGTCTCGGCCGCGGGCATGGCGCTGGGGCACGGGCTCCAGGACGCGCAGAAGACCATGGGCGTGGTGACGATGGCCCTGGTCATCGCCGAGGTGGCGGACGAGGACGACGGCATTCCCGTCTGGGTCAGGATCTCCTGCGCCGTGATGCTCTCGCTCGGCACCTACGCGGGAGGCTGGCGCATCATGCGGACACTGGGGCGCCGGATCATCGAACTCGACCCACCGCGCGGATTCGCCGCGGAGTCGACGGCCTCCTCCGTGCTCTACGCCGCCTCGTACTTTTTCAACGCGCCCATTTCCACCACGCATGTGATCACCGCCGCGATCATGGGCTCGGGCGCCACCCGGCGGCTGAGCGCCGTGCGATGGGGCGTCGCCAAGAACATCGTGGTGGGCTGGTGCGTGACCATCCCGGCGGCGGGCTGTGTCGCCGCGCTGAGCTGTCTGCTGTTGCGTCTCGCCCTTCCCTGAGAGGCCGCCGCCCTTTCCCTGATGAGCAGAGAGCCTCCCGAGAAATCCCACGAGTTCACAAATCCCTCACCCACCCCCCGCCGCGCAACGGCGTCCGGATCTCGGATATCGGACAGGATTCCCGTGGGGAGTGGACGACTCCCCCTCCCAAAACCTGTCACCAGGGGGACAGTTGACGAAAAAACCAAGAAAAATACGCACGCCTCGCATAGGCAGAACCCGCGCGACGACGGCGGTGGCGGCCACGGCCGTCGCCGCCGCGCTCATCGCGGGGTCCACCGGCCCGGCCACCGCCCAGGCCGACCGGAACAGCGCCCCCGACGGCACCGGCACCGGCCAGGAGGCGCTGCGCGTCACCCTGATCACCGGCGACCAGGTGGTCCTCGACGCCCAGGGCGAGCCGACGGGCCTGATCCGCGCGGAGGGACGCGCGTCCGTGCCGGTCCGCGTGCTGACCTCGAAGGACGGCGAACACACCCACGTGATCCCGGCCGACGTGGTCCCCCTCCTCCAGGAGGGCACGCTCGACCGCCGCCTGTTCGACGTCACCGAGCTCAGCCGGCCGCAGTACCGCCACGCCCAGGGGCTGCCGCTCATCGTCGGCTACGAGGAGGACCGGCCGCGCGCCCTCGCGGACACCGCGGCCCAGGGCACGTTCCTCGACGCCATCGACGCCGACGCCCTGACGGTCGCGGGCGAGGAGATCCCCGCGCTCTGGTCGGCGCTGACCGACCCCGCCGAGGGCGACAGCACCCTCGCCGCGGCCCCCGGCGTCGCCACCGTCGCGCTCGACGGCATCGTGGAGAAGTCGCTGGCCGAGAGCGTTCCCCAGATCGGCGCTCCCACCGCCTGGGAGGCCGGGTACGACGGGACCGGCACCACCGTCGCCGTCCTGGACACCGGCATCAGCGACGAACACCCGGACCTCGCGGGGAAGATCGTCGCCGAGCAGAACTTCTCCGAGTCGCCCGACGCCGAGGACCGCGACGGCCACGGCACCCACGTCGCCTCCACGGCCACGGGCACCGGCGCGCACTCCGAGGGCACCTACACCGGCGTCGCGCCGGGCGCCCAGCTGATCAACGGCAAGGTCCTGGACGACTTCGGCTCCGGCTTCGAGTCCGGGATCATCGAGGGCATGCAGTGGGCCGTCGACCAGGGCGCCGACGTCGTCAGCATGAGCCTGGGCGGCTTCGCCACGGCCCAGATCGACCCGATGGAAGAGGCCGTCAACACCCTCTCCGCCGAGTCCGACGCCCTGTTCGTCATCGCCGCGGGCAACAGCGGCCCGAGCGCGGGCTCCATCTCCACGCCCGGCACGGCCGACGCGGCGCTGACCCTGGGCGCGGTGGACAAGTCCGACATGCTCGCCGACTTCTCCTCGGTCGGCCCGCGCGCCAGGGACGGCGCCGTCAAGCCCGATGTCACCGCGCCCGGCGTGGACATCGCCGCCGCCGGGGCCGAGGGCGCCGCCATCTGGGAGTACGGCCGCCCGGTCGAGGGCGCCGACGGCTATGTCGCCATCGACGGCACCTCGATGGCCACGCCGCACGCCTCGGGCGCCGCCGCCCTCCTCGCCCAGGCCCACCCGGACTGGACCGGCGAGCAGATCAAGGCCGCGCTGACCGCCTCCGCCCGGCCGGGCGAGGGGTACACCGCCTTCCAGCAGGGCGCGGGCCGCATCGACGTGCCCGCCGCGCTGGAGCAGACGGTCACCGCCGAGCCGGTCTCGATCAGCTTCGGCGCCGTTCCGTGGCCCCACGAGGACGCGGAGCCGGTCACCCGCGACCTGACCTACGCCAACAGCGGCGACGAGGACGTCACCCTCACCCTCACCTCCACGGGCACCGACCCCGAGGGCAACCCGGCCCCCGAGGGCATGTTCGCGCTGAGCGCCGACGAGGTCACCGTGCCCGCCGGATCCACCGCCACCGTGCAGGCCACCGCCGACACCACCCCGGGCGGGGAGCTCTACGGCGCGTACACCTCGTCTGTCACGGCCACCGCCGACAACGGCCAGACCGTGCGCACCGCGGGCGCCGTCGTCCGCGAGGAGCAGATGTTCGAGGTCACCGTCGAGGCCATGGACCGCGCCGGTGCGCCCGCCGCCGACTGGTGGGGCACGGTGATCGACATGGAGACGATGGACTTCTACGACGTCGTGGGCGAGCCCGGCACCGGCACCGGCACGATCCGGCTGCCCGCGGGCGAGTACCAGCTCGACGTGAGCGTCTTCCACACGCCCGAGGGCGGCGAGGAGTCCACCGGCATCGACTGGCTGGTCCATCCGCACCTCTCGCTGAGCGAGGACACCACCGTCACCGCCGACGCCACGCAGGCGGCCCTGGTGGACTTCACCATGCCCGACGAGAGCGCCACGCAGACCGACCTGACCGTCGGCTACCGGATGGGGCGGGGCGGCGAGACGTTCTTCGACTCCGCCTGGTCCGTCGCCGGCCTGCCCGAGGGCTTCGGCACCGCGCAGATCGGTGAGCCCGGCGCCGACCGGACGATCTCCGGCTACGCGGGCACCACCTGGGAGACCGAGGGCGTCGAGTACCACGGCGCCGACGTCCGGGAGGACGCGTTCTACACCGGCCTGGAGGAGCACACCGAGCAGTCCGAGCTGGCGAGCATCTCCGTCGAGGAGGGCGCGTCGCTGGAGGGCGTGACGGGCGTGCTGTTCACCGTCTCCTCCGAGGTGTCGATGGCGTCCGCCCTGGAGTACACGCTGCCGCGCACGGCCGAGATCTTCGTCGAGGCGGGCGTGGGCGAGTGGTTCCAGGAATTCATGCAGACCGACCCGGAGGTATTCGCCTCCGCGGGCGCCATGACGGAACCGCGGGTGTACGAGGCCGGCCAGGAGTACCAGGAGCGGTTCAACGTGGGCGTGTTCGGCCCCGACATCCGCCAGGACACCGGTCTGACCCGCATGGGCAACGCGCTGTACGGCACGATCAGCCCGTTCACCGACGGCGCCGGGCACCTGGGCTACAGCGCGTACGACAGCGCCTCCACCACGCTGTACCGCGACGGCGAGGAGATCGCCGCCGAGGAGGAGATCCTGGACTACGTGGAGTTCGAACTCCCCGAGGAGGAGGCGCGGTACGAGCTGGTGACCACCGTCGGCCGCGACCCGGCCGGTGAGGTCCCGACCGCCTCGGTGTCCACGGAGATCACCACCGCGTTCACCTTCACCTCGGCGGCCGGTCCCGAGGACGGCCCGGTTCCGGTGCCCGCCTCGGTCGTCAGGTTCGCGCCGCAGCTGGCGCTGGACAGCACGGCCACGCAGAGCCAGATGCAGTGGGTCCCGTTCACCGTCCAGGGCGCGGCGGCCGAGGGCAACGTGGCCTCGCTGGCGATCTCCGTCTCCACGGACGGCGGCGAGACCTGGGCCGAGGCGGCCGTCGACGGGGACACGGTCGAGGTCACCAACCCGGCGGCGGGCGGCACCGTGTCGTTCCGCGTCGAGCTGGAGGACGGTCAGGGCAACACCACCGTCCAGACCATCATCGACGCCTACCGCACCGTCTGATCCGGCCCCACAGCGGATCAGCCGCGGCCCGTCCCCCGCACGCGCGGGGGGCGGGCCGTTCGCCGTGTGCGGCCGGTCAGCCGAAGCGGCCGGAGATGTAGTCCTCGGTGGCCTGCACGGACGGGTTGGAGAAGATCTTCTCCGTCGCGTCGACCTCGATCAGCTTCCCCGGCTCGCCGATCGCGGCCAGGTTGAAGAAGGCGGTGCGGTCGGAGACGCGGGCCGCCTGCTGCATGTTGTGGGTCACGATGACGATGGTGTAGCGGGTCTTGAGCTTGTCGATCAGGTCCTCGATGGCGAGGGTCGAGATCGGGTCGAGCGCCGAGCAGGGCTCGTCCATCAGCAGCACCTCGGGCTCCACGGCGGTCGCCCTGGCGATGCAGAGCCGCTGCTGCTGGCCGCCGGAGAGTCCCGAACCGGGGCGGTTCAGGCGGTCCTTCACCTCGTTCCACAGGTTGGCGGCGCGCAGGTTCTTCTCGACGATGTCGTCGAGCTCCGACTTGCGGTACTTGATGCCGTTGAGCTTGAGCCCGGCCGCCACGTTGTCGTAGATGGACATGGTGGGGAACGGGTTGGGCCGCTGGAACACCATCCCGACCGTGCGGCGCACCGAGACCGGGTCCACGCCGGGGCCGTACAGGTCCTCGTTGTCCAGCATCACCTTGCCCTCGACCCGGCCGCCCGGCGTGACCTCGTGCATGCGGTTGAGGGTGCGCAGAAAGGTGGACTTGCCGCAGCCCGAGGGGCCGATGAACGCGGTCACCGACTCGGGCTCGACGTGCAGGGTGATGCCGTCGATCGCCCGGTGGGACCCGTAGTAGGCGGTGAGCTCGCCGACGTCGATGCGCTTGGCCATGGTGTGAGACCTCTCCTTTTCCTTCCGCTTCGGCGCCGCGTCAACGGCCCGTCCTGGGGGCCTTCCAGCGGGCGATGCCGCGGGCCGCCAGGTTGAGGACCATGACGAACGCGATCAGCACCGCGGCCGCCGCCCAGGCCCGGTCGAACGCCTGCTCGGTGCCGAATCCCCACTGCTCGTAGATGTAGAGCGGGAGGGACGACTGCGCCCCCTCGAAGGGGTTGCCATTGATCATGTTGTTCCCGAAAACCAGCAGGAGGATCGGGGCCGTCTCCCCCGCGATCCGTGCCAGCGCGAGCATCACGCCGGTGGTGATGCCGCCGATCGCCGTGGGGAGGACGACCTTGAGGATGGTGCGCCACTTGGGGACGCCCATGGCGAGGGACGCCTCGCGCAGCTCGTTGGGGACCAGCTTGAGCATCTCCTCCGTGGAGCGGACCACGATCGGCATCATGAGGATGGCCAGCGCCACGGCGCCGGCGAAGCCCGAGTACCCGTAGTCGAACATCATGATCCACAGACTGAGGACGAAAAGCCCGGCCACGATGGACGGGATGCCGGTCATGACGTCCACGAAGAAGGTGATGGCCTTCGCCAGCCGCCCGCGGCCGTACTCCACCAGGTAGACGGCGGTGAGCAGGCCGACGGGGATGGCGATGACGGAGGCGAGCAGCACCTGCTGGACCGTGCCCAGGATGGCGTGGTAGATGCCGCCGCCCTCCTGCCAGCTGAGCACGCCGTTCATCGAGTGGGTCAGGAAGTACCAGCTCACGCCGGGGATGCCGCGGGCGATCGTCTCCCAGACCAGGGAGGCCAGCGGGACCATCGCGACGATGAAGCAGGCCCACACCAGGATGGAGGCCAGCCGGTCGACCGCGTGGCGGCGGCCCTCGACGGAGGCGGAGAGCCCGAAGGTGGCGGCGACGAAGACGATGGCCGCGATCAGCCCCCACTGCCCGCGGCTGTCGAGGCGGGCGACGAGCCCGGTGCCCACGCCGATGGCGAGGGAGCCGATGACCAGCGCCGCCATCGACCAGCGCGGCAGGCGCGGCGGGCGCAGGGTCACGCGGCCGAGCGCGGGCCCGGCCGCCTCCTCGGACACGGTGGTCCTGCTCATGCGTTCGCTCCCGAGTACTCCTTGCGCCGGGCGATGATCAGCCGGGCGGCGCCGTTGACGAGCAGGGTGAGAAGGAAGAGGACGAGGCCCGAGGCGATCAGGGCGTCCCGGCCCATGGAGCCCGCCTCCTTGAACTGGCTGGCGATGTTCTGCGCGAAGGTGCCGCCGCCGGACTCCAGCAGGCTGGCGTTGATGAGGAAGCTCGGGGAGAGCACGGTGGCCACGGCCATCGTCTCGCCGAGGGCGCGGCCGAGGCCCAGCATGGAGGCGCTGATGACGCCGGAGCGCCCGAAGGGCAGGACCGTCATGCGGATGACCTCCCAGCGGGTGGCGCCCAGGGCGAGCGCGGCCTCCTGGTTGGCCTTGGGGGTCTGGAGGAACACCTCGCGGGTGACGCTGGTGATGATCGGCAGGATCATCACCGCCAGCAGGATGCCGACGGTCATCAGCGAACGGGCCGGGGTCCCGTCGTAGGCGAAGATCCCGGTCCAGCCGAGGACATCGTCCATCCACTGGTACGAGCCCGTCAGGCGCGGCACCAGGTAGAGGGCGCCCCACAGGCCGTAGACGATGCTGGGAACGGCGGCGAGCAGGTCGACCACATAGGACAGGGGGGTGGCCAGGCGGCGCGGGGCGTAGTGGGAGATGAACAGCGCGATGCCGACGGCGACCGGGACGGCCAGCACCATGGCGATGACCGAGCTGACGACCGTGCCGAAGAGGAGGACGGCGATGCCGAAGCGGGGCGGGTCGGAGTTGGCGTCCCACTCGAAGGTGGTGAGGAAGTTCCCCTCGTCGGCGCCGATGGCGATGACCGCGCGGATCGCGAGGAAGACGGCGATCGCGGCCATGATCAGCAGCAGAGCGATCCCCGACCCCTTGGACAGGCCGCTGAAGACCCGGTCGCCCAGGCGCATGGTGCTCTTCTCCGTGTGCGTCGTGCGCGTCGTGCGCGGTGCGTGCATGGGGGCGTCTCCGGTCGTCAGGCCATGGCGTCGACGCGCTGGCGCACCTGCTGGATGATGTCCTCGGAGATCGGCGCGTAGTCGATCTCGCCGAGTGCCCGCTGACCCTCCTCGCTTGCGGTATAGGTGAGGAAGGCCCTGGTCAGGCCGAGGGTGCCGGGCGCGTTGCCGCGGTCGCACGCGATCTCGTAGGTGACCAGGACGATGGGGTAGACGCCCTCCTCGCGCGTGGCGTAGTCCAGCTGGAGCGCGAGGTCGCCACCCTCGCCGATGACCTCGGCCTCGGCGATGGCGTTCGACGAGTTCTCCACCGTGGCCTCGACCGGCTCGCTGGCGCCGGTGTCGACGCGGACGGTGGAGACGCTGTTCTGGTGGGCGAAGGACAGCTCGAAGTAGGCGATGGCACCCTCGTTCTGCTGCACCATGCCGACCAGTCCCGAGGAGCCGTCGGCCGACTGGCCGCCGCGCCCCTTCCAGCTCTTGTCCCCCTCGTGCGGCCAGTCCTCGGGCGCGGAGGCGTGCAGGTAGGAGGTGAAGTTGTCCGTGGTGCCCGAGCCGTCGGAGCGGTGGAACGGGGTGATCGGCAGGTCGGGCAGGTCGGCGTCCGGGTTGAGCTCGGCGATCGCGGGGTCGTTCCAGTTGTCGATGCGGGAGTCGAAGATCCGGGCCAGGGTCCTGGCGTCCAGGTTCAGGTGGTCGATGCCGGGGAGGTTGAAGCCGACGGCGATGGGCCCGGCGACCATCGGCAGGTGCATGGCCTGGCCGCCGTCCCGGCAGACGCCGCGGGATTCGGCGATCTCGGCCTCGGTCAGCAGCGAGTCGGAGCCCGCGAAGGCCGTGGTGCCCTGGAGGAACTCCTGGACGCCGGCGCCCGAGCCCGTGGCCTTGTAGTTGATCTGACTGTCTTCACAATTGGCCTGGTACGTGTTCACCCAGACCTCCATGGCGTTGGCCTGCGCGCTGGATCCCGAGGCCAGCAGGGTGCCGCTCGGGCCGCAGCGAAGGCCGTCGAGCGAGAAGTCCACGGCCCCCGGCAGACCCGAATTGTCGTCGGTTCCGCAGGCCGAGGCCAGCACCAGGGCGCCCGAGGCCAGCACCGCGCCGAGGCGTACCTTCACAGTCGTTCAGTCCTTCCCGTCCGCGCTCCGCCCTGACGGTAGGTTGATCAGGTGAATCGACTGACGGTTATAGGTGAATAAAAAATGAACCCATCCGGGAACGCCGCTACCCCGGAGGCCGCACGATACTGCGTGCGCCGGTCCGCCGTTCGTTACGCTATACCCATCAGGGGTATAAGAGGCACAGGAGGGCGGAAATGGGCACAAGGGAGACGGTAGCCGTGCACGAGGCACACGACGCGCACGCGGAGGGCGGCGGGCCGCACGGGTACAGCAAGGACAAGGAGGCCCATCTGAAGCGGCTGCGCCGCATCGAGGGCCAGGTCAGGGGCCTCCAGCGGCTGGTCGAGGAGGACACCTACTGCATCGACATTCTGACGCAGGTCTCCGCCTCCACCAAGGCGCTCCAGTCGTTCGCGCTCCGGCTTCTCGAGGAGCACCTGCGGCACTGCGTGGCGCGCGCCGCGGAGCAGGGCGGCCCGGAGATCGACGCCAAGGTCGAGGAGGCCACGGCCGCGATCGCCCGCCTGCTGCGCACCTGAGGCGGCCCGGAGCCCGGCGCCCTCAGGCGACGGTTCCGGCGTAGACGTCGTCCGCACCGGGGAGGACGACCTCCACCGGCGCCCCGAAGTCGAAGAGCTGCACCGTGGACGTGACGTCGATCCCGCGCTCCCCGAAGCTGAAACGGTGCGTGATCTCGCGCAGCAGCCCCTGATCGTCGAGGTAGGCGTCGAACGGCACCTCCGTCTCCGCGAAGCCCTCCACCGCCGCCGCCAGCTGCTCCGCCGCCCGCCCCGACGCCGCCTCCGCCGCCTCGGCGATGTCGGTCACGCCCCGGAAGTGCCGCAGCGTCTCGCCCCGCACCCGGGCCTCGCCCAGCTCGTCCGCGCTGACCACGCCGCGCAGCAGCTCGGCGGCGGCCAGCGGGTCGGTCGCCCCGCCGGTCACCAGGTTCCCGTCGGGCAGCGCGGTGACGTCGATGCGCACCCACTTGTCGGGGGGCACGCCCGCGCCGCGGTTCTTCATGTAGAGCCGCCCCGGCACGAACACCTCCGTCACCGGCTTGCCGTCCGGCAGGGTCACGCGCAGCTCGCCCGTCCGCTCCCGGTAGTCGAAGCCGCCCCGGCCGCGCAGGGTGATCCGCGTCCCGCCCGAGGCCATCTCCATCGCCGTCCGGGCGCGGGAGGTGCCGGACTCGGCGAGCAGGTCCACCGCCCTGCGGACCGCCTCGCCGGCGTCGCCCTCGGCCGCGGCCCCCGTCCCGGAGCAGCCGGTGAGGGCGGTGAGCACCGTGGCGAGCGACAGCGCCGCCAGCAGCCCGCCGCAGCCTCCGGCGCTCCCCGCGATAACGTTCCTGCGCTCGCGTCGCCGCACCGTCATGGCCTGCCGACACCCCCAGCAATCGCCGTCCCGGACTCGTAACCGCCTAACGAGGCCCCCCGGCGGCCGTTACGGTAGGGGGGTGCGTGACGAGGGTGAAGAGGGGCCGTCCGAACCGGAGGGCCGCACGGCCCCACCGGACCGGGAGGGGCGGGGCGGGGGAGGCACGCACCGGGTCGTTCTCACCGAGCGTGGACCGTTCGTCGCTCCCCGGTGCAGCTGCGGCTGGTACGGCCCGGCCCGGCGCTCCCGGCCGCTGGCCCGTGACGAGGCCGCGGCCCACACGGCGGCGGCCGGACCGGGCTGAGCGCCCGCGGACGCCCCGCGCCGGGTGGCGCGGAACCGGGGGTCGCACTACCCGGCGTACGCCCCCTGTGATTGGGTCGGCCCACGGAGCGACGGGAGAATCTCACGGTGGAAGGATCACAACGGACCATGCTCGAGGACGAGATAGACGCCAGCCGCCCCGATCCGGCCCGCGTGTACGACTTCTTCCTGCGGCACGTGGGCGGCAAGTCCTACTACCCGGTGGACGAGCAGGCCGGCAGCCAGGTCGAGGAGATGTGGCCCGGCGTGAGCGTCGCGGCGCGCGCCAACCGCGCGTTCGTCCTCCGCTCCACCCGCTGGCTGGCGAAGGAGGCGGGGGTCAGGCAGTTCCTCGACATCGGGACCGGCATCCCCAGCGAGCCGAACCTGCACCAGGTGGCGCAGGCGGTCGCCCCCGAGGCACGGGTGGTCTACACGGACAACCGCCGCATCGTGCTGCTCTACGCCGAGGCGCTGATGAGCAGCGCCCCCGAGGGCCGCACCGCCTATCTGCACGCGGACTTCGCCGACCCGGAGTCCATTCTCCGCAGCCGCGAGCTGGGCGACGTCCTCGACCTCGACCGGCCGGTCGCGCTCAGCCTCAACGCGCTGCTGCACTACATCGCGGACGACCCGTCCACCGGCTTCAGCGCGCACGAGCTGGTCCGCCGGTACACCTCGGCGCTTCCGGCCGGGAGCTACCTGGTGCTGACGCACGTCACCCCGGACTTCGACCCGCCCACCTGGCGCAAGGTGACCGAGGGGGACCGCAGCATCACCGGGCAGACCGGCCAGATCCGGGACCGCGCCGAGGTGGAGCGTTTCTTCGAGGGCCTCGACCTGGTCGACCCCGGGCTCGTCCCGCCGCACCGCTGGCACCCGGACGGGCCCGTCCCGGAGGAGGCCGACGACGTGACGGTCTCCATGTGGGCGGGCGTCGGGCGCGTTCCCGGAAGCTGACCCCCCTCGGCCCCGGGCACCCGCGGCCCCGGCATCCCCGGCGCCTCGTCGCGCCGGGGCGGCCGTTCCCCCGTTCGCCCCCGTTCCCCCTGGGCCGCGCCGTTCCTCGGTGTTCCCCGTGTGTCCCGTGTTCCTAGGCGGCCAGGCGGCTCTGGTGCTCCGTCAGCTCGGGCTGCGGCCGGGGCCGCGGCTCCTCGCGGGGCCTTGCGACCCAGCCGAGGCGGCGGTTGCGGGAGCAGGCCCGCACCAGCGGGGTCAACGCGGCCTGCGCGAGCGGCGCGAGCAGGAGCGCGACCGCCGTGCCGAGCGCGAAGCCGCCGATGACATCGCTCGGGTAGTGCACCCCGAGGATCACGCGCGCCAGCCCCTGGAGCAGCGCCAGGCCGAAGGCGATCGCGCCCAGGACCCGGTGGACCAGGAAGAGCGCGACGGCGACGGCCATGGCGACGCTGGCGTGGTCGCTGACGAACGAGTACCCGTCCTTGCCCTCCAGCAGCACGGCGAGGTCGGGGTGGTCGACGAAGGGACGGGGCCGGGCGACGAAGTCGCGGATGGGGGCGTTGGCGAGGAAGGCGAGACCGGCCGCCAGGCCGGCCCAGGCCGTCCCGGCGACCGCCTGCGCGGCGTCGGCACGGCGCCTGACGAGGAACCAGGCGCCGACGACGAGCAGGGTCAGCGCGACGGGGATGCCGTGCTCCCCGAGGAAGGTGACGGCCCGTTCGCCCCAGCCGGGCAGGGACTCGCCGAAGCCATTGAGGTCGTAGAGCACATCCAGCTCGATGTCTGGATTGTCGAGGTGATCGAGACCAGCCATGTGCCGTTGTGGCCCCTTCTGGTGTGGGGGACCCTGCCGAGGCAGGCAGGGAGGAGGAGCCCCTGTTCCGGTACAGGAAACGCCAAGTACCTCCCCCGGAGTGCCGACGTCCATCGAATGACGGCCGCAGCGTTATCGAACAGCAACGCGTCGCCGCAGTTCAGCGGGGAACCTCTGACCACAGCCTCACTGGACGTGAGGACGCACCTACGTCGCCGTGGGGCGGGTGGCCCCAAAATAATCCGGGGAGTCAATCGGGTCAAAACGGATTGTCGCACCCGTGTACGGAGCGTCGATCATGTACCCGCCGCCGACGTAGATACCGACGTGGTGGATGCTCCGCGGGTCGTCGAGATCATACGCGAAGAAGACAAGATCACCCGGCAGAAGCTCATCCCGCGAGGGGTGGGGACCCGCGTTCCACTGGTCGTTGGCGACGCGCGGGATCTCTATGCCGACCGACTCGTAGGCCCTCAGGGTCAGGCCCGAGCAGTCGAAGCGGCCGTTGTCCTCGGGGGAGCCCTCGCCGCCCCAGAGATAGGGCGTCCCGAGCTTCTCCTGCGCGTAGTGCACGGCGCCCGCCGCCTGTTCGGGCGCGGGCAGCGTCCCCTCCTCCTCCGCGGGCGCGGCGGCGTAACCGGCCTCCGCGGAACGGATGATGCGGACGTAGTTCCGCGTCTCCTCGTACGGGGGCACGCCGTTGTACTGGATCACAGCGTAGGGGCCGGCGTTGTAGGCCGCCAGCATGTTGTCCACCGGGTCGCCGGGGATGTCGTCGACATAGCCCGCGAGCGAGCAGTCGTAGCGGGCGGCGGAGGGGATGGCGTCCTCGGGGTCCCAGACGTTGGCCTCGCCGTCGCCGTTGGCGTCGATGCCGTGGGTGGCCCAGGTGCTCGGGATGAACTGCGCGATCCCCTGCGCCGCGGCGTGGCTCTCCACGTCGGGCTGCCAGCCGCTCTCCTGCCCGAGCTGGGCGGCGAGGATGGCGGGCGACAGGGTCGGGCAGGAGTTCCCCCAGATCTGCACGAGCTCGGCGTACTCCGGCGGCACCGTCCCCGCGGCCAGCTGCTTCGAGCCGCTCCCGCCGCCCTGGAGATCGGAAGCGGCGCCGTAGACGCCGACGACGAGGACGGCGACGAAACACCCCATCACCCCGAGGCCGACACCCCCGGCCACAACGATCCTGCGCATCCCTCAACTCTCCCCGGCCGTACGGGACCTGCCAGCAGTCTGACACGCGCCGCGCGGCGACGGCGAGACCACGAGACGGCCGGGGGGTGGCGGGCCGACCTGCGGGTGGCCTAGGGTGCCGTGGGGTGTGGGAGCGCTCCCAAACGACCACGGAACCGGAAGTGGAGACGACCATGAGCCGCACCCGCACACTCACCGCCCTGCTCGGCGCGCTCGCGCTGGCCCTGAGCGGCGCCGCGACGGCGCAGGGGAACGGGCACGGAAACGGGCACGGGCACGGGTATCCCGGGCGCGCCGACTGCGCGAGCGAGGACCCGGCGCTGCTGTTCTGCGAGGACTTCGACGCTCTGCCGCCCGGCGAGGCGGCGGGGCCCGGCTGGGGGACCGACACCCGCGAGGGGCGGCTGACGGTGGAGCGCCGCCGCGGCCACGGGATGGTGCTGCGTGCCCACACCGAGGGCAACGGGCACGCGTTCCTGGAGGTCGAGGACTTCGCCGCGCCCGGCAACAGCTTCCACGGCCGCGTGATGCTGCGCGTCTCCGCCTTCCCGACCGCCCCCGACTGGGCGCACTTCACGCTGGTCGAGGCCGCGGGCGCCGTCGGCGACGGCACCCTGGTCCGCCCGCTCGGCGGCCAGTACGTGCCGGAGGTCGGCGACGGCGTCGCGCTGTGGGGCGTCGGTTCGGACGGCGGCCCGACCGGCGACTGGACCGACTGGCGCGCGTCGGCCCCGGCGGTGGGCGGGGAGTGGACGTGCGTGGAGTGGGAGCAGGACGCGAGCGACAACCGCGTCTCCGTCTGGCTCGACGGCGTGGCCCAACCCGACCTGACCGTCACCACCACCCGGCACGGCGGGAACCAGGTGGACTTCCTCTTCCCGGAGTTCGACACCGTCCGCGTCGGCTGGCAGCTCTACCAGGCGGGCCCGGTGCCCGACGCGTACGACGTCCTGCTGGACGACGTGGCGCTCTCGACGGAACGCCTCGGCTGCGATCTCTGACACACTCCGCGGAATTCCCCTCCGCTCCCGCCCGGTTGGCCCCCTCCCCGCCCAGGTCCGGGGCGGGGCAAGGGTTCTGACCGCACATCCGGCTCCCGGCGGAGGTCACGTACGGTCTGCCTCTGTCACCCAGGCGTGGCACAATCCGAAGGGAGCGCCGTAAGAGCCAGTTGGGTGGTGAGTTCGGTGGACGAAGAAGAAGACTCAGAAGGCATCAACGAGATCATCGGCGGCATTGCCCCGGACTGGGGGCCGTTCGCCGCGGTGGGTGACCAGGCGAGGACGATGGTCCAGGTGATCATGGCCATGGCCATCCTCATCTGTCTGGGCCTCGCCATCTGGGGAGCGGCCAAGCAGCGTATCGGGTCGACCGCCATGCGGGACTCGTTCAGCGCCGAGCAGGGCAAGGGCCTGATCGTCGCCGGGCTGACCGGCGTCTTCATCATCGGGTCGCTCGGCACGCTGTTCACCATCATCTACGGCATGTCGATCTAGATTCGGGAGAGTCAGCGGCCCATGCGGGGATGGCGCGTTGTGCGTCGCGTGGCGGCCGTCGCCGCGGTGGCGGCGCTGGCGGCGGGCTGCGCGATCGGCCCTGCCGCCAACCGGGCGGAGCGCGAGGCCGGTTCGCCCGCGGAGGAGCCGCCGGGCGACCCGGGCGGACCCGACGACGATCCGGAGCTCCCGCCGCTGCCGGAGGACCCATCCGACGAGCCGAGGCCCGGTCCGACTCCCGCACCCGCCACCGGCACGGCGACGGAGGCCGAGACGGTGATCGACCAGCTCTCCGCCGTCTGTTGCGTGGCCCGGGTCCCCGACAGCGAGGATCTGCTCCTGGCCTCGGGCGACACCGTCCTGCTGTACGACGCGGACGGCGGCGGCCCCCCGCAGGAACTCGGCCAGGTGCCCGGCGAGATCCTCGGGCTGGCGGTGCCCCGTTCCTCCGTGAGCAACTTCGTGCCCGTCTTCGCGTATTACACGGAGGACGACGGCGGGCAGGTCTCCAGCTTCCGCTACTACCCGGACCGGAGCTGGGAGCCATGGGGTGCGACCCCGACACGGCTCCTCAACGATCCGATCCCGGTGCCCGCCGACGGCACGCGCGCGGGCGGTGCGCTCGCGTTCGGGCCGGACGGCGACCTGTATCTGGGAACCGGCGACGCCGGTGACCCGGAGCTGGCCCGGAGCGAGGAGTCGTCCCTCGGGAAGATCCTCCGGCTCGAGCCCGGCAGGCGCTCGGATCCCGTCGTCCACTCCCTCGGCGGCTACACCGACGTCCGGGGGATCGCCTGGGACGAGGACCGGATGTGGGCCGTCGACGCCGGTGCGGACGGGACCGCCCGGGTGTTCTCGGTGACGCCGGGGGGCGAGCCGGTGGCTGTGTGGGAGGCGGAGGGGGAGACCCCGGCGGGGCTCGCCGCCGCCGGGGGGCCGCTGTGGATGCCGGGCGCCGGCAGCGGGCAGTTGTGGCGCGTGCCGCTGCACGGCACGGAGCTCGTACCGGACCCGGGCCCGGACACCGTGCTCGATCTCGCCGAGCCCGGGGCCGTGATCGGCGACGCCTCGGGGACGGGCCTGCTGGCGCTGGCCGACGGGGGTCTGGTCCGGCTCGAGGTCGAGTAGCCGCCGACGCCCGACCTCGCGGCCCCACGACTCCGCCGCGCCGGAAACGAGCCGCTTTCCTCCCTCGGGCACCTCTTGCCCCGCTCCCGCGGGTACCGTGGCGAAGCGGGCGGGAGGGAGAGGAGGGGGGGATGCCTCGTGGTGACGCGGACGGCCTGCGCTGGGTCCGGGCCGAGGTCGAGGGCGGCGGCGACGGGGGCTGCTTCGAAGTGGCCGCGGGCGAGGGGGACATGATCCACATACGGCAGACCGACGAGCCGGACGGGATCGTCACCACCACGCGCGCGAACTGGCAGGCGTTCGTCCTGGGCGTGCGGAACGACGAGTTCGACCACTTCGCTGCCGAGCCCGACCCCGAGCCCGACCCCGACCGCGGTCCCTGACCGGGCGGTTCAGGCGGGTCCGAGACCCCGCACCACCAGGTCGAGCAGCGCGAAGACGAAGAGGCTGATGCCGACGAAGCCGTTGACCGTGAAGAACGCGCGGTTCAGGCGGCTCAGATCCCTCGGGGTCACGATGGTGTGCTCATAGGCGAACGCCCCCGCCACCGCCACGAGGCCGACCCAGAGGAACGGCCCGCCCCCGGTCGCCGCCGCGTACCAGACCAGCAGGGCCAGCGTGACCACGTGGCACCCCCGCGCGCCCCAGAGCGCCCCCGCGATGCCGAAGCGCGCGGGAACCGAACGCACGCCCCCCGCGCGGTCGGAGGCCACGTCCTGGCAGGCGTAGATCAGGTCGAAGCCGCCGATCCACAGGCCGACGGCGAGGCCGAGTATCGCCGCCTCCCAGGACCAGGCGCCGCTCACGGCGAGCCAGCCGCCGATCGGGCCCATCGCCTGGGCGAGGCCCAGGATGGCGTGCGGGAAGTCCGTGAACCGCTTGCCGTACGGGTAGACCACCATCGGCACCACCGCCACGGGCGCCAGCGCGAGGCAGAGCGGGTTGAGCAGCGCGCAGGAGCCCAGGAACACCGCGAGCGCCACCAGCGCGCCGATCCACGCGGCGCGCACGGAGACGGCGCCCGTGACGAGTTCGCGCCCGGCCGTGCGCGGGTTGCGGGCGTCGATCTCGCGGTCGATGATCCGGTTGGCGGCCATGGCGAACGTGCGCAGGCCGACCATGGCGAGGGTGACCAGCAGCAGCGTCCACCAGTCGACGGCCTCGTCGTCTAGGTACATCGCGGTCAGCGCCGCGATGTAGGCGAAGGGCAGCGCGAAGACCGAGTGCTCGATCATCACCAGCCGCAGGAACGCCCTGACATGTCCCGTGTCGGTCGCCCGCGCCGCCGCCGGGCGCGGATCCGGTCCCGCCGCCCCCGCGGGCGCCGGCGCCTGGGCCGTCACAGGCCGTACTCCTTCCAGCGGCTGCTGACGCGCTCGGCGACGGCCGGGTCGGAGACGATCATCCGCGGCCAGCCGCCGTCTCGCGTGTAGCCCTCCCCGGGCAGCTTCGCGGTGGCGTCGACGCCCGCCTTGCCTCCCCAGAACTGCTGGTAGGAGGAGTGGTCGAGATGGTCGACCGGGCCCTCGGTGAGCAGCAGGTCGCGCGCGTAGTCCACGTTCCCGAGCGCCCGCCAGGCGACCTCCTGGAGGTCGTGGACGTCGCAGTCGGAGTCCACGACGACGATCAGCTTGGTGAGCGACATCATGTGCGCCCCCCACACCGCCGACATCACCTTCTGGGCGTGCTTCGGGTACTTCTTGTCGATCGACAGGATCGCGCAGTTGTGGAAGCCGCCCGCCTCGGGCAGGTGGTAGTCCACGATGTCGGGGATGATCACCTTCAGGAGCGGCAGGAAGAACCGCTCCGTCGCACGCGCCAGCGGCCCGTCCTCGGTCGGCGGGCGGCCGACCACGATCGACTGGAACATGGGCCGCTTGCGCGTCGTCACGCAGTCGATCGTCAGCGCGGGGAACGGCTCCTGCGGCGTGTAGAAGCCGGTGTGGTCGCCGAACGGGCCCTCCGGCAGCGTCTCGCCCGGTTCCAGCCAGCCCTCGAGCACCACCTCGGCCGCGGCGGGCACCTGGAGCGGCACGGTCTTGCAGTCGACCAGCTCGACCCGCTTGCCCTGGACGAAGCCCGCGAACAGGTACTCGTCGATGTCGCCCGGGAGCGGCGCGGTGGAGGCGTAGGTCACGGCCGGCGGGCAGCCGAACGCGATCGCCACCGGCAGCCGCTCCCCGCGCCGCGCGGCGACCTGGTAGTGGTTGCGGCTGTCCTTGTGGATCTGCCAGTGCATCCCGATGGTGCGCTTGTCGTGACGCTGGAGCCGGTAGAGCCCGAGGTTGCGCACCCCGCTCTCGGGGTCCCTGGTGTGGGTCAGCCCGAGGTTGAAGAACGGCCCGCCGTCCTCCGGCCAGGTGAACAGCGCGGGCAGCCGGTCGAGGTCGACCTCGTCGCCCGTGAGGACGACCTCCTGCACGGGCGCGCTCTTCACCTTCTTCGGCGGTACGTGCGAGACCGTGCCGAGCTTGGCGAACGCCTCGCGGATTCCGACGAATCCCTGCGGCAGTTCCGGCTTCAGCAGGCCGCCGATCTTCTCGCTGATCTCCTCGTACGAACGGAGCCCGAGCGCCTTCAGCAGGCGGCGGTCGGTGCCGAACACGTTCATGGCCAGCGGCAGGTCGGAGCCCCTGACATTCTCGAAGAGGAGCGCGGGGCCGCCCGCCTTGTTCACCCGGTCGGTGATTTCCCCCACTTCCAGGTGGGGATCGACCTCGGCCTTGACCCGCTTGAGGTCGCCATCCCGTTCGAGGGCCTTCAGCAGGGCACGGAGGTCGTCGTATGCCATGCCGATCAGTATTGCCCACGCATTACCCTGGCATTGGTCAGGGGCCCGCAAGGGCCCGGTCACTTCTCGTCCAGGGGGCTACCATGCTGAGGGTGCTGCTGATTCTCGTGCCGCTGGCGCTGATCATCTACGCCCTGGTCGACTGCATCACGTCCAAGGATGAGGACATCAAGCATCTGCCCAAGCTGGTGTGGATCCTGCTGATCGTGCTCGCCTGGGTCGTCGGTCCGGTGGCCTGGATTCTGGTGGGCCGCAAGCGCGGCACGCCGCGCGCGGGCGGCGTGGGCCGCCGGAGCGGAGGGGGCGGCTGGGTCGCCCCCGACGACAACCCCGAGTTCCTGCGTTCGCTCAAGGACGACCCGGACCCGAACCGCGACCCCGAGGAGACCCGGAAGGACAAGGAGCTCCTGGAGTCCTGGGAGGAGGACCTGCGCCGCCGCGAGGAAGAGCTGCGCGGGGGCGAGGGCGAGGACGACACCCCGCCCGGCGGCAAGGACCGCTAGACCTCCCGGCCCCAGGCCCCCCATGCTCCCCAGG
>NZ_LAVK01000097.1 GCF_001083795.1 Streptomyces sp. SBT349
GGTTCAGGGGCGGGGTGCCGCGATGAGCGCCGTGGTCTCCACCGGCAGCTCCGCGACGCGTTCGACGTCGAGGCCGGCCCGGTCCAGCAGGGTGGTGAACCGGTCCAGGCTGCGGTGGCGGCCGCCGTTGGTCATCAGCAGATGCAGGTCCCACAGGGCGGGCAGCACGGTCGAGTCCTCGTCGGCGACCACCCGTTCGAGGATGAGCAGGCGCGAGGAGGGGCCGGCCATCGCCCGGCGGCAGTTCTCGAACACCCCGACCACGGCGTCGTCGTCCCAGCCGGCCAGCACGCGGCACAGGAGGTAGACGTCCCCGCCCCGCGGGACGGCCTTGAACATGTCACCGCCCGTCAGCTCGACGCGGTCGAGGCCGACCGTGGCGGCCAGGTTCTCGCGGGCGATGGGCACCACGTGTTCGCGGTCCAGCCAGCTGCCGCGCGCGTCCGGGGTGGCGCCCAGGATCGCGGCGAGCAACTGCCCGCCGCCGCCGCCGACATCGACCACCAGCTTGCCGCCGGAGAAGTCGAAGATCTCCGGCACCCAGTCGAAGAAGAGGTTTCCGGCCTTCATGGCCCGCTGGAACCGGTCGGACGCGTCCTCGTCCTGGCTCAGGTAGGCGTACAGCGGCTGCCCGTAGGCGGCCTCGAACCCCGCGGTCACCGTGCGGATGGCCTCGTGCGCGTGGCCCCAGGCCGTGTAGAACTCCTCGCCGTAGAGGAGGCACATGTCCCGCAGGGACTCGGGCCGGTTCAGCAGGGTCGCGCTCACCGGGGTGTTGCGGTAGCCGGCGCGCTCGCCGCCCTCGAACACGCCCATGGCCACCAGCAGCCGCATGAGGCGGCGGATGCCCTCCTCCTCGGCGCCGCTGGCCGCGGCCAGTTCGGCGGTAGTGGTCAGGCCGGCCTCGATGTGGTCGGGCAACCCCAGCTTGACCGAGGTGTACAGGGCCTGGGCCCGCCATCCGCCGGTGATGAGCTCGACTGCCTGCTGGGTCGCCTTCAGGTCGGCCTTCACGACGTGGGAATCCTTCCGCGGTTGATCTTCGGTATCTCGATGCCGAGCGCCTGGAGCTGGTTGAAGGGATTCATGAATTCCCGCTGCTCGACGATGAGGCCGTCCCTGAGCTTGAACGAGTGGATGAAGTGGTTCTTGTAGTGCCCCTCGGGGTAGCCGGGGTAGAGGATCTTTCCCTCGCCGTCGCACTCGGCCCAGAATTGGCCGGGATCCTGCGTTTCGAAGATCTCGACGTTGAACCAGACCCAGTCCGGGAACATCTCCAGCGACCACGCGCCGTGCGCCTTCAGCGTCTCCCGCCCCCGCGAGACGATCGGCTTCATCGTGTCGGCCGTGTAGAGGCCCGCGCTGCCGTCATCGGTGAACAGAAGGTACCGGGACAGCCGGTTCTCCCCCTGCCGGCTCAGGTAGTCCTCGACCACGGCTCGGTGTCGGCGCCTGAGTTCCACGTCATCGTTGAACATTGTCATCCATCGCCTTTCTCGGATCGACCGGGTACATTGCCGGAATGCATGACTATGTGGTTGCGGATGTCTTCACCGATACGCCGCTGGAGGGCAACCCAGTGGCCGTCTTCCTCGATGCCTCCGATATTCCCGCGCCGCGCATGCAGCGCATCGCGCGGGAGCTGAACCTCTCGGAGACCACCTTTGTGCTCCCGGCCACGAACGGGGGCGATGTGCGCGTCAGAATCTTCACTCCGGTGAACGAGCTGCCGTTCGCCGGGCACCCGACCCTGGGCACCGCCATCGTTCTCGGCCAGGAGGGGGACCGGAGCGGCATCGTGCTGGAGACCGCCATGGGACCGATACCGTTCGCGTTCGACCGGGAGGAGGGCCGCATCGTCTCCGCCCGCATGCGGCAGCCCATCCCGACCTGGGAGCCCTACGGGCAACGGGACCACCTGCTCGACGCGCTCGGGCTCGCCTCCTCGACGCTGCCGGTGGAGATCTACCGCAACGGGCCGCGCCACGTGTTCGTCGGGCTCGACAGCGTGCCGGCGCTCTCGGCCGTGCGGCCCGACCTGCGCGCGCTGGCGGACCACCTCGACGTGGCCGTCAACTGCTTCGCCGGCTCGGGCACCCACTGGCGGATGCGGATGTTCTCGCCGGCCTACGGCGTCGCGGAGGACGCGGCCACCGGGTCCGCCGCGGGTCCCCTGGCGGTGCACCTGGCCCGGCACGGGCTGGTCCCGTTCGGCGAGCGGATCGAGATCCTCCAGGGCGTCGAGATCGGCCGCCCGTCGCGGATGTACCCCACGGCGATCGGCACGGCGGAGAGCCTGGAGCGGATCGAGGTCGCGGGCTCCGCCGTGGTCGTGGCCCGCGCCACGCTCTCCGTCTGACGCGCCCCACCTCACGGCTGAAGCCGCCGGCAGGTCCAGCCCCCGCCGGCGGCGCCGTAGACCAGCCGCCGGTGCAGCCGGTCGGGGCTCGCGTGCCAGAACTCCACGGTCTCGGGGACGAGTTCGTAGCCGACCCAGGCCGCGGGGCGCGGCAGGGCCTCGCCGCTGCCGGCGAGCCGCACGGCCTCGGCGCGCAGGGCCTCCTCGTCCTCCAGCGGCTCGCTCTGCCGGGAGGCGACCGACATGGCGTGCGTGCTGGGCGGCCTGGCCGCCCACAGCGCGCCCGACTCCTCCTCGGGGAGCGGTGCGACCGGGCCGCTCAGCACGATCTGCTGCGCGGTCTCACGCCAGTACAGCACCCCGGATCCCCAGCCGGTGGCGGCGATGTCGCGGCCCTTCCGGCTGCCGGTGTGGCTGGAGAACACCAGGCCCCGCCCGGTGATCCTGATGGTCTGGATGATCCGGTTCGAGGTGCGCCCCGTGGCGTCCGCCGTGGCCAGCGAGACCACGCCGGGCTCGCGGACGCCGTGCTTGACGGCCGTGTCGAACCAGGCGCGCAGCAGCCCGATGGGCTCGGCGGGCGGGTTGTCGAACTCGGGCAGGGTCAGGTCGATGTCGGCGGGCATGTTCCCTCATTCCTCGAAGACGGGCCCGTGTCCGGACAGCGACGGCTCGGCGAACAGGCCCTCGATCGTGGCCTCGACGTCGAACCGCACGCGTTCGGTGGGCGGGTAGCCGATCAGGTCGACGGCCTTGTGGGGCGGCAGGGGCTGGTCACCGGGGCCGTCCGCCTCCCACAGCATCACCGCGCCCCACCGGTTGCCCACCGGGTCGGAGACCCAGAACTTCAGGCGCAGCCCGTGGACCGAGGCCCACGGCGTCACCCCCTCGTCCCGCAGGTACTCCCGTAGCGACTCGATGGTCTGCTCGGATTCGGTCAGATCCCACCAGGCGATGGTCGCTTTCACAGGCCCAGAACCTCCTTGATCCGGTTGGCGAATATGCGGGGTCCGTCCTCGGTGAGCACGGATTCGGCGTGGAACTGGAGTGAGGAGAAGTGGGGGCCGCGCAGCGCGTAGACCTCGCCGGTGTGGATGTCCCGGCTGAACTCGATGAGGCCGACGCCCAGCCGGTCGGTCTTGTCGTGCGCGCTCCGCGCGGCGAAGCTGTTGTAGAAGCCGACGCGCTCCGGGTCGCCGAACAGGTTGATCTCCTGGCGCCTGCCCTGGTTGGACGTCGCGCAGCGGACCAGGTCGAGGCCGAGCAGCCTGCTGAGGACCTGGTGGCTGAGGCAGACCGCGAGGAACGGCCGCCGCTCGGCCAGCAGCCTGCCGATCGCGGAGTAGAGGTGGGCGATCCTCGGGTTGCCGACGTCGCGCGGGTCGCCGGGGCCGGGGCCCATCACCACCAGGTCGTACGCCTCGAAGGCGTAGTCCTCGTCGAACCGGCGCACCGTGACCTTCGGGCCGAGCGCGCGGAGTTGATGGGCGATCATCGCGGTGAACGTGTCCTCGGCGTCCACCACGAGCACCCGGCGGCCGGCCAGCGCGGGCACCGCGGCGTCCTGGCCGTCCGCGAGCCAGAACCGCGCCAGGCCCGCGTTGCGCCGGTCGAGTGCCGTCCGCACCTCGGGATGGTCGTGGAAGCGGGTCCGGCCGCCGACGCCGAACGCGGCGAGCAGGCCCGACACCTTCGCGTGCGTCTCGGCGACCTCGGAGGCCGGGTCGGAGTGCCGGACCAGGGTGGCGCCCACCCCGATCGCCATCCGCCCGCCGGGGTGCTCGATGTCGGCGGTGCGGATCAGAATGGCGGAGTCCATCGACCGCCCCCGGTGGCGGTCGGTGCCGATGAGGGCCATCACGCCGCCGTAGTAGCGGCGGCCCTCGGGCTCGTACCGGCTGATCACCCGGCAGGCGCTCTCCAGGGGGCTGCCGGTCACCGTCGGCGCGAACATCGTCTCGCGCAGGATGTCGCGCGGGTCGCGGGTGGAGCGGCCCTCGATGAAGTACTCGGTGTGCGCGAGCCGGGCCATCTCCTTCAGGTAGGGGCCCACCACCCTGCCGCCCGAGGCGCAGATGCGCGCCATCATCTTGAGCTCCTCGTCGACGACCATGTACAGCTCGTCGTTCTCCTTGCCGTCGGCGAGGAACTCCTTGACGCCGGCCAGGGTCGGCCCGGTCGGCGGATAGCGGTAGGTGCCGCTGATCGGGTTCATGACGGCGACGCCGTCCTGGAGGCTGACGTGCCGCTCGGGCGTCGCGCCGACGAAGGTGCGCGAGCCGGTGTGCACCACGAAGGTCCAGTACGCCCCCGACTCCAGCTCGCACAGGCGGCGGAAGAGCGCCAGCGCGCTGTGCACGCCGTAGTCGGCGATCTCGGCGACATACGAGCGCTTGATCACGAAGTTGGCGCCCTCGCCGGTGCCGATCTCCTCCGCGACGATCCGGCCGACGGTCCGCGCGTAGGCGTCGTCGTCCACGTCGAACCGCCCGCCCACGAGCCGCAGCGGAACGCGCTCGATCCGCCGCAGCGCGTCCGCGACCGGGAGCACGGCCGCTTCCGTCACGCGCATGACGAGCAGCGGCGACCCGTCGTCCACGCGGGAGAAGCCCCGTTCGCCGATCTGCTGGTGGGGCACGAGCACGAGCGCCTGGTGGCCCGGGTCCGCGTCCCGCGGCAGGGGGATGTCGGCCAGGGTGTCCGGCTCCGAGACCTCGCCGGTCAGCACGTCCAGCCGGTCGGGGCCCGTCGCGTCCGGGCGGTGCAGCAGGGCGAACGCGGGCGGGTCCTGCGCCAGTATCCGGTCCAGCACGTCCCCCGGGGTGGTCATGTGAACACCTCGTCGGCGCCGACCACCACGGCGCAGCGCTGGGCCGCGTAGGTGAGGGTGAGCCGGTGGTGGTCGGCGGAGAAGTCGCCGATCGCGTCACCCACGACGAACGGCTGGATGTCGTGGGTGAACGCCTCCAGCGCGCTGGCCAGCACGCCCACGTGCCCGTAGACGCCGCAGACGATCAGCTGGTCACGGCCGTGCGCGCGGAGGCGGGAGAGCAGGTCGGAGCGGAAGAACGCGCTGTAGCGCCACTTGGTGAGCACCCAGTCGTCGGGGCCGGGGGCCAGGGGCGCCACGACCTCGCGGTCCACCGGGTCGGCCCGCATGCCGGGACCCCAGAAGTCCTTGAGCAGGCCCCGCTCCTCGTCCGTCATGGAGCCGGGCTGCGCCGTGTACGCCACCGGGGCGCCCAGGGCACGGCACCGGTCCCGTAACGACGCCGTGTGGCCCACCAGCCGGGCGCGGAAGTCGTCGTCGAAGGGGCGGAGGAAGAACCTTTGCATATCGTGAATCAGCAGAACGGCGCGGTCGGGGTCGGCCACCCATCCGGCGACATTGTCGGGCAGGTCCGCCGACTTCGGTAATGGGTACGGCGCTATCTCCGGGATTCCTGCCACCATGACTCCCTCGTTCAGGGTCGATCGGATTCAACTCCATGAGTTACGCACCCGGTCGGCCCGGCCGGGGCGTCGGTCGGCGACATCCGCCGCCGGCCGCGCCGGGCGTAGAGATCCGCCGTCACCGAGGCCAGTTCCAGCGCCTGATCCGGATTCAGCCGCGGGTCGCAGGTCGAGGTGTAGCGCGCGCCCAGGCCGGATTCGGTCACCCCGCCCCGGCCTCCGACACATTCGGTGACCCGTTCACCCGTGAATTCGAGATGAACTCCTCCCGGATGGGTGCCGAGCGCCTGGTGCACGTCGAAGAATCCGGTGACCTCCTCCACGATCCTGTCGAATGCGCGCGTCTTGTGGCCGCCGGCCGACGTATAGGTGTTGCCGTGCATCGGATCGCAGATCCACACCGCGTCGGCCTCGGCGGCCTCGGCCTTCTCCACCAGCACCGGAAGACGGTCGCGCACCCGGTCGGCGCCCATTCTGGGAATGAAGGAGAGGCGGCCGGGAACGCGGTCGGGATTCAGCCGCTCGATCAGGTTCATGACGTCGTCCGACGTCGTGTCGGGGCCGATCTTGACCCCCAGGGGATTGGCGACGCGCGCGGCGAACTCGACGTGGGCGCCGTCCAGTTGCCGGGTGCGTTCGCCGATCCAGAGCATGTGCCCGGAGGTCGCGTAGATCCCGCCGCCGGCCGCGTCGGGGCGGGCGAGCGGTGACTCGTAGTCGAGCAGCAGGGCCTCGTGGCTGGTGAACAGACCCGTGGTATCGGCGTCGAGTGCTCCCGGGCCGGTCGGGACCGTCGCGCCCGCCTCCCTGAGCAGGCCGAGGGTCCGTGCCGAGGCGTCGTAGGCGCGGCGCAGCCGCCGGGGATCGGGCCTCCTGTCCGCCGGGGTGAACCCGAATCCGTTGACCGCGTCCCCGCGGTAGGCGGGGAGTTCGACGCCGTGGCGCGTCTCGGTGGCCGCGGACCTCGGCTTGGCGAACTGCCCCGCGATCCTTCCGATCCGCAGGACGGGAATCGACGCCGCCTCACCGATGACGGCCGACGCCCGCCGGAGGACCCGCACCTTGCCGCCGACGCTCGCGGCGTTCACCGCGTCGAACGTCTCGGCGCAGTCACCGCCCTGGAGGACCGCGGCCCGTCCCCGCGCCACCGCGGCGAGGTGGCCGCGCAGCGCGTCGCACTCGCGCGCGTGCACCAGGGGCGGCGCGGCCCGTAACGAGCGGACCACCTCGGCGAGTTCGCCCCGGTCCGGCCAGTCGGGCTGCTGCCGGGCGGCCCGCCGCCACCAGGTCTCGTCCGTCGTGGTCATGTCGCGCCACGCGCGCTGCCGTGCTCGCCGCCGAGCGGATTGGCTGATAAAGGCGCCGATGTCATCGGTGAATCCTCAGGGTCCGGTGGGGTGGTCCGATCCAAGGGCGCATCCCCCGTGCTGGGGGGCCGTGCGGGGGATGCGGGTCCGGGCGGGTAGGAGCCGCGCCTCGATCACTCGGGGGTCGGCGGCGACGTGAGTCGCCTCCTGTGGACAGTCGACTTGGCGCGGCCAACTCTAGGGCGAGTACCGGCCGCCGACAATGCCGCACCCGCCCCCGCGCGCCCGCGATGTCGGCCGCCGATCCCGGCATGCACGAACCGTTGACAAGTCGGTCACATCCTTGAAATCTATAACTGCCGACCGCAAGAGATTGACTGCATGCACTCAAAATCTTTCACAGCTCCGCAAGTTCACGGCAGGTACGCTCTCTCGCCCGCCGCGGTTCCACCGCTCCGCCTCCCCCATCCCGGCGCGTCGCACGGAACAGAGGACATCCATGAAACGGAAGCAACCCAGCCGACGGCTGATCAGCGGCCTCGTCCTGGCCGCCCTGATCGCCGTCGGGCTCCTGCCCGTCTCCGCCTCGGCGGCCGAGGGCCCCAACCTCTCCCTGGGCACGACGGCTTCGGCGAGCGGCTCCCACGGCAGCCACCCCGCCACCGCGGTCACCGACGGTGATCCGGGCACGTACTGGGAGGGCCCGGCCAACGCGTTCCCGCAATGGCTCCAGATCGACCTCGGCAGCAGCGTGGACGTCGAACAGGTGACGCTGAGGCTGCCGGGCTCCTGGGAGGCGCGCACCCAGACCATCGCCGTGCAGGGCAGCGCCGACGGCTCGGCGTTCAGCACCCTTTCGCCCTCGGCGAGCCGCGCGTTCTCCCCCGGCTCGGACAACACCGTGACCATCGATGTCGTCGCGGAGAGCGTCCGGTACGTGCGGCTGAGCATCACGGGCAACACCGGCTGGTCCGCCGCGCAGATCTCCGAGCTGGAGGTGCGCGGCGCGGACGACGGCGACCCGGGCCCCGGGCCCGAGCAGGGCGTGAACCTCGCGCGCGGCAAGCCGATCTCGGCCTCCTCCACCACCCAGAACTATGTCGCCACCAACGCCAACGACGACAGCGTCACCTCCTACTGGGAGTCGGCCGGCTACCCCGCCACGCTGACGGTGGAGCTCGGCGCCAACGCCGACGTCGACTCGGTGGTGGTCAAGCTCAACCCGGATCCCATCTGGGGCACCAGGACCCAGAACTTCGAGATCCTGGGCCGCGACCAGGACGCCACCGCGTTCACCACGCTGGTGGCCCGCGCCAACCACACGTTCAACCCGGCGACCAACCAGAACTCGGTGTCCATCCCGGTCAGCGGCGATGTCGCGGACGTGCAGCTGAGGTTCTTCAGCAACACCGGCGCGCCGGGCGGGCAGGTCGCCGACTTCCAGGTCATCGGGACCCCCGCGCCCAACCCCGACCTGACCGTCACCGATCTGGACTGGACGCCTGCCTCTCCGGTGGAGAGCGACGACATCACGGTCGGCGCCCGGGTCGAGAACATCGGCTCCACGGCCTCCCCCGCCTCCACGGTGAACGTCAGCCTGGGCGGCGCGGTCGCGGGCAGCGCCGCGGTGGGCGCGCTGGACCCGGGTGAGGCGGCGACCGTCGAGGTCGACGCCGGGAGCAGGGCCGAGGGCAGCTACACCGTCTCGGCCGTGGTCGACCCGACCGACACCATCGTCGAGGAGAACAACGACAACAACGGCTTCACCGCGCCCTCGCAGCTGGAGGTGGGGCAGAGCCCCGGGCCCGACCTCCAGGTCCTGGGCATCAGCCACTCCCCGCAGAACCCGGCCGTCGGCGCGCAGGTCTCGTTCACCGTCGAGGTGAACAACCGCGGGACCAGCGACGTGACCGCCACCACCGTCACCCGCCTCCAGGCCGGTGGCACGACGCTCAACACCAACACCCCCGGCATCGACGCGGGCGAGACGGTCACCGTGAACGTCCAGGGCACCTGGACCGCCACCAACGGCGGGGCCACCATCAGCGCCACCGCCGACGCCACCGACGCGGTGGACGAGACCAACGAGGGCAACAACGCGTTCTCGCGCGCCATCGTGGTCGGGCGCGGCGCGGCGGTCCCGTACGTCGAGTACGAGGCGGAGGACGGCGAGTACAACGGCCAGCTCCTCCAGGCCGATCCCGAGCGGACGTTCGGGCACACCAACTTCGCCTCGGAGTCCTCGGGACGCGAGTCGGTGCGCCTGGGCCAGCAGGGCCAGTTCGTCGAGTTCACCTCGACCAGCCCGTCCAACTCCATCGTGGTGCGCAACTCGATCCCCGATGCCCCGGGCGGCGGCGGCGCCGAGGCCACGATCAGCCTCTATGTCGACGGCCAGTTCGAGCGGAAGCTGACGCTCTCCTCGAAGCACAGCTGGCTGTACGGCAACACGGACGACCCCGAGTCGCTCACCAACACCCCGCAGGCCGACGCGCGGCGGCTGTTCGACGAGTCCCACGCGCTGCTGGGCGAGAGCTACCCGGCGGGCACCACGTTCCGCCTCCAGCGGGACGCCGGTGACAACGCGTCCTTCTACATCATCGACCTCATCGACCTGGAGCAGGTGGCGGCGCCGACCAGCCGCCCCGCGGGCTGCACCTCGATCACCGAGTACGGCGCGGTGCCGGACGACGGCAACGACGACACCGCGGCCATCCAGGCGGCGGTGACGGCCGACCAGAACGGCGACATCGGCTGCGTGTGGATCCCGGCGGGGCAGTGGCGCCAGGAGCAGAAGATCCTCACCGACGACCCGCTCAACCGCGGCCAGTACAACCAGGTCGGCATCAGCGATGTCACCATCCGCGGCGCCGGCATGTGGCACTCGCAGCTCTACACCCTCACCCCGCCCCACCAGGCGGGCGGGATCAACCACCCGCACGAGGGCAACTTCGGCTTCGACATCGACGACAACACCCAGATCTCCGACATCGCCATCTTCGGCTCCGGCACCATCCGCGGCGGCGGCGGAGCCGAGGGCGGGGTCGGCCTCAACGGGCGCTTCGGCCAGGACACCAGCATCTCGAACGTGTGGATAGAGCACGCCAACGTGGGCGTCTGGGTCGGCCGCGACTTCGACAACATCCCCGAGCTGTGGGGACCCGCCGACGGCCTGGAGTTCAGCGGGATGCGGATCCGCAACACCTACGCCGACGGCATCAACTTCACCAACGGCACGCGCAATTCGACGGTGTTCAACTCCTCCTTCCGGACCACGGGCGACGACTCGCTCGCCGTGTGGGCCAACCGCTACGTGCGGGACACCTCCGTCGACGTCGCGCACGACAACACGTTCCGCAACAACACCATCCAGCTCCCCTGGCGCGCCAACGGCATCGCGATCTACGGCGGTTACGACAACACGATCGAGAACAACCTGATCTCCGACACCGCCAACTACCCCGGGATCATGCTGGCGACCGACCACGACCCCCTGCCGTTCTCCGGCCAGACCCTCATCGCGGGCAACGGCCTGTACCGCACGGGCGGGGCGTTCTGGGGCGAGGCACAGGAGTTCGGCGCCATCACCCTCTTCGCGCAGAGCCGCGACATCACCGGCGTCACCATCCGCGACACGGACATCTACGACTCGACGTATGACGGCATCCAGTTCAAGTCCGGCGGCGGCAACGTGCCGAACGTCCAGATCAGCGACGTGACCATCGACGGCTCCAACAACGGCGCGGGCATCCTCGCCATGGGCGGCGCCCGCGGCAGCGCCACGCTCACCGACGTCACCATCACCGGCTCGGCCGACGGCGACATCGTCATCGAGCCGGGCTCCCAGTTCACCATCACCGGCGGGCCCGCGGCGTCGTTGGGGCCCCCGCCGGCGACCGGTTCGGACCGGCCCGTCGCCTGGGCCCCGGCCACCTCCGCCCGGACGGCGTCACGGGCGGGCCGCAGAGGCGCGGGCGCTCCCCCCGGGGCACGCTAGCCGGACCCCCGACCCGGCACCCGACCCGGCACCCGTCCCCGCTCACCCGGGGGCGGGCGCCGGGCGGGCGCCGACCGCGTTCACCGGCGACCGTGTTCACCGCCGACCGCGTGCACCGGCAACTGCCGCGGTGCGGGCGGGTGTTCGGGGTCACACGGCCGGGCGTGGTCGTTCACCTGTCGCGCATGTCCTCCGCCGCCGCGCTCCGTTATCAGGACAGGAGCGGCCGAGGAAGGGGACCCCGTGGGCGAGAGGGCTTTCGATTACGTCATTGTCGGCGCCGGCTCGGCCGGGTGCGTTCTCGCGCACCGGCTCAGCGAGGACCCGGACGTGCGCGTCCTGCTGATCGAGGCGGGCGGCGCCGACTCGCCGCCGATGATCCACATGCCGGCGGGCTTCCCCACCCTCTTCCGCACGGACGTGGACTGGGACCACAGCACCCACTACGAGCCGGGCCTCGGCGGCCGGCGCGTCTACCTTCCGCGCGGCCGGGTCCTCGGCGGCTGCTCGTCGACCAACTACATGGTGTACATCCGCGGGAACCGCGCGGACTACGACGAGTGGCGCGACCTGGGCTGCGCCGGCTGGGGCTGGTCGGACCTGCTGCCCTCGTTCCTGCGGGCCGAGGACAACGAGCGCGGTGCGAGCGCCTGGCACGGCGTCGGCGGCCCGCTCGCGGTCTCCGACCAGCGGCACCTGTCGCCCGTGGTGGACGCCGCGCTGGAGGCAGCCGTCGCCTGCGGCCTGCCGCGCAACGACGACTTCAACGGCCCGGCGCAGGACGGCGTCGGCCGCTACCAGGTGACGCCGCGCGACGGCCGGCGGGCGAGCACGGCCCGCTGCTATCTGCGCCCGGCCGCGGACCGGCCCAACCTGACCGTGGAGACCCATGTGCGGGTCACCGGCGTGCGGATCGAACGCGGTCGCGCCCTCGGCGTCCGCGGCCTGCGCCTGGGCCACCCCCTGACGTTCGCCGCCGACCGCGAGGTGATCCTCAGCGCCGGGGCCTACGGCTCGCCGCAGCTGCTCATGCTCTCCGGCGTGGGCGCGCCCGACGAGCTGGCGGCGCTCGGCATCGCGCCGGTGGCCGAGTCCCCGCGCGTCGGGCACAACCTCGCGGACCACCTGGTCGTGCCGCTGGTGTACCGGTGCGCGGGCGAGGACAGCCTCCTGGGCGTGCTGAACCGGTCCGAGCACCTGGCCTCGTTCGCCGAGGGCCGGGGACCGCTCACCTCCAACCTGGTCGAGGGCGGCGGCTTCTTACGGTCCCGCGGCGGGCTCGCCGCCCCCGACCTCCAGCTGTTCGCCATCCCCGCCGGGTTCGCGGGCGAGGGCCTGACGGCCGTCCCCGCCCACGCGGTCTCGCTCGGCGCCGCGCCGCTGAGACCGGCGAGCCGCGGCCGGGTGGCGCTCGCCTCCCCCGACCCCACGGCGAAACCATTCATCACCCACCGGTACTGCCGCGAGCCGGAGGATCTGCGCGTCCAGGTCGAGGGCGTGCGGTTCACCATGGAGTGGGCCGCCGCCCGGCCCCTCGCGGGCCGCCTCGCCGGTCCGCTGCACGCGCCGGACTCCGCCGCGCGGGACGACGTGGTCGCGTTCGTCCGCGCCCGCGCCCAGACCGCCTACCACCCCGCGGGCACCTGCGCCATGGGCGCGGACGGCGGCGCGGTGGTGGACCCGGAGCTGCGGGTGCGCGGCGTCGAGGGGCTGCGGGTCGTGGACGCCTCGGTCATGCCGGTCCTGCCGCGCGGCAACACCAACGCCCCCACCGTCGCCGTGGCGGAGCGGGCGGCGGACCTCATCCGGGGCCAGGCACCCGGCCTGCCTGAAGCCTCACTGATTCGTACAGCGCCGTGATGTTGCCCCCGCCGAAGGTCAACGCCCCCTGCCGCTCGATGATCTCGAAGAACAGGGTGTTCCGCGGGTGCGTGGACTCGGTGAAGATCTGGAAGAGCTGGCCGCCGTGGTCCACGTCCACCAGCACATGGTGCGCGGCCAGTTCCGCCACCGAGTGCCGGACCGGCTCCAGGCGCCGCGGCAGCGCGGTGTAGTAGGCGGCGGGCGCCTGGAGGAACCGCACGCCCGCACGCCCGAGCGAGGCGACCGCCGCCACGATGTCCGGCGTGGCGAACGCGATGTGCTGGACGCCGGGGCCCCCGTGGTCCCGCAGGAACCGGTCGATCTGCCCCGGCTCGCGGTCCGGGTCGGGCTCGATCAGCGTCAGCGTCACCGCGCCCGAGCCGCTCTGCACGGCGCATGTCACGACCGCCTGGGCGCCGACCACGATCCGCTCGGTGAACGTCGTCTCGAAGTCGAACACCCGCCGGTAGAAGGCGGCCAGGGGGCCGATGGCGCCGGGCGGGACGCACACGGCCAGGTGGTCGATCGCGACCAGACCGGTGTCCTCGGCGGGCGGCGGCCCCGCGACCGGGGCCAGCCCCGGCAGGGCGCCGGGGGCCACGCCCCGCGAGCGCTGGACGAAGGTGTGCGTCACGTCGGCGAACCCCTCGACGGTGGCGGTGACCACGCCCCCGCCCGCCGCCGGCGGGGAGACCGGGCGGGCCCCGCGCCCCACCGCCTCGTGGAACGCCGCGGCCGCGTCCTGGACGCCGAGCGCGATGTCGGCCACCCCCTCGCCGTGGCGCGCGAGGAAGGAGCGGGCCGAGCGGTCGCCCGCGGCGGGCCGGTCGAGGACCAGCCGGATCCGGTCCCTGGCGAGCGCGACGGAGCGGACATCCGCCTCCGGGCCGCCCGTCGCCGCGACGGCGAGGCCGTAGCCGCGGGACAGCCGGCGCGCCGCGGCCCCGGCGTCCGCGACATGGAGCCTCAGATGGTCGACGACCATGCCCGCGAAGGCGCCCCTGTCGGTGGTGGCCATGCGCGTTCTCCCTCTTCTGCTGGTCGGTGCCGCGGCGCTCGGTCGCAGCCGCGACGGTCGGTGCTGCGGCGTGGGGTCAGGGGCGGGGCGGGCGGACGAGGGCGACGGGCAGGGAGTCGAACGAGCGCTGCGTCGCCATCCGCCGCCGCACGGGCGGCCCCGCCGGTGTCAGGTGCGGGAGCCGGGCGTGCAGGTGGCCCTGGAGCCGGGACAGGAAGGTGGCGATCTCCATCCGGGCGAGGCCCGCGCCGACGCACCGGTGGATGCCCTCGCCGAACGTGAGATAGCCCGGCGCTCCCCTGCCCGGGTCGAACCGGTCGGGGTCGGGGAACGCCTCGGGGTCGCGGTTGACCGAGCCGATCAGGACGTGGACCCCGGCGCCGCGCGGGATGAGCGTGCCCGCCACCTCGACATCCCGGACGGGCAGCAGCTGCGAGGCGGCGATCCAGATCGGCGGCTCGTGGCGCAGGCTCTCCTCCACGAACCCCGGAAGCAGCGCGGGGTCACCGAGCGAGGGGGCGGTCTCGGGGTGGCGGAACAGCGCGAGCGCGGCGTTGTCCATGGCCGCCGCGGTGCTCTCGGAGCCCGCCATCCACAGGCCCCAGAGCATGTTGATCAGCTCGGCCTCCTCCAGCGGCTCCTCTCCCGCGCCCGGGCCCGTCCCGCGGGGGCCGCCCGCGAGCGCGGAGACCGCGTCGGCCCTGGGGCGGCGCCTGCGTTCGGCCGCCAGCTCGGTGAAGTACCGCTCGATCGCGAGCGTCGCGCCGTCGGCCTCCGCCAGCGCCGCGTCGTCGGCGGCCGGGTGGGCGGCCAGCATCGTCTTGGCGACCAGGGGCCCGAGGAAGGGCCGGTCCTCCTCGGGCACGCCGATGACCTCGGCTATGACATGCGTGGCGAGCGGCGCGGTCGCCGCGGTGTGGAGATCGACGCTCTCGCCGTCCCGGAGCCGGGTGACCAGCGGGTCGAGCAGCCGGTCGCACCACCGGCGGGCCCGGAGGCGCAGCGCGTCGACCGCCTGCGGGGTGAAGAACGGCGCCATGGCGCGGCGGAGCCTGGTGTGCCGGGGCCGGTTGGTGTTGGTGATGCCGGCCAGGAAGTTCTGGAGGGTGCGGGAGCGGCCGATCCTCGGCTGCCGCGCCAGCAGCTCCTCCCGGGTGGCGCTGCGGAACGCCGGATCGCGCATCACCAGCCGCGCGTCGCGGTGCCGGCTGACGAAGTACACGCCGCCGGTCGGGTTCCGGTGAACGGGCGCGTGCTCCCGCAGCCACGCGTACAGCGGATACGGGTCGTCCATGCTCTCCGGGTCCTGCATGCGCGCCAGCACGTCGACCGCCGTCCCGCGGCCTTCTGTGGGGTCCATGGGTGCGGCACCCGCGGGGCTAGGGCCGGACCCGGGGCACGGGTGAGGCCACGGCGGGCAGCGCGCCGTCCCGCTGCCCGCTGCCGCTGAAGTGGCAGTCCCACCGCTCGAACAGCGAGATCATGCCGCCGAGACAGCTGCGCTCCGCCTTGACATAGGTCCCGTTCCCCGGGCCGAACGACCAGCCCACGACGTGGCAGTCCTCCGCGTCGTAGGACGGGGCGGCGGAGAGGAACGCGGTGATGCGGTCCGGGAGGCGGGGCGCGCGGTCCCTCGGGATCCGCAGGGCGTAGAAGCAGACCCGCTCGGCGCGGCCGTCGCGCAGCGAGAACGTCACCGAGACGCCGAAGTCCCCGGGGACGAACGCGCCGATCTCCGCGACAAGTTCGCGTGGTGGCGGCGGGACCCGGACCAGGCCGACGAGGTCGGCGGCCTGGGCGTGGGTGAGGGGTCCCCTGACGCGGAAGTACACGTTGACGGTGGAGCGGCGGTGGTCCACGGCGAGGAATCTGATGTACGCGAGCCCCCGCCGTTCGCACGCCGGGACGTTTCGCCTCAGCGCGTCGGGGACGGGGCCCGCGTCGAGGACGTCGGAGGCGGGGCGCGTGCCGCCCAGCCACACCCAGGTCTTGTCGAGGCCGCTCCCGGCGGTGAAGTCGCAGGACTGCTCGGCCGCGCCGCCGAACAGGCCGCTCCAGTGCGCGATCAGCGGCGCGAGCGGGGTGGCGCGGGGCAGGAGCCCGGCGCGCATCGCGGTGGCGACGGTGTCCGTTCTGGAGCGCGAGTAGAACCGGTAGCTCAGGTCGTCGCCGGGGCGGCTCGTGGTCTTCCAGACGACCGCGCCCGTGCCGAACTCGTCGGCGAAGGCGGACAGGGCGTCGCGGGTGACGTCCTCGTCGAAGGGCGCGCCGAGCGCGGCGGCCGTCGACCGGATGTCGTCCAGGAACCGCGGCTGCGAGTAGCCGGTGGTCGGCACGGTCATCGTGACTCCATCCCGTGGTCCGTGATGAGGGACATGGTGTGCGGGTCGCGGGGCCGGTCAGCGGCGCCGGGCCACGATGACCCCGTTGGCGCTCGCGGCGTCGAACCGGCGTATCTCCGCGCCGGTGAACCCCGCCTCGCGGATCCAGGACAGGTACTCGTCCTCCGCGTAGTTCCGGCCGGCGCCGGTCTCGACCAGCATGTTCACGCCCATGAGCGCGGCGCCCGGCGGGCCCGTGCGCTCGGGGTTGAGCAGGAGTTCGCAGACCAGGAGCGCGCCGCCGGGGGCCAGGGCCTCGTGGCACTTGCGCAGCAGGGCGCGGTTCTCCGCCTCGGCCCAGTCGTGCAGGACCATGCTGAGCAGGATCGCGTCGTGCCCGCCGGGGAGGGCCGCGTCCCGCCCGAAGTCCCCCCGGAGCGTGGTGATCCGGTCGCCGAGCCCCGCCGCGTCGATCCTGCGGCGCGCGACCTCGCAGACGTGCGGCAGGTCGTAGAGCGTGCCGGTCAGGTGGGGGTGGCGCCGGCAGAGCTCGACGAGGAACGCCCCCGAGCCGCCGCCCACGTCCAGCAGCCGCCGGTGGGCGGCGAAGTCGTGCTCCTCGCCCAGGATCCGCGCCGTCTCGGCCGAGAGCGAGTGCATCCCGTTCCAGAAGAGCTCGGTGAACGCGGGGTCCCCCGAGGAGAACAGCGACTCCTGGGTGTCCGGGTCCCAGGTGAGGGGCCGGTCGGCGCGCAGGGCGTCGGTCAGGCGGTGCCAGGCGGGGTAGGCCCGGTCGTTGAAGCGGACCACGCCGCCGAAGTACGCGTCGCGCCCCTCCACGAGGAACTCCTCGGAGAGCGCGGAGTTCCGGTAGTGGGGGCCGGACTTGTCCAGTAACCCGAGCGCGGTGCAGGCGGTCAGCAGCAGGTCGGCCGGGCGCTCCTTCAGGCCGAGCTCGGCGGCCAGCTCGTCCGCCGTCGCCCCCCGGCCGCCGCCGAGCCGGGTGAACAGCGCCAGGTCCACCGCGGCGGCCAGCGTCTTGAACATCCAGAAGCCGGTGGCCATGGCCATCAGCGGGGCGGTGGAGGGGCGGGAGCCGCCGCTCGGGGCGGCCGTCATGCGGCGTGTCCCTTCCAGCGGACCGGGAGGTGGCGCGGGCCGCGGAGCAGGGTGCCCGCCTTCCAGCGCAGGGCGGCCGGGTGGGTGGCCAGCTCCAGGAGGGGGAAGCGGGTCAGCAGCGTGGAGACGGCGATGCGGGCTTCGAGGCGGGCGAGCGGGGCGCCGAGGCAGAAGTGCATGCCGTGCCCGAACGCCACATGGCCGCGGGCGTCGCGGGTGATGTCGAAGCGGCCGGGGTCACGGAAGCGGCCGGGGTCGCGCCCGGCGTCGGCGATGACGGGGAGGACGACCTCTCCCCCGCCGGGGATGACGGTGCCCGCGATCTCGACCGGGTCGACGGTGAACCGCAGGGTGGAGGCGGCCACCGGGCCGTCGTAGCGCAGCATCTCCTCGATCGCGCCGTCGATCAGGGAGGGGTCCGCCCGCAGCAGGGCGAGCTGGTCGGGGTGGGTGAGGAGGGCGAGGACGCCGTTGGAGATGAGATTGGCGGTCGTCTCGTGGCCCGCGATGAGCAACACCTGGGCCATGCCCAGCAGTTCCTCGCGGCTGAGCCGGTCGCCGTCCTGGTCGCTCACCTCGATCAGGTCGCTGAGCAGGTCGTCGCCCGGACGGCCGCGCTTGGTCTCCACCAGGCGGTCCAGATACCCGGTCATGGCGGCGCGGGCCTCTCTGGTCCGGTCCGTGGGCGCGCCCACCACCAGGGTCTCGGACCAGGAGCGGAAGGCGTCGCGCTCCAGGAAGGGGATGCCGAGCAGCTCGCAGATCACGGTGATCGGCAGGGGGAAGGACAGCGCCTCGACCAGATCGGCGCGGCCCTCGGGAGTGGCGCGCATGGCGTCGAGGAGCCGGTCGGTGATCTCCTGGACGCGCGGCGCGAGGGAGGCCACCCGGCGCGCGGTGAAGGCGCGGCTGACCAGGCCGCGCAGGCGGGTGTGCTGGGGCGCGTTGGAGCGGAGCATCGAGACGCCGGTGGTCACCGACTGCACGGGCTGTGCCGGGGAGGCGTGCCGCCACTCCTTGGAGAGGCGGGAGACGCTGAGGGCCTCGCGCACCTCGTCGTAGCCGACGACGAGCCAGACCACGGTGCCCTCGGGCAGCCGGGCCCGGTGCACCGGGCCCCGCTCCCGCAGCCGGGCGTACACCGCGTAGGGGTCGCGGAAGAAGTCCGCGCCCAGGGCGGCCAGGTCGACCGTCCCGTCCGGCTCCGTCGTCATCCGCCGCTCCCCTGTCCCCGCCCGTCCCCCCCCCGCGGCTCCCCGCCGCGTCAGAGCGCGACCCGGGTGCCCTTCCACACCGTGGTGGCCCACACATCGCCGAACAGCCAGTTCCCCAGGGCCTCCGGGTCGGCGCTCGTGTAGAACTCCCGCCAGGCTTCGACCAGTTCGTCCACGGAGAGCGAGCCGTCGCTGTCGCGGTCCAGCTTCTCGAACGAGATGCGGCTGTTGGCCGGTGAGGTGCCGAACGCCTTGTGGAACGCGGCGAACTCGTTGGGCCCGATCTTGCCGTCGTCATTGCGATCGCAGATCGCCCAGATCGCCTCGGCCATCGGCATGAAACCCGCCTCGAAATTGGAGAGATCGTCGACGAAGGCCCGCTTGACGATGGCGCGCCACTCCAAGGGGGTGATCTTGCTGTCGGCATGTGCGCCGAAGGCCGAGGAGATGTACTTCCAGAATGTCTCGAACGAGTCGAGGAGCGCTTGCGCCTTGGGCGAGTTGAACGGCTCTCTGAGGTAGGCGAGGATCCGGCCCGCCAGGGCCAGCGCGTCGGCCAGCTCGATGACGCCGTCGCCGTTCTGGTCACCGTGCCCGAAGCACACGTCGATCTTCCGGTCCAGCAGTCGGGCAACATCGTCTGGGCTCACGGATGACACCGCCTTCGGAATCTGTTCGAATGAAAGGGCGATGAGAAAAAATGCAGAGGTGTTCGCCGATCCGGTGCGGCCGAAGATAGTGCAGCCTTTCCCCGTCGGACAAGGGTGAATTGACAAACAGACGTACGGTATTAATGAGCGCGAATGTTCCGGTCGCACCCCCTGGCGCACCACCGCGCGAGCCGGTCGCGGGGCGCCGCCTCGGTCAGAGGGTGCCGCGCCAGGCGCCGGTGGCGATACCGCGGCCCTCGATGAACTCCTTGAACCTCACGAGGTCCTTCTCCGCCCTGCGGCGCACGAAGCCGAGCCTGTCGCCGACGGCCTCGGTGAACACCTCGGGCGCGTACTCCAGTTGGAGCACGATCCTGGTGTGGCCCTCGTCCAGCCGGTGGAAGGTCACCACGCCGCCCTGCCGGGGGCCGCTGGTGGAGACCCAGGCGATCCGCTCGTCGGGGATCTGCTCCGAGATGCTGGCGTCGAACTCGCGCTCCGCGCCCGCGACGCGGGTCACCCAGTGCGTGCGGTCCGGACCGAGCTGGTCCACGCGCTCCACCCCGCTCATGAAGTCGGGGAAGCTCTCGAACTGCGTCCACTGGTTGTACGCGGTGGTCACCGGCACGGCGACCTCGATGGACTCCTCGATGTGCGACATGGGGTGCTGCCTCTCCCTGTTGTCGTGCGGCTGCGCTCGCCGGCCCCGCCTGCCCCGGGAGGCGGGAGTCGGGTTGCCCCTCGCGCCACCGGCCAAACACCGACGGCATGGGGCCCGTTGTCGTTCTTTGCGTCGGCATACCCAGCCGCGGCTCAGGACCGGGATCCGGGCGGTGGCACGCGTGCACGCGTCGACGCGCCGACGCCGAGCACGTGGCACGCCCCGGAGGCGTGCCCGGCGGCCGGACCGCGCGCCTAGGATGGATGCCCACCGGCCGTGGCCGGGCCCACCGCACTTCGTTTCCCAGGGATCGCGCCATGACATCCGAGGTCAACCGCTGGACCGCCGCACGGATCGCGGGGGCGGTCGCCTCCGGTGAGGTCTCCGCCGTGGAGGTCGCCGAGGCGCACCTCGCCCGGATCGACGCGGTGGACGAGAAGGTGCACGCCTTCCTGCACGTGGACGCCGAGGGCGCGCTGCGGGCCGCCCGTTCCGTGGACGCCAGGCGCGCGGCGGGCGAGGCGCTGGGGCCGCTGGCCGGGGTGCCGCTGGCGCTGAAGGACGTCTTCGCCACCAGGGACATGCCGACGACGTGCGGCTCACGGATGCTGGAGGGCTGGATCCCGCCGTACGACGCGACGCTGACCCGGCGGCTGAAGGACGCCGGGGTGGTCACGCTCGGCAAGACGAACATGGACGAGTTCGCCATGGGCTCCTCCACGGAGAACAGCGCCTTCGGCCCCACCGGGAACCCGTGGGACCTCACCCGCATCCCCGGCGGCTCGGGCGGCGGCTCGGCGGCGGCGCTCGCCTCGTTCCAGGCGGCGCTGGCGATCGGCACCGACACCGGCGGCTCGATCCGGCAGCCGGCCGCGCTGACCGGCACGGTGGGGGTGAAGCCGACGTACGGCGCGGTCTCCCGGTACGGTCTCGTCGCCTACTCCTCCTCGCTCGACCAGGGCGGCCCCTGCGCCCGCACCGTCCTGGACGCGGCGCTGCTGCACGAGGCGATCGCCGGGCACGACCCGATGGACGCCACCTCCATCGACGCCCCCGTGCCGCCGGTGGTCGAGGCGGCGCGGGCCACGGACATCGCCGGGGTGCGCGTCGGGGTGGTGCGGGAGCTGGGCGGCGAGGGGTACCAGCCGGGCGTCATGCGGCGTTTCGGCGAGGCCGTCGAGGCGCTGCGGGCGCTGGGCGCCGAGGTCACCGAGGTCTCCTGCCCCTCGTTCGACTCGGCGCTGGCGGCCTACTACCTGATCGCGACGAGCGAGGCCTCCTCGAACCTGGCGCGTTTCGACGCCATGCGCTACGGGCTGCGGCGGGGTGACGACGGCGAGCGCCCGGCCGAGGAGGTCATGGCGGCCACCCGGCGGGCCGGGTTCGGCCCGGAGGTCAAGCGCCGCATCATGCTGGGCACCTACGCCCTGTCCTCGGGGTACTACGACGCCTACTACGGCTCGGCGCAGAAGGTCCGCACGCTGATCTCGCGGGACTTCGACGCCGCGTTCGCCCGCGTGGACGTGCTGGTCTCGCCGACGAGCCCGACCACCGCGTTCCCCCTCGGGGAGCGGGTGGACGACCCGGTGGCCATGTACCTGGCGGACCTGTGCACCATCCCGTCCAACATGGCGGGCAACGCGGTGATGTCGCTGCCCTGCGGCCTGGCCCCCGAGGACGACCTTCCGGTGGGCTTGCAGATCATCGCCCCGCCGCTGGCCGACGACCGGCTCTACCGCGTCGGCGCGGTGCTGGAGCGGGCCCTGACCGAGCAGTGGGGCCGCCCGCTGCTGGAGCGTGCCTCCCCGCTGTGAGCCGCCCTCAGCGACGGCCCCGCCGGGGACGGCGCAGGGCGGCCCGCACGGCGGTGAGGGTCCTGGTGATCTCCTCGTCGCCCACCGTGCCCAGATGGCCGACGCGGAACGTGTCGCTGCCCCGGGCCGGGAGCGTCCCGGACTGGAGGAGCACACCCTCCTCGGCGACCGCGCGCAGGAACGCGTCCTCGCGCCAGCCGCCGGGAACCACGGCCACGGTGACGCCGTTGGCCCGGTCGGCGGGCTCGGGGACGAGGAGTCGCACGCCGAGCGCGGCCAGGCCCTCGTGCAGCCTGTCCCGCAGCCTCGCGTGCCGCTCCACGCGGGCTCCCCGGCCCTCGGCCAGCGCCAGGCGCAGCGCCTCGGAGAGGCCGAGGACGAGGTTCCCCGCCGGGGACTGGAAGTAGCCGAACTCCCCGCGCTCGGTGGCCGCCATGACGGGCAGCCAGGGGCCGAGGTCGAGGGAGTAGGACGGGTGGCTCCCGGTCCGGCCGCGCAGCCGTTCCAGGGCCCGCTCGCCGATCGCGTAGGTGGCGAGCCCCGGCGGTCCGGCCAGGCCCTTGGGCGGCGCGCCGAGGTAGACGTCCGGACCCCAGGCGTCGAACTCGATCCGTTCGGCGCCGATGGCCGAGACGCCGTCCACCAGGCAGAGGGCGTCGTGGCGGTGGGCGAGGCGGGCCAGCTCGGGCAGGTCGGACCTGACGCCGCTGCTGGAGTCGACGTGGACGACCAGCAGCGCCTGGTGGTGGCGCCGGGACAGGAGCCTCTCCAGCAGTTCCGGGTCGGGCGGGCGCCCCACCGGGGAGGTGGGCGCGCTCACCGGGATGCCGTGCCGCAGGCAGATGTCGCGCCAGCGGTCGCCCCACATGCCGGTCGAGGCCACCAGCACGGGGACGTCGGGGCGCAGCAGGCTGACGGCGATGCTCTCCAGGCCGTTGGTGCCGGTGCCCGGCACGACCGCCACCGGCGCGCTCGCGGCGCCGACGAGCGAGCGGAGCCTGGCGAGGCAGCGGCCGAACTCGGCGATGAAGGCCGGGTCGTTCAGGGGCGGCGCGGGCACGCCCATGCGCTCCAGCACCGAGGGCGCGGGGC
>NZ_LAVK01000098.1 GCF_001083795.1 Streptomyces sp. SBT349
GGCCGACCACCTCGCGACGGCCGACCGCACCCGGGCCCTGCTGCCCGCACTGGAACGGGTCGCCCGCCGGCTGATCGACGTCTACCAGGGCGACGGGCGGCTGTACACGTTCGGCAACGGGGGGAGCGCCGCCGACGCCCAGCACCTCGCCGCCGAGCTGATCGGCCGCTACCTGCGGGAGCGCAGGCCCCTGCCCGCCGTCGCCCTGACCACGGACCCCTCCGTGCTCAGCTGCATCGGCAACGACTACGCCTTCGACGACGTCTTCGCCCGCCAGGTGCAGGCGCTGGCCAGGCCCGGCGACATGGTCATCGGCTTCACCACCTCGGGCCGTTCGCCCAACGTCGTCCGCGGCCTCGCCGCGGCGCGCGCCGCCGGAGCCGTCACCGTTCTCCTCGGCGGCGGCACGGAGGGCGGCGGCCCCGCCGCCGCGTACGCCGACCACGCGCTGGTCGTCCCGGAGACGGCCACCGCCCGCGTCCAGGAGATGCACCTGATGCTGCTCCACCTGCTCAGCGAGCAGGTCGACGCCTGGGCCGCCACGACCGACCACGACCGACTGGAGAGCCGCACATGACGTTCCCCGACCCCGCCGCGTCCGGCTCCGGGCGGCGCACCCTGCATCTGGTGGGCAACGCCCATATCGACCCGGTCTGGCTGTGGCGCTGGCCCGAGGGACTCCAGGAGATCCGGGCCACCTTCAGGTCCGCCGTCGACCGCATGGAGGAGTACCCGGACTTCGTGTTCACCTGCGACTCCGTCATGTACCTGGAGTGGATCGAACGGCACGACCCGGAGCTGTTCGAGACCATCCGCACGCGCGTCGCCGAGGGCCGCTGGCAGATCATCGGCGGCTGGTGGGTCGAGCCGGACTGCAACATACCCTCGGGCGAGTCGTTCGTCCGGCAGGCCCTGTACGGGCAGCGCTACCTGCTGGAGAAGTTCGGCACCACGGCCACCATCGGCGGGAACCTCGACCCGTTCGGCCACAACGCGACGCTGCCCCAGCTGCTCCGCAAGTCCGGCATGGAGGGCTATGTCTTCCTGCGTCCGGGGCCCCACGAGATGGCGCTGCCGGGGCAGTTCTTCCACTGGGAGGCGCCCGACGGCTCCCGGGTGCTCGCCTACCGGCTGCCGAACGAGTACTGCGCGCCGGGCAAGGACATCGGCCACCACCTGGACAAGTCGCTGGCCCTGATGCCGCCGGACGAGCCGGAGCTGATGGTCTTCTACGGCGTCGGCAACCACGGCGGCGGCCCCACCAGGGCGAACCTGGACTCCATCCGCCGCCTCGACGGCCTGGGCGGCCTGCCCCGGCTGACCCTCAGCCACCCCGCCGCGTACTTCGAGACCCTCCGCGAGCGTGCGGACATCCCCGTGCACGCCGGGGAACTCCAGCACCACGGCCCCGGCTGCTACTCCGCCCACTCCGGGGTCAAGGAGTGGAACCGCCGCGCCGAGAACGAGCTCCAGCGCGCCGAGAAGTGGGCCGCCGTCGCGGGCACGGTCGCGGGGGTGCGGTATCCGCACAGGCAGTTCGCCGAGGCGTGGAAGCTGGTGCTGTTCAACCAGTTCCACGACATCCTCGCGGGCACCTCCATCCGCTCCGCCTACGACGACGCCCGCGACGACTACGGCCGCGCCAGGTCCCTGGCGGCCGAGGCGTTCAACCGCTCCGTGCAGGCCATGGCCCGCCGCATCGACATCCCGCTGCGCGAGTCCACCGACCCGCTGGTGGTGTTCAACCCGCACCCGTGGGAACTGAACGCCGACGTGGAGGTCGAGTTCGGCAGGGCCGCCGGGGCGCGGCTGGCCGACGACACGGGGGCGGCCGTCCCCGTTCAGCGCACCCGCTCCGAGGCCACCATGGCGGGCAGCAGGGGCCGCGTCGCGTTCCGCGCCACCGTCCCCCCGCTCGGCCACCGCGTCTACCACCTGCTCCCGGGCGACCCGGCGGCCCCCGCCGCCCCGGGCCCGGTGTCGGCGACCGGCACCACCCTGGAGAACGAGCACCTGCGGCTGGAGGTCGATCCCGCGACGGGCTGGCTCTCCTCCCTCCACGACAAGGACCGCGGCGTGGAGCTGCTGCCCCCGGGCCCGGGGCCGCACGCCGTCGTCATCGACGACCCCTCCGACACCTGGGGCCACCGGGTGCGTGCCTACGACCGGGTGGCCGGCTCGTTCCGCTGCACCCGCGTCCGCCTGGTCGAAACGGGCCCGGTGCGGGCGGTGCTGCGCGTCGAGAGCCGCTACGAGCACTCCTCGCTCGCCGAGGAGCTGGTGCTCTCGGCGGGCTCCCGGCAGGTCGAGGTCCGCGCCGTCGTGCACTGGCACGAGCGGCTGAGGACGCTCAAGCTGCGCTTCCCCACCGCGCTGTCCGGCGTCACCGCCACCCACGAGATCCCCTACGGCCACCTGGAGCGCGTTCCCGACGGCACCGAGGAGCCCACCCAGGCGTGGGTGGACGTCTCCGGCACCCTGCCCGGCGGCGGGCGGGCCGGGCTGACCGTGGCCAACGACAGCAAGCACGGCCACGACGTGCGCGGCGGCGAGATCGGGCTCACGGCCCTGCGCAGCCCCGTCTACGCCTGGCACGAGCCGCAGGTCCTCGACCCCGACGGCGTCTACGAGTATCTCGACCAGGGGCGGCAGGAGTTCCGCTACCTGCTGATCCCGCACGGCGGGGACTGGCGCGCCGCCGATCCGGTCCGCCGGGCCGCCGAGCTCAACCAGCCGCCGTTCGCGCTGCTGGAGTCCTTCCACGAGGGCCCGCTGCCCCAGCGCGCCGCCCACGCCGACGACGGCGCGGGCAGCGTGGTGGTCACCGTGGTGAAGGAGGACGAGGACCGCTCCGGCGATCTCGTCGTACGCGCCTACGAGTCGGCCGGGCGGGCGACCTCGGCGCGGATCGCGCTGACGATGCTCGGCGGGCGGGTGATCGAGGCGGCGTTCGGGCCGTGCGAGATCAAGACGTTCCGCGTGCCGCGCGATCCGCAGCGGCCGGTCACCGAGACCGACCTGCTGGAGAGGCCGGGCCCCGCGTGAGCGGACGCGGCGTCGACGAGGCGCCCGGCACGGGAGCCGGGCCGCTGCCGGGCACGGTGGCGGGCGCGGGCGCGGGGCCGGGCGCGGTGGCGGTGGGCGGCGGAGTTCCGCTGCGCGGCGGGGACGGTGGCGAGGCGGCGCTGCCCTACCTGGTCGCGCTGCTGACCGGCGAGGGCGGCTGCCTGCCCGTCCCGCCCGGGGACGTCGTCGCCGGGGCCGACGGCTCGGCCGAACTCACCGGCGCCGCCCACGGGTTCGCGGCCAGGCTGCGGCTCGGGCCGCCCCCGCCGCCCGGGGCCACCACCCGGGACGCGGCCCTCACCGTGCGGCGCACCGGGCAGGGCGCGGTGGCCGCCGGGCTCCGCGTCGAGCTGCGCCTCGGCCCCTCCGACGACCCCGGCTGGCTGATCCCCGGTGCGTTCTACGGGCAGAACCGGCTGCCGAACTGCGCCCGCCCCTACCCCCGTTACCAGCGCGACACCCACGACCCCGCGGCGATGACCGCGGACGCCTGGTCGCTGCGGGCCGACCGGTGCGCCACCCCCGCCGTCTTCGCCCGCGACCGGCGCGGCGGCGCGGCGCTCGCCCTGGCCGAACGCGGCGAACTCGGCGAGCAGGGCGTCGGGTTCGCCCTGCTGGACGGCGGGCGCCCCGCGCTGCGGCTGCACGCGCCCTACCGGGAGGAGCCGGTGACCTACTACGGCTCCGAAACACCGCTGCCGCCGGACACGCCGCTCCACCGCTGGGAGCCGGGCGCCGAGCACACGCTGCGTTTCACGATCCACCTGCTGGACGCCGACCCGCACGCCTACGCCGCCGTGCTGCGGGAGCTCTCGGGCGCGGGCGCCGCCCCCGAACCGGCGGCCTGGGTCGGCCTGGAGGAGGCCGCGGCCCTGGCCGCGCACGGGCTGCACCGCTGGCACTACCGGCCCGAGCCGCCGGTGCTGCTGGAGACCGCCGCGTTCGACCGCGAGGCGCTGGGCGCGGCGGGCGACCGGCAGGCCATGCACGTCTCCTGGGTCAGCGGCACCCCCTACGCCCACGCGCTGCTCCTCCACGCCCGCCGCACCGGCGACGAGGCGAAGGCGGCGGCGGCGACCGCCGTGCTGGACCACATCGCCCACCACCTCACCCCGGGGGGCACCTTCTGGGGCCAGTGGACGGCCGAGCGCGGCTGGAACGCGGGCTGGACCGGCGACCCCCACCGGCTGCACGCCCGCACCCTCGGCGACGCCACCCTGTTCCTGCTGCGGGCCCTGCGCGCCGAACGCGCCCACGGCCACGACCACCCGGCGTGGGAGCGCGCCGTCCGCTCCAACCTGGCGGTGGCCGTGCGCGGCCAGGACCCAGCCGGCGGCCGGATGGCCGCCGCCCACCACAGCGGGACCGGGACACCCCTGTCCTACGAGGGCAGCGCGGGTCTGGCCTGGATCGCCGCCCTGGTGGAGGCCGCCGCCGCGTTCGGCGACCCCGGGCCGCTGGCCGCCGCCCGCCGCGCCGGGGCGGCCTACGCGGACGACGTGCTGGGCGAGTTCCTCTGCGGCGCGCCCGAGGACGTCTCCCTCGCCCCCACCTCGGAGGACGGCTACAACGCGATCATCGCCTACACCCTGCTCCACGAGGCCGACCCCGGCGACCCGCGCTGGCTCGACCTCGCCCGCCGCGCCGCCGACTGGACGCTCACCTTCCGGTACACCTACGACGTCCACTTCGACGCGCGGACCCTCCTGGGGCGGTACGGGTTCCGCACCAGGGGCGCCGACACCGCCTCCCCGTCCAACCAGCACCTCCACGCGTTCGGCCTGATCTGCCTGCCCGAGACCGTCCGCCTCGCCCGCCACCTCGGCGACGCCCACCTGCTGCGCTCCGCCACCGAGAACCTCGACTGCTTCCGGCAGTTCGTCGCCCGCGCCGACGGGGACTTCAACGCCTACCGCGGCATGGTCAGTGAGCGCTTCTACCAGACCGACTGCTTCCAGGCGAAGGGCATGCTCCTCACCCTCTCGCACGCCTGGTCCGCGGGCGTTCTCCTTTACGGCTGCGAAACGGCCCTGGAACTACCGGAGTTGGGTGGCACCGCCACATGAGCGCGATCCTCCTGCCGGGGCGCGCCCTGCCCGTGCTGCACGACGTGGACGCCGCGGTGGTCGGCGGCACGCTCGCCGGCACCGCCGCCGCCGTCGAACTGGCCCGCGCCGGGCGGCGGGTGGTATTGCTCGAACACGGCTACGCCCTCGGCACCGAGCTGACCGCGGCCAACCGGCCCTGGCTCACCGTCCCCGCGGACGGCCCCGGCGCCGCGGGGCCGCTCGCCGAGCTGCTGCCCCCGGACGCGGAGCCCGGGGCCCATGTCCCGCTGCGCCCGGCCGCGTTGAAGCTGTGCCTGGAGGACGCCCTGCTCGGCGCGGGCGGCGCGCTGCTCTACGGCGTCGACGCGCTGGCACCGCACACGGTCGGCGGCGAACGGCGCGGGCTCGTCGTCTCCGACGTGTCAGGGCGCCAGCTGGTGCGGTGCCCGGTGGTCCTGGACGCCACCGGTCCGCGCCGCCCCGCCCTGCCGGGTGGCGGCGGGCAACGGGCCGTGTGGAGCGTGGAGTTCGAAGGAGTCACCACGATCGACCCCGTCCTCGACCCGGTGGCCGGGGGGATCCGGCTGGTCGCCGGGTGCCGTGGTCCCGGCCACCTCTACGCCCTGCTCGCCACGGAGGGCGGCCGCCTCGCCGCCGTCACCGAGGCGGGACGGCTGCTGCGCGACCACCCGGCGTTCGCCAGGGCCCGGCTCGGCGCGGTCGGCTCCGAACCCCTGGCGGGGGCGGACGCGGCGCCGATCCGGCACCCGGGTGAGCCGTTGTGCGATGCCGTGGCCGCGTGGGGGTGGGGTGCGGCCCTGGCCGGGCGCGGCGGTGCCGCCGGAGCGGTCGGCGAGGCGGGCCGCGGAGCGCGACCGCGCCCCGCCCCCCGGTCCGTCCCGCCGGGCGTCCCGCCGGGCGTTGCGTCGGTCCGGCGCCCGGGGGAGGCGTTGTTCGACGCGGTGGCCGCGTCCCGGTCCGCCCCGCCGGGCGTGGTGTCGGCCGGGGCCGTGGCCGTGGCCGAGCAGGACGGCCCGGCGCGCGGGCGGTGCCACGCCCGCGAGCGGGTCGCCGCCCTGCCGGTGCCGTGCCTGGGACCGTTCGACGTGCTGGTGGTCGGCGGCGGCTCCAGCGGCGCGTCGGCCGCGCTCGCCGCCGCCGGCGCCGCCGCCCGCACCCTGCTCGCCGACGCCGCCCCCGGCCCCGGCGGCACCGGCACCTACGGCGGCGTGCACAGCTACTGGTTCGGCAGGCGCGAGGGCCACGCCGCCGAACTCCAGCGCCTCGTCCGCCGCACCCACCGTGAGCTGGGCCTGCCCGGCGGCGTCGGCGCGTGGACCATCGAGGCCAAGGCCCTCGCGCTGCACCGGGAGTTGAGCGGTGCCGGTGTCGATGTCCGGTACGACGTCACCGCGTTCGCCGCGCTGCGCGAGGAGAACCGGGTGGTCGGCGCGGTGTTCAACGGCCCCGGCGGCCCGTTCGCCGTCACGGCCGACGTCACCGTGGACGCCACCGGCGACGCCCACCTCGCCGCCTGGTGCGGAGCCCCGTGCACCACCGGCGCGGCGGGCGTCCACACCACCATGTGGGCGTCCCTGGCCCGGTTCGACACGGCGTCGACCACCCGCAACTCCTTCGGCGGCCTCGCCGACCCCACCGATGTCACCGACACCACCCGCGCCGTCCTCGCCGCCCGCAGGCGCGGCCCCGAGGTGCACGACCACGGCGTCCGGCCCGCGGCCCGCGAGAGCCGCCACCTGGTCGGCGAGGTGGTGGTGACCCTCACCGACCAGCTCACGCACCGCCGTTGGCCCGACACCGTCAACCTGCACTTCTCCAACCACGACCTCAAGGGCAAGGGGGAGGCGCTGTGGCCCCAGGTCGGCCTGATCCCGCCCAACCTGGAGATCGAGCTGCCCTACCGCGCCCTGCTGCCCCGCGGCCTGGACGGCCTGCTGGTCACCGGGAAGGCGCTCTCCGCCACCCATGACGCGCTTCCCGCGCTGCGCATGCAGGCCGACCTGGAGAACCTGGGCGAGGCGACCGGCATCGCGGCGGCCCGCTGCGCGGCCGGCGGGGTGCGGCCCCGGGATCTGGACGTGGCCGCGCTCCAGCGCCTCCTGGTCCGGCGCGGACGGCTCCCCGCGGCCGTGGCCCGCCGCGCCACCCGGGCACCCGCGGCCCCCGCCGAGGCGCCGTCCACCGAGGCGCTGATCGCCGAGCTGGCCGAACGCCTGCCCCTGTACGGCTACTCCGACATGGGCCGCCGCGAGGTGTTCACCGGCCCCATCCCCTTCGTCGAGCTCGCCCTCGACCCTCGGCCCGCCACCACCGGCGCGCTGCTGGCCGCCGCCGGTCGGGCCACCGGGCCCGCGCGCCTCGCCCTGGCGCAGCTCCTCGTCCTGCGCGGCCGGCGCGAGGGCGCCGACGTCCTCCTCGCCCACTGCGCCGCGCGCCTCGCGGGCGACAGGCTCCCGCCGCGCACCTCCCGCATCCGCGAGGCGCAGCTTCCCCCCGACCAGTCCGCCATGCCCGACGAGGCGTACCTCCTGCACACCCTCGCCGTCGCCCGCGACCCCAGGACGGTCGCCCTGTGGGACCGCGTCGCGCTGCTCCTCGACGCGGGGGAACGCGCCTTCCACGACCCGTCGGCCGCGCCCTTCGCCTGGGTCGACGCCGTCTGCGCGGGCGCCGAGCGGCTCGGCGACCCGGCCGCCGTCCCGGCCCTGGAACGGATCCACGACCGCCCGGCGCTGCACGGACAGTCGGTCACCCGGGGCGTCGAACCCGACGACACGCAGGAGCGCCGCGCCCTGCTCGAACTCGCCCTCGGCCGGGCCCTGGCCGCCTGCGGCAGCCCGCGCGGCCACGACGTCCTGGTGGCCTACCTCGCCGACACCCGGGCCCTGCTCGCCGAGCAGGCCCACAGCAGGCTGACCGCGCTGACCGGCGCCGACCACGGGAAGGACCGCCGCGCGTGGGCCCGTTGCCTCGCCGAACGCGGCGCGTTCCCCCGGCCGCCGACGACCACCGCTGGTGGCGCGACGCCGTCATCTACCAGATCTACGTGCGCAGTTACGCCGACGGGGACGGGGACGGGGTCGGCGACCTCCCCGGCGCCACCGCGCGGCTCGGGCACGTCGCGGACCTCGGCGCCGACGCGGTCTGGCTCACCCCGTTCTACCCCTCGCCGCAGGCGGACGGCGGCTACGACATCGCGGACCACCGCGACGTCGACCCGCGCCTGGGCACCCTCGCCGACGCCGACGCGTTCCTGGCCCGCGCCCACGGCCTGGGCCTGAAGGTCATCATCGACATCGTGCCCAACCACACCTCGGACCGGCACCCGTGGTTCGCCGAGGCGCTGGCCGCCCCGCCCGGCAGCCCGGCCAGGGACCGCTACATCTTCCGCGACGGCACCGGCGAGGGCGGCGCGGCGCCGCCCAGCGACTGGCAGTCGGTCTTCGGCGGAAGCGCGTGGCGCCGGGTCGGCGACGGCCAGTGGTACCTGCACCTGTTCGCGCCGGAACAGCCCGACCTGAACTGGGAGAACCCGGAGGTGGTCGCGGAGTTCGAGGACATCCTCCGGTTCTGGCTGGACCGGGGCGTCGACGGCTTCCGCTTCGACGTCGCCCACGGCATGGCCAAGGACCTGACGCCGCCCCTGCGCGACCTCGGCCCCCGGCAGGTGCACCACGGCATCGTCGGCGCGGGCGACGAGGGCACCCACCCGTTCTGGGACCGCGACGAGGTGCACGCGATCCTCCGCCGCTTCCGCGCCGTCCTCGACGGGTACCGCCCGACCCGCGCCGCCGTCGCCGAGTCGTGGGCCGAACGCGCCCGCCGCGCCCACTACACGCGCCCCGACGAGCTGCACCAGGCGTTCAACTTCGATTTCCTGAAGGCCGATTGGAACGCGACCGCCCTGCGCGCCGTCATCGACCGCTCCCTGACCACGGCGGGCCCCGACGCGGCGCCGACCTGGGTCCTGTCCAACCACGACGTCGTGCGCCACCGCTCCCGCCTCGCCCTGCCACCCGGCACGGACCCGGACGCCTGGCTCCTGACCGGCGGAACGCGCCCGGCCGTCGACCCCGCCCTCGCGCTGCGCCGCGCCGCCGCCGCCGCCCTGCTGCTCCTCGCGCTGCCCGGCTGCGCCTACCTCTACCAGGGCGAGGAACTCGGCCTCCCCGAGGTGCCCGACCTCCCGGAGGCGGTGCTGCGCGACCCGGTGCGGCGGCGCTCGGGCGGCGCCCGCAAGGGCCGCGACGGCTGCCGGATACCCCTCCCGTGGACCCGGACCGCGCCCGCCCGCTCCTGGCTGCCCCGGCCCGCGGACTGGGCCGCCCTCTCGGTCGAGGCCCAACAGGGTGAGAAGGACAGCACGTTGGAGCTCTACCGCGCGGCGATCCACCTCCGCCGCCGCCTGCGCACGGGCGGGGCCACGCTCCGCTGGAGCCGGGAAGCGGCCCCCGGCACCCTGGACTTCACCCACGGCGCCCTGCGCTGCGTGGTGAACCTCGCGGCCGACCCGGTCCCCGCGCCCGCCGCCCGCCCGCTCCTGATCAGCGCCGGCCTCCCCGGCCTTCCCGCCACCGGGGACCTGCCCCCGGACACCGCCCTCTGGCTCCCGGCCGCCGAGGGCTGACGCCGGGCGGCGCCCGGCGCCGAACGTCAGGGGCGCCGGGTGTCAGGGGCGCCGCGGCAGCGACTCCCGGATCAGGCCCGTGAGTTCCTCGGCGCGCCGGTGGACGAAGAAGTGGTCCCCCGGGATCGGGCGGAAGGCGAAGCCGCCCGCGGTCAGGCGGCCCCAGCCGCGCATCGACGCGGGGGGCACGCTGCTGTCCGCGAGCCCGGCCAGCGCCGTCAGCGGGCAGGACAACGGGGGCTCCACGGACGCCGCGTAGGTCTCCAGCAGCGTGAAGTCCGCCCGCAGGCTCACCGCGGCCAGCTCGACCGCCGCCGGGTCGTCGAACAGCTCCACCGGCACCTGCCCGTAGAGCCCGAGCATCGTCATGAACGCCGAGCGCGGCAGCTCGTGCAGCGGCGGCCGGTCGTCCGGCTCGTGGGGTGGCCGCTGGGCGGCGACGATCAGCCGCTCCGGCGCCCTGCCCACCGCCTCCATCCGCCGGGCCGCCTCGAAGGCGACCGCGGCGCCGAGGCTGTGCCCGAACAGCGCGTAGGGGCCGGTGAGATGGGCGTCGAGCACGGGCAGGAGCGCGGCCATCAGGCTCTCCATGTCCGTGAACGGCTCGGCGGTGGCGCGGCCCTCCCTGCCGGGAAGCTGGAGGGGGACCACGTCGATCTCCGGCGCCAGCAGCCGCTGCCAGGAGCGGTAGACGGACGCGCCGCGCCCCGCGCAGGGGAAGCAGAACAGCGTCAACCCCGTCCGCTCCGCAGCGTGATGGCGCGGCGGAGGGTAGGGAACCCAGGGACTGGGCGCAGGCGCGCCGGGGGAGTCGCTCACCGGGCCCCTTCTCCGTTCGCTTCCTCGCCCGCGCCGGGGGCACCTCCCGGCCCCGGGCCCGGGGAGGGCCTCACGGCGCCACCATGTCCGCGATGGCGCGGACCGTCGGGTTCTCGATGAGCGTGGCGATCGGCAGGTCGGCGTCGAACTCGCTGCGCACGCGCGCCGCGAGCTGCACCGCCACCAGCGAGTTGCCGCCCAGCGCGAAGAAGTCGTCGTCCACGCCCACGCCTTCGATCCCGAGCGCGTCCGCCCACAGCCGCGTCAGCCGCTCCTGGGGCGTCAGCGTCCCCCCTCCGTTCGCCCCCGAGGCCGGCGCGGCGCCCGGCTCCGTCGCGCCCGCCCCGGCGGTACCCGCGCCCGTGCCCGCGTCGGCGATGACGTTCTGCGTGAGCCGCTCGACCGCGCGCAGTCTCTCGTGCACGCCCTCGGGGACGACCACGACCTGCGGGCCGATCCGTTCGCTCAGGATGTGCCACAGCGCCCGGATCCCCTCCTCGGGCCGGATGGCGAACGCGCCGCCGAGCGCGGGCGCGGGCGCCGGCGCGGCGGGGGCGTCGGCCGTGCCGTCCGGGCCGGGCTCCGGCGTGGTGCGCGCCATCTCGCCGACGGCCCTGCGGAAGGTCTCCGGGTCGCGGGTGCGGACCGTGTAGCCGGTGACGTCCACGACCTCCCTGCCCTCGCCGTCGGTGACCGTGATGTCGAAGGTGATCAGGTTCCGGTGGGAGCCGCGCCGCCGGGAGTAGACGTGGATGACCGGGGGCAGCGCCGACCGGACGGTGATGGCGCTGATCGTGAAGGGCAGGTAGCTCTCGCCGGTCGGGCCCAGCTCCGGCAGATAGACGACATTGGAGGTCGCGGCGTCGAACAGCGCCGGGTGCAGCGGGTAGTCGGCCAGCTCGTCGACGAACTCCTCCGGCATCTCGATCCGGGCGAGCGTGGACGCGTCGTCGCGGCGTATCTCGGCCATGTTCGACCAGCGGGGACCGAAGTCGACCAGTCCCACCTCGGGTTCGAACGGTTCGGTGTCGGACTTGACGACCGGGAAGAGGTCGCGCAGCACATCGAGGTCGTGCAGGGGCGGCCGTTCCCGTTCCGCCTGGCCGACCAGGCCCGTGACGTGCTCGGTCCACTCCGCGCCGTCGGGGGAGCTGGCGACGGAGAACCGGAAGCCGCCCCGATCCGGCACCAACGTGGTGCGCAGCGACCGGCGTTCGGCCAGCGTCAGCACCGCGAGGAACGTGACATCGCTCAGCCGCACCGGCGGCGGTCCCCCGGCGGCCTCGTCAGCGGCCCCGGCCGCCAGCGCGGCGGCGCCCGCCGCGCGCGCCATCTCCACATAGGCGGTGGCGGGCCACACCGGCGTGCCGCCCACCCGGTGCTCGCGCGGCAGCCAGTGCGAGGTGGCGTCCATCCAGGTCAGATAGGTGATCTCGCCGTCCGCGCCCTCCCGGCGCGCGCCCAGCAGCGGATGCGCGCCGGGCTCGGGCGCGGGCGCGGTGGCGGGCGCGGTGGTGGGCGCCTCGGTCACCAGCGATCCGACGCCCGCCGAGGCGCCGGTCTGGAGGGCGCGGAACGCGGCGGGGGCCAGCGCGTCCGCCGTGGCGGCCATGCCGACCTCGCTCCAGGCGTCCCAGTTGACGGAGACCGTGAAGCCGGTGCCCTCCGCGGCCCGCGCGTGGGCGTAGGCGTCGAGGAACGCGTTGGCCGCGGCGTAGTCGGTCTGGCCGAGGTTCCCCGCGACCGAGGTGATCGAGGAGAAGAGCACCATGAGGTCGAGCCGGTCGCCCAGCAGCCGGTCCAGCACCAGCGTGCCGGTGACCTTGGCCGCCATCACGCGCTCGGCCTCCGCCCTGGTCTTGATGGCCAGCAGTCCGCCGCCCGGCACGCCCGCGGTGTGGAAGACGCCGCGGATCGGCCCGAACGCGCGCTCCCCCGCCTCGACGGCGGCGCGCATGGCGACCTCGTCCGCCACGTCGGCCCGCAGGACGAGCACCTCGCCGCCGAGGTCCTCGATCCGCCGGATCCACCGCAGCGTCGCCCCGCGCCCGCTGTCCCTCCCGGCCTCCCGGCCCGTTCCGGCCTCCGCGGGTCCCGGCTCGGCGGCCAGCAGCGCGTCCCACTCCTCCCGGGGCGGGAACGCCGACCTGGCGGTCAGCACCAGCCGGGCGCGCACGGCCCTGGCCAGGCCCTCCGCCACCGTGAGCCCGATGCCGCCGAGGCCGCCGGTGATCAGATAGGTGCCGCGCTCGCGCAGCGGCCCCACGGCGCCGGGGGCCCGCGGCTCGGGAACGTTCCGGTAGGCGAGCACCCAGCGCCTGCGGCCCCGCACGGCCACCCACCGGTCCCCGCCCACGGGGCGGGCCAGCTCGTCCAACAGCCCTTCGTCGAAACGGTGTTCGGCCACGTCGAGGCAGCGCACCGCGATCTCGGGCAGCTCCTTGGCCATCACGTCGCAGACCCCGGACACCGCCGCGCGCGCGGGCTCGACGGGCTCGGCGCCCGACACCGCCCGCATCCGGGACCCCACCACGTCCCACGCCATCCCCGGGGTCACGGCCGAGCCGCGCCGGGCGAGCGCCTGGGCGAGGAACAGCACGCTGAAGAACCCGAGGTCGAGCCAGGTGCCCGCCTCGTTCCCCCGCTCCGCGCCGTCCGGCTCCGCGGCCTCCTCGGGCGGCCCGAACAGCCAGCCGTGCAGGACGCGCCGGGGCGTGAGCCCGTCGGCGGCCAGCGATGCCACCAGCGCGTCGTAGTCCTCCCCGACGCCCGGCCGCAGCACGTATCGGCTCCCCGCCAGGCGCTCGAAGCGCGGGCCCGGCTCGACGGTCACCACCTCGCCGCCCAACCGCCGCAGCCGGTCCACCGTTCCGTCCAGCGCCGGGCCCCTGCGGAACAGCAGCCAGGTGGCGGCGAGCGAGGCCCGCGGCCCCGGCGCCGCGTCCCCGTCCTCGCGCCACTCGGGCCGGAACAGCGCCCGTTCGATCGGCCGGCGGCCCTCCTCCCGCTCCGGCCCGCTCCCACCGACGGGCGCGGGCGGCGGCGCGACCGGGTCGAGCCAGTGGTCCTTCCGCTCGAACGGGTAGGTCGGCAGCGGCACCCGGCGCCCGGCCCCGCCGAGGTAGGAGTCCCAGTCGACGGGCGCGCCCGCGCACCAGAGCGCGGCCAGCGCCCGTGCCAGGCACAGCGGTTCGTCGTCGGCGGACCCCGGCGCCGGCATGGTCGCCACCAGCGTCCTGTCCCGGGAGCCCCCCGCGACCGCCTGGGCCCTGGCCAGCCGGGTGAGCACCTGCCCGGGGCCCGCCTCGACCAGCAGCCGGTCGCCGTCCTCCAGCAGCAGGGAGACGCCGGCGGCGAAGCGGACCGGCGCGCGCAGGTGGCCGACCCAGTACCGCGGGTCCACGGCCTGGGCGTCGGTGATCCAGTCGCCGGTGACATTGGAGACGAACGGCAGGCGCGGCGCGTGCAGCGTGACCCCGGCCAGCTCGGCGGCGAACGCGTCGAGCACCGGGTCCATCATCGCCGAGTGGAACGCGTGCGAGGTGTGGAGGCGGCGGCCGGCGAGACCCCGTTCCGCCAGCTCCGCCTCGGCGGCGTCGATCGCCTCGTCGGGGCCCGAGATCACCGTCAGGCGCGGCCCGTTGTAGGCGGCGATGTCCACTCCGGCCAGGTCGAGCTCCGCCAGCCGCTCCGCCGCCGCGGGGACGGCGAGCATGCTGCCGCCGGGCAGGTCCTCGACGAGCGCGCCGCGCCTGACCACGAGCCGCACGGCGTCCGGGAGCGAGAAGACGCCCGCCACGCAGGCCGCCACGTACTCGCCGACGCTGTGCCCGATCATCCCGGCCGGGGTCAGCCCCCAGGCGGCGAGCTGCCGCGCCATCGCGTACTCGACGGCGAACAGCGCCGGTTGCGCCAGCCGGGTCCTGGTCAGCCGCTCCGCCGCGCCGGAACCGCCCCCGGGCACCGAGCCGTTGGCCGAACCCTTGGCCGAACCGTTGGCCGCGCCGACGGCGACGCCCGCCCGCGCGGCGTCCGCCGCCGCGAACACGACCTCGCGCAGGTCCTCGCCCAGCAGCGGGCGCGCGAGGTCGGCGCAGCTGTCGAACGACTCGCGGAAGACGGGCTCCTTCCGGTACAACTCCCGTCCCATGCCCAGGTGCTGGGAGCCCTGCCCGGGGAAGAGCAACGCGACGGAGCGCCCCTCGGCCGCCACCGCCCCGCCCCCCGGACCCGCCGCGCGCAGCGCCTCGGCGGGGCGCCCGCCGCCGGGCACCACGGCCGTCCTGTGCGCGAACCGCGGTCGCCCCAGCGCCAGGGTCGCGGCGACATCGGCGGGCCGCAGCTCCGGGTGGGCCTCCAGGTGGTCGCCGAGCGCGCGGGCGGCCGAGTCCAGCGCCTCCGGCGTGCGCGCCGAGAGGGTGAGGACCACGGGGCGCCCGCCGCCGGCCGTTCCGGCTGTTCCCGCCGTTCCCGCCGTTCCCGCCGCGCCCGGGGCCAGGTCGCGGGCGCGGGGGACGGCCGGTGGTTCGGCCACGACGACATGCGCGTTGGTCCCGCCCACGCCGAACGAGCTGACCGCGGCCATCCGCGTCGGCCGGTCCCCGGGCCAGGGCGCCAGCTCGGTGTTGACGTAGAACGGGCCGTGCTCGAAGTCGATGTCGGGGTTGGGCTCCGAGAAGTTGATGCTCGGCGGGATGCGGCCCTCGCGGATGGCCAGCACGGACTTGATGAGCCCGACGACGCCCGCGGCCGGGCCCAGGTGGCCGACGTTCCCCTTGACCGAGCCGATGGGGCAGGTGCGGACGCCGGTCATGCCCAGGTCGCGGAACGCCCGGGTGAGGGCGGCCACCTCGATGGGGTCCCCGACCCGGGTGCCCGTCCCGTGCGCCTCGACATAGCCGATCCGCGCCGGGTCGACGCCGAAGGTGGTCAGCACCCGGCGGATCAGGATGGCCTGGCCCTCGACGCTGGGCGCGGTGAAGCCCGTCTTCAGCGCGCCGTCGTTGTTGATGGCCGAGGCGCGGATGACGCCGTGGACCGTGTCGCCGTCGGCGATCGCGTCGGACCAGCGCTTCAGTACCACGGTGCCCACGCCGGTGCCGAAGATCGTCCCGTCGGCGCCCGCGTCGAACGGACGGACCCGGCCGGTCACCGAGAACATCCCGCCCTCCGCCGAGTGGTAGCCGGTGACGCGCGGCAGCTCGACCTGCACCCCGCCCGCCACCGCCGCGTCGCACTCGCCGGTGCGCAGCGCCTGGCAGGCCAGGTGAACGGCGACCAGCGAGGTCGAACAGGCCGTCGCCACGTTGACGCTGGGCCCGGTCAGGCCGAGGTGGTGCGAGACGGCCGTGGTGATGTAGTCGGTCGCGTTGGCGACGACGACGCCCACCTCGCCGAGGAAGGCGGTGGCCTCCGGGTGGGAGTTGACGTTCAGCTCGCGGTAGAAGTTGGGCGCGCCCCCGCCGTAGACGCCGACCGCCCCCGGGACGGCGAACGGGTCGTAGCCCGCGTGTTCGAGCGCGGTGTAGGCCGACTCCAGGAAGAGCCGGTGCTGCGGGTCCCTCACCTGTGCCTCGCGGGGCGTCAACCCGAAGAAGGGGGCGTCGAACGCGGCGACGTCGTCGAGGACCGGCTTGGCCCTGATGTAGTGCGGGTCTTTCAGGTCCCGCTCCGGGATCCCCGCCGCGCGCAGCTCGTCCTCGTCGAAGCGGGTGACCGACTCCACCCCCTCGGAGAGGTGGGACCAGAAGGCGTCGAGACCGGCGCTTCCCGGCACTCTGAGCGCCATGCCGACCACGGCGATGAGCCCCGAACCCCCGTCCCCCGACGCGTCATCGAGCGTGTTCGGGTCCCTTTGGCGCACCGTGCAGCCCCCCTTCCGGACATCCGTGCATCCTCCAAGCGGTCCGAACGCACGTCAATGCCCCTGCTCGCTCATGACGTACGGTCCTCGGCAATGACCTACGGTCGCCCCCCGGAGCACGGCGGGGCGGTCAACCACCGGCCCAGACAGGAGAGTTCCGTGCCCGAGCCCACCTCCTACCGTCCCGGCGCCCTGTGCTGGGCGGACCTCAACGCGCCGGAGCCGGCCGCCGCCGAGGAGTTCTACGCCGCTGTCCTGGGCTGGGAGTACGTGCACGCGGGCCCGGCGTTCGACCACTACACCTATGCCACCGCCCGGCGGCAGATGGTGGCGGGCATCGCCCCCGGGGAGCAGGGGAGCGGAAGCTGGATCGTCTCCTTCGCGACGGACGACGCCGACGCGACGGCCGGGAGAATCACCGGCGCGGGTGGCCGGATCGCGGACGGGCCACGGGACTTCGGCGTTCAGGGCCGGAGCCTGCTCGCGATCGACACGGCCGGGGCACACGTCGGATTCTGGCAGCCGCGCGCACACATGGGCGCCGGTCTCCTCGGCGAGCCCGCCGCGCTCTGCTGGGCCGAACTCGCCGTCCACGACGGGGAATCGGCGGACCGGTTCTACGAATCGGTCCTCGGTTTCCGCGCGGCGGAGCACGCCGAGGCGGCCACCCCCGGCTATGCCGCCTTCCGGCTGAGCGACGGGCGGGACGACACGGCGGTGGCGGGAAGAACCCTGTTGAGGCCGGATCAGCCGGGCGTCGATCCGTTCTGGATGCCGTATTTCGGCGTGACGGACACCGGGAAAGCCGCCACGACCGCCGCCGGGGAGGGCGGGTCCGTCCTCCACCGTTCCACCGACGCCATCGGGCGGGGCCTGGCCGTCGTCGCCGACCCCTGGGGCGCCACCTTCGCCGTCCTCGAACTGCCGTCGCGCGCATGAGGTGCGCCTAAACAGTGTCAGGGCGCCCCCAACACGACAAACCGGCGCGGATTTTATCTGCTCACGCCCTAGAGGGGCCGCTGTGGATCAAGTAGTGTGCGCGGGCATTCGTCGGCACAACCGACGTGCGGAGCCACAACGTTGTGGAGGTAACGGGTGAGCACGAGTTCAATTTTCCTCTGGGAACTGCTCGGCACCTCAGTGCTCATTTTGCTGGGTACCGGAGTCGTCGCCAACAACGTCCTGCGCAGAACGAACGGCAACAATGGCGGGCCGCTGTTCATCAACATCGGCTGGGGATTCGCGGTGTTCGCCGGCGCGAGTCTCGCCGCCCCGAGCGGGGCCCATCTCAACCCCGCGATCACGCTCGGTCTGGCCGTCGCGGACAAGACCGAATGGTCCGACGTCCCCATATACCTCATCGCCCAGATGCTCGGCGGCATTGTCGGCGCGATCCTCTGCTGGGCCACCTACAAGCTGCAATTCGACGACCACCCCGAACCGGGTGGCACCCTCGGCATATTCGCGACGGCGCCGCAGATCGCCGACAAGACGTGGAACTTCGTCACCGAGACCATCGGCACCTTCGTCCTCGTGGCCTTCGTGCTCTTCTCCCCGGCCTTCCAGAGCGGCCCGGACGGAGTGCCCAACTTCGGGAACGCGGCCCTCGGTTACGCCGGGGTGGCCTTCGTCGTGATCGTGATCGGCACGTCGCTCGGCGGCCCCACGGGCTACGCCATCAACCCGGCCCGCGACCTCGGCCCGCGCATCGCCTACGCGTTCATCCTGCCGATCAGGGGCAAGGGCCGCGCCGACTGGGGATACTCCTGGGTCCCCGTCCTGGGCCCCATCGTCGGCGGCATCCTGGCCGCCCTCCTCTTCATGGCCTACCCCTCGGCGTAGGGCGCCCCGCGCCCGCGGCGGCCGACCGCCCGGCCCCTTCCCTCCCGGGTCCGGCGGCTATTGGCAGCGCCGCGGGCGCGATATAGCTTCGAAACCGTGCCACTCAACGAAGCCCCGCGCCCGCAGCCGTCCCTCATACCCCGACCCGAGACGATGCACCTCCACGCAGGACACTTCGCGCTCGGCGCGGATGTGGGCGTGCGCGCACCGGCCGAGCTGGCCGACCTCGCGGAACTGGCCCGCGAGACCCTCGGCCTGACCGGCTCCGGCTCCGGCTCCGGCTCCGGCACCGGGATCGAGCTCGCCCTCGTCGAGGACCGGAGCCTCGGCGCGGAGGGATACCGGCTGCGCGTCGCCGAGGACGGCGTGCGGGCCGAGGCCGCCGAGGCGGCCGGGCTCCGCTGGGCGGTCCAGTCGCTGCGGCAGCTCGCCCGCGACCGTCGCCTGCCCTGCCTGGAGATCCTCGACCGGCCCCGCTTCGCCTGGCGCGGCTCCCTCCTGGACGTGGCGCGCTGGTGCCACCCCCTGCCGTTCGTCCATCGCTATGTCGACCTGCTCGCGCTCCACAAGCTGAACACCCTCCACCTCCACCTCACCGACGACCAGGGATGGCGTTTCGAGGTCACGCGCTACCCGCGGCTCACCGAGGTCGGCGGCTTCAGGACCGGCTCCCCGGTCGGCCACGCCCGCGACGGCGTCACCGACGACGTGCCCCACGGAGGCTTCTACACCCAGGCCGAGCTGCGCGACCTCGTCGCCTACGCCGCGCGCCGCGGCGTGCGGATCATGCCGGAGATCGACGCGCCGGGCCACATGCAGGCCGCGATATCCGCCTACCCCGAGCTGGGCAACGACCCGGCGCGCCGCCTCCCGGTCCGCCGGGAGTGGGGCATATCGCGCCATGTGCTCAACTGCGCCGAGCCGACCGTGGAGTTCGTCCACCATGTGCTCGACGAGCTGACCGACGTCTTCCCCTTCGAGTACGTGCACCTCGGCGGCGACGAGGTGCCGCCCGACGAGTGGCTGGCCAGCGCCGACGCCGCCCGGCGCGCCCTCGCCGACGGCCTGGCCGGGCCCGGGCACCTCCACGGCTGGTGGTCGCGGCGCCTCGCCGGCCACCTGGCCGGACTCGGCAGAAGGGCCGCCGTCTGGGACGAGCTGATCGAGCACGGCGTCCCCGAGGGCGCGGCCGTCTTCGCGTGGCAGGGCGAGGACCGCGTCAAGCTGGCCAGGGCCGCCGGGCTCGACCTGGTCGCCGCCCCGCAGGAGTACACCTACCTGGACTGGGCCGAGGCCGACGCCCCCGGGGAGCCGCTGGCGATCAGGACCGGCCTGCCCCTCTCACGCGTCTACGGCTACGAGCCCCCCGAGGCCGCGCTCGGCGTGCAGGGCCAGCTCTGGAGCGAGTACCTGCCGACGACCGACCTCGTCGAGTGGCGGGCCTTTCCGCGCCTGGCCGCCATCGCCGAGATCGGCTGGTCCCCGGCCGGGCGGCGCGACCTCGCCGACTTCCGCGACCGCCTCACCGGGCACCTGCCCCTGCTGGACGCGCTCGGCGTCAACTACCGCCCGCAGCACGACCTTTCGGCCTGACGCGGGGGCGCCGCGCCCGTCACCGTGCCGGGCGCGGCGCCGACCGCGCAGGTGGTCCACGCATGGCGTCCTCGCGTGCGGCCCGTGCGTGCGGTCACCGTGCGGGGTCAGTGCGCGTACGGCCAGCCCGCCTCGTCCCAGCCGAGCCAGTTGATGCCGAGCAGCGCCGTGCCGTTGTCGGCGTAGTAGTGGTACGCCAGGATGTCGTTGTCCGAGTCGGCGAAGACGTCCTGGTGCCCCGGGCCGTGGATGTTCCCGTGCCCGGCGAGGATCTCCGTGCCGCCGCCCGAGGTCAGCGCCGTCCCGTTCCGGTCCACATAGGTGCCGGTGACGCTCGATGAGCGGCCGACCATGATCCGGTAGGTGCTGTCCGCGCCCCGGCAGCAGAGGTCGAACGACACGAACAGGTAGAAGTACGACCCCCGTTTGAAGATCGTCGGCGCCTCGATCGCGCCCCCGCCGCGCCCCGCGATCGAGTGGAGGGCCGATCCGGTGCGCTTGCCGGTGGACGGGTTGAGCTCGATCATCTTGATGCCCGACCAGAACGAGCCGAACGCCAGCCACCAGCGCCCGCCGTCCACCACCAGGTGCGGGTCGATGGCGTTGTAGTCGTTCGACGACTGCGACTCGATCACCAGGCCCTGGTCGGCCCAGGAGCCGGAGTCGCCGCTCGTGCTGGTGGCCAGGAAGATCGCCGAGCGGTTGGAGCCGAACGTCGAGGCCGAGTAGTACAGCCAGTACCGGCCGTTGTGGTAAGAGACGTGCGGCGCCCAGAGGTTGCGGCTGCCGCCGGTGTACGGGGTGGTCCAGGGCGCGCCGTTCGGGAAGACCGAGCCCGCGTTGCGGAACGCGGTCCTGTCCGCCGACGTCTTCAGCGCCACGTTGTCCCCGGTGTGCGCGACCAGGTAGCCGCCCGAGGGGCGCCTCACGAAGCTGGGGTCGTGCACCCCGGTGTCCCCGGTGACCAGGCCCGGGTTGGGGTACGCCTGGGCGGCGCCGGCGCTGGCGTCGCCTGTGCCTCCGCCGGTGCCGCTCGCGGTGGCGCGCCCGGCGCCGGTCACGCCCAGCACGGTGAGGGGCAGCGCGCCGGCGGCCAGCAGGCCGCCCACGACGCGCCGCCTGGATGTCGAGTCCGGTCGCGGCTCGGGTCGTTGGGTCATGGTGATCTCTCCTACGGTGTCGGTTCGGCTGTCGGTTCGGCTGTCGGTTCGGGCGTCGGCGGCCGGTGCGGAAGGTGCGGAAGGCGCGTCCCGCGGGTCGGCCCGGCGTCCACCGGGCCGACGCGCGGCGTCATTCGCCCGAGGGGGCGGGGAGTTCGACGCCCGTCCTGACCGGCGTCCCGAAGTCGGGGGTGCCGTCGGCGTTCCAGGTGAACGGCTGCGCCCGGGTGGAGCGGTTCATGTCGCAGCCGCCCGAGGCCGAGTCGTTGGCGTGGTAGACGATCCAGTCCTCGGTGCCGTCCGGCGAGGTGAAGAACCCGTTGTGGCCCGGGGCGAACACCCCGTTGGCGTCGCTGCGTTCGAAGACCGGCTCGGGGGACTTGGTCCAGTGCGCGCGGTTGAGCGGGTCGGAGCCGGTGAACGTCAGCAGGCCCAGCTTGTAGTCGGGCCCCCAGCAGGCGCTTGCCGAATAGACGATCATGGTCCGGCCGTCGTGGTACAGCGCCTCGGCGCCCTCGTTCACCGCGCCCGACTGCCGCTCCCAGGACAGCGTCGGCGAGCTGATCGTCCGCCGGGCACCGCTCGGCGTCCAGGGGTTGGAGAGCGGGGTGATGGTCAGGCTCTGCGTGCCGTCGATGGCGCTGCCCATCAGGTACAGGTCGCCGTCCACGCGCAGGATGCTGGGGTCGAGCTCCCAGGTGTTCCCCAGGTCGGCCTTGAAGTGGTACGGGCCCATCGGGTCCGTGCCCTCGCTCTCCAGCACGTGCAGCCGCTGGGTGGGGTTGTAGTCGGGAACGTCCTCGCCCGCCACGTAGTACAGGTACCAGCGCGGGCCGTTGGGCCCGTCGATGAGGTGGAACTCGGGGGCCCACATGGTGCAGCAGCCGTTCGGCCTGCCGGACAGGTCGAAGACGACGGTGTCGGGTGCGGTGGACAGACCCCCGAGGGTGGCCGAACGGCGCATGGTCACCGTCGAGTTCCACGTGGTCGTGGCGAGGTAGTAGAAGCCGTCGTGGTACTGGAGCCAGGGGTCGGGTCCGTTGCGCTTGACCGGGTTGGTGAAGGTGCCGGGCGCGCTCGGGCCCAGCTTGACCAGCTGCCACTGCTGGTTGACGCCGCCCAGGTCGGGCCACTGGACGACCTGGCCGCCGTCGGCCGTCGAGAAGTCGAGGACGTCGAGCGCCTTTCCGCTGTTGCGGTTGATGAGCCGGACGAAGCCGTCGGGGGAGTCGGCCAGGCGGAACTGCTGGCTGGCCCGGCCGTTGTCCTGGGTCCACTGCACGACGGCGGCGCCGTCGGCGGTCGAGGCGTCGCGGACGTCGAGCACCTTGCCGCTGTGCCGGGACCTCAGGCGGTACCAGCCGCCGCCGGTGTCCACGAACTGCCACTGCTGCCAGGCGCCGTCGTTGCGCGCCCACTGCACGATCTCGGCGCCGTCGTGGGTGGCGAGGTCGTAGACGTCGAGGGCCTTGCCACTGTGCCGGTTGACCAGCACATACGAGGCGTCCGTGTCGATGGCGGGGGCGGCGGCGGCCTCGGGCGGCGTGGCCACGGCGGTGGTGCCGCCGAACAGCAGCGCGACCACGGCGAGGACCAGGCCGAGGCGGCGCCGGAGCGGGTGGAGGTGGGGGAGAGTCATGGGGGTTCCCTCGGACGGTGGTTGTAACGTTTCAGTCGCAGGGTGGGGTGCGGCGCGGTGTGCCACCCGCCGCCCCGGGAGGGTTGGGAG
>NZ_LAVK01000099.1 GCF_001083795.1 Streptomyces sp. SBT349
AACCCCGTCCCCCCGGAGCTCCGCCGCCCGGACCGGTGCTCGCGGGACCGGCGCCCGCCGCGTCGCCGGGCGCGCCGCCCGCGCCGCCCGGCGCGCCGGGGCCCGCGGCCCTGGTCAGCGCCGAACTGAGCGCGGCGGCACGGGAGACGCGCTCCTCGGCGGGCGCCGCCCCCGGCGCCGGTGGCTTCTCCGACGGCTCGGCCAGCACGATCGCCGCCGACCTGCCGCGCTGCCACAGGCCGAGGAGCAGCGGGCGGCGCACGGTGAACGCCGGTTCGGCGGGTAGCGTCACGGCGGGCGGGCCCTCGCCCGTCACCGCCCAGCGCCGCCACACGCCGCTGACCGCCGTGTGCGAGAGGCCGAGGTGGTCGGCGAGCGCGCGGGCCGACCAGGCGCGGCGCGGCGGGGGCGGCCCGGCGAGCGTCGCCGCGACCACGTCCGCCTCGTCGATGCGCGGCGGACGCCCGCTGCGCGGCCGGTGCGCCAGCCCGGCCAGGCCGTGCGCCGCATACCGGTTGCGCCAGGACGACACCGTGGGGCGCGAGACCCCGAGCGCCCTGGCGCTGTCCGAGACGGAGAGGCCGGCGGCGGCGTCGAGCACGATGCGCGCGCGCACCAGGCGGTCGGGGCGTTCGGCGGCCCAGGTCCGCAGCGCCACGCGTTCATCGTCACTCAGGACGAGTTCCGGTACGTCATGCATGGGCACATCCAACACCGTCCACCCCACCCTGGAAAAGTATTAACTGGCCACTGATTCGGTCACATGATGAGCTCGCTCGCCTGCACAGGGCAGCTGTACAGGCACGCTCCTGGCTCCTACCCAGGTCTGGCCAAGATTTTCCTTGCCGCAGCCATTGACTAAGACAATCCATTGGATTTACATAGCGCAGCATCGACCAGCGCATCGAAGGGGATCACGCATGGCCGCAGTCGAGGAACGGGTCAGGCGCCGCACACCTCGCGGGCGCAGAGACCTCACGCTGCTCTGGTTCGCGCTTCCGGGGGTCGTGGTACTGCTGCTGTTCCACTACGTCCCGCTCCTGGGCAACGTCATCGCCTTCCAGCACTACCAGCCGTTCATCGGCATCGCGGACAGCAAGTGGGTCGGCTTCGACAACTTCGACATCATCTTCAACGGCGACGACGCGTTCGTGCGGGCCCTGGTCAACACCCTCCAGCTCACGCTGATCCAGGTAGTTTTCGTTTTCCCCGCGCCCATCGCCCTCGCGCTGCTGCTCAACAGCCTGCTCAGCGAGCGCGTCAAGCGCGTGGTCCAGAACATCCTGTACCTGCCGCACTTCCTGTCCTGGGTGGTCGTGGTCGCGATCTTCCAGCAGATGATCGGCAACTCCGGCCTGCTGAACGTCTTCCTCCAGGCCCAGGACCTCGGCACGATGAACATCATCGGTGACCCCGACCTGTTCAAGGCGCTGCTGACCTCGCAGGTCATCTGGAAGGACACCGGCTGGGGCACGATCCTCTTCCTCGCCGCCCTCGCCCGCGTCGACACCGACCTCTACGAGTCGGCGGCGGTGGACGGCGCGAGCCGCTGGCGGCAGACCTGGCACGTGACGCTCCCCGCGCTGCGAAGCCTCATCATCCTGCTGGCCATCCTGCGCCTGGGCGACGCCCTGAGCGTGGGCTTCGAGCAGATCATCCTCCAGCAGACGGCCGTCGGCATCGAGAACAGCGACGTGCTCGACACCTACGTCTACAACAACGGCCTCATAGCCGGGCAGTGGGGGACGAGCGCCGCGGTCGGCCTGGTCAAGGGCATCGTCGGGGTCGCGCTCGTCGTCGGAGCCAACAAGCTCGCCCATCTCGTGGGCGAGGAAGGGATCTACAAGAAGCGATGAGCACCGCGTCCGCCTACAGCGCCGTGCCGGGGAAGACCCCGGCCTCACCGGCCTGGCGCGTGCTGAGGAGCCTGATACTCCTTATCTGCTGCCTGCTGGTGATCCTCCCCTTCGCCTCCATCGTCTCGACCTCCCTGGCCGACGCCGAACAGGTGAACTCCACCGGCGGGTTCGTCCTGTGGCCCGACCGCCCCTCGTTCGCCTCCTACGAGGCGATCCTCTCCGGCGGCGTCGTCTCCCGGGCGATGATGGTCAGCGTCGGCATCACCGTCGTCGGCACCCTCCTCAGCCTGACGGCCACCGCCCTGCTCGCCTACGGGCTCAGCCGCCCCGGCTCCTACGGGCACCGGCCGATCCTGCTGCTGCTGGTCCTGTCGATGCTGTTCGTGCCGGGCATCATCCCCAGCTACCTGCTGATCAAGGAACTCGGCCTGATCAACAGCTACTGGTCGCTGATCCTGCCCATGATGATCAACGCGTTCAACGTGATCGTCCTGCGCTCGTTCTTCATGTCCATCCCGCAGGAGCTGATCGACTCCGCCCGCATCGACGGGGCCAACGAGCTCACCACCATGCTGAGGATCGTTCTCCCCCTCTCCAAGGCGGCCCTCGCGGTCATCGGCCTCTTCTACGCCGTCGCGTACTGGAACTCCTTCTTCAACGCGATGCTGTACATGAACGAGTCCGCGAAATGGCCGATGCAGCTGGTCCTGCGCACCTATGTCGTCAACAACGCCGCCATCGGCGCGGGCGAGGCCAACGCGGCGGCCGGGGCCGCCCTGCCCCCGTCCTACGCGCTCCAGGCGGCGATCCTCGTGCTCTCCATCATCCCCGTCGTGCTGGTCTTCCCCTTCCTCCAGCGGCACATGACCAAGGGCGTCATGCTGGGAGCGGTGAAGGGATGAAAGGAAATCCCGTCATGGGCAACCCCCTCACCCGCAGAAGCGTGCTGCGCGGCGGCCTCTCCCTCGGCGCCGGGATCGGCGCGGGCCTCGCCCTCTCCGGCTGCGGCGACGGCCCCGACCTGCCGCCGCCCGCGCTCAACGCGGACGTCGTGCTGCCGGAGTACATCCCCTACCAGGGCGTCGACGTGCCGCTCCCGGGCACGCCCGAGGGCGTGCTCAGCGGCTACGAGCACTACCCCGCCACCCCCGAGACCGCCTTCCCCGACGGCCTTCCGGCGCGCGGCGACGGCGTCTCGTTCATGACGCTGATCTTCAACCCGGTACCCCCGCCCCTGGACCGCAACAGCTACTGGCGCGCCCTCAACGCGAGCCTGGGCACCGAGCTGTCCTTCGAGATCGTGGCCGTCGGCGACTACCCCAACAAGTTCGCCGTGGTGCAGGCCGGCGGCGACCTGCCGGACGCCATGGCCGTGGTGCCGCAGATATCGCAGCGCCCCGCCATGTTCCACGCGCTCTTCCAGGACCTGAGCGAGCACCTGTCGGGCAGCGCCGTGCGCGACTACCCCTACCTGGCCAACTTCCCGACGCAGGCGTGGCGTCACACCGTCTACAACGGCGGCGTCTACGGCATCCCCATGCCCCGCCCCGCCGCGGGCTCGGCCATGCTCTACCGCACCGACCTCATCGAGGAGCGGGGCGTCGACCCCAACCCCGGCAGTTTCGAGGAGTTCCGTCGGCTCTGCAACGACCTCACGGACCCCGACCAGCACCGTTACGCCGTGGGCGACCCGTTGACCACCCTCTACTTCGTCCTGGAGATGCTCGGCGGCCCCAACAAGTGGCGCGAGGAGAACGGCCGTTTCACCTGGTGGATGGAGGACGAGACGTTCGAGCCCGCGCTGGAGGCCATGCGCGTCCTGGTCGAGGACGGCGTCGTCCACCCCGACGGGTTCAACGTGCTGGGCCGCTTCAAGGACTGGTTCGGCAGCGGCCAGATCGCCGTCAACTACGACGGCGTCGCCGGCTGGAACGACTACTACCGCACCTACAGCCAGGGCAACGAGGACTTCGGTCTCGGCGCCATGATCGCCCCCGGCTACGACGGCGGCCCCGGCTCCCACTGGTCCGGCGTCTCCAGCTTCGGCGTCCTGGTCCTCAAGAAGGCGCCCAAGGACCGCATCCGGCACCTGCTGCGCGTGTGCAACGCGCTGGCCGCCCCGTTCGGCACCGACGCCTACCTGCTGCGCAAGTTCGGCGAGCCCGGCACCCACCACGACCTCCAGGGCAGCGACCCGATCCTCACCGACGCCGGGCGGCTCCAGACCACCCTGCCGACCAGCTTCATCACCGACGCGCCGCTGGCCCTCTACTTCCCGGAGCGGCCCGACGTCGTCCACACCCAGCACGAGTTTCACCGCCGGGCCGTGGACGTCCTGGTGCGCAACCCGGCCGAGGGCCTCTACTCGGACCTCGACGTCACCCGGGGCGCCACCCTGGAGGCCCGCCTGATCGACGAGTTCAAGGCGATCACACGCGGGAACGGTTCGGTGTCCTCCTGGGGCGGGAAGATGGCCGAGTGGCGCCGCGAGGCCGGCGACCGGATCAGGGCCGAGTACGAGGAATCCTGGGAGAGTTTTCAGTGACCACGCCGCCGCCCGTCGCGGGCACCGCACCCGGACGCGACCAGTGGACCGCCACCGCGGACCGGCTGCTGCTCGCGCTCAGGCCGTTCGCCACCGACCGGCACGCTCAGATCCACCTGCCGGGACCCGCCAGTGGCAGCGGGCGCTGGAGCGACGGACTCGAAGGGTTCGCCCGCTCGTTCCTGCTGGCGGGCTTCCGGCTCGGCGGCGCCGGGGGCGAGGACCCCCACGGCCTCGCCGGGTGGTACGCCGAGGGCCTCGACGCGGGCACCGACCCCGCCTCCCCCGAGCGCTGGCCGACGTTCGCCGAGGCCAACCAGGCCAAGGTGGAGGCCGCCTCGATCGCCGTCGCCCTGCACGAGACGCGCCCCCTGATCTGGGACCGGCTGAGCGACCGCGTCCGGGAAAACGTTCTCACCTGGCTGGGCCGGATGGTCCGCACCGACATGCCGGGCAACAACTGGGTCTGGTTCCAGGCGATCACCGAGGCGTTCGCCAGGACCGCGGGCGGCGACTGGGACCAGGCCGACCTGGACCGCGCCATCGAGCTCACCGACCGCTGGTACGCCCGCGACGGCTGGTACTCCGACGGCCTCACCGGCGGCGCCCACCGCAACTACGACCACTACAACGGCTGGGCGATGCACTTCTACCCGCTCTGGTACGGGCGCATCCTGGGCGACGCGGCGCCGCCCGGACTCGCCGACCGCTACCGCGAGCGGCTGCGCCGCTACCTGGACGACCACCGCCACCTCACCGGCGGCAACGGCTCCCCGCTGATCCAGGGGCGGTCCCTCACCTACCGGTTCGCCGCGCTCGCCCCCGTGTGGACGGGCGCCCTGTTCGACGCGACGCCCCTGCCCCCGGGGCAGACCCGCAGGCTGGCCGGGCTGACCCTGAGCCACTTCCTGGACAACGGCGCGGTCGGACGGGACGGGCTGCTCTCCCTCGGCTGGCACCACGCGTTCCCCCGCATCCGGCAGGTCTACTCCGGGCCCGCCTCGCCCTACTGGGCGTCCAAGGGCTTCGCCGGGCTGCTGCTGCCGCCCGCGCACCCGGTGTGGAACGAGCCGGAGGTCCCGCTGCCCGTGGAGGAGGCCGACTTCCACCGCACGCTGGCCGCGCCCGGCTGGCTGGTGTCCGGCACCCGCGCCGACGGCGTCGTCCGCGTCGTCAACCACGGCAGCGACCACGCCGACCCCGCGCGCCTGGTCTCCGACGACCCGGTCTACGCCAGGCTCGCCTACTCCACGCACGTCGCCCCCGAGATGCCCGAGGACCCGGCCGGCGGCCCGCTGGACTCCACGGTCACGCTGCTCGACCCGCACGGCAACGCGGCCCACCGCCGCCCGCTGCACCGGATCGGGACCGGCGACCGCGCCGGCGTCTCCCGCAGCCGCGCGCACTGGCCCGGTGACGCGAGCTGGGACCCGTTCGGCGGCCCCGACACCGACCAGCGCACCGGGCCCTGGATCACCGTGGCCTCCGTCGTCCGGGGGCCGGTCGAGATCCGCCTCGCCCGCGTGGACGCGACGCCGGACGAGACGGCCACGGGCCCGTTCACCCTGCGCTTCGGCGGCTGGCCGCTGGCCCGGCACACCGGCGCCTCCGTGCACCAGGGCGCCGGGGCCGGGGCCGGGGCCGCGGCCGTCGTCACCGGTTCCGGCGGCCTGGTCTCCGGGCTGACCGCCCTGCGCGGTCTCGGCCACGCGGAGGTCGCCACCGCCGCCGACGCCAACCCGCTGGGTCCCGACTCCGCGACCCCGCTGCTGACCACGGGCGACGAGCCGCTGCGGTACGGCGCGCTGTACGCCGCCGCCGCCCACCTCGGCGCCGGTGCCCCGGACCCGGCGGCGCTCCCGGCGCTCGGCGGCGACGACGACGGCGACGGCGACGGCCCAGCGGGCGGGGACGGCTCCCTGACCGCCGTGCTGACCTGGCCCGACGGCACCCGGGACACCGTTCGCCTCCCGGCCCCCGGCTCACCGACCGGCTCACCGACCGGCTCGGCCGACGGCCGTGCCTCCGACGACGCTTCGTAAGGACGGCCGCACCGTGCACGACACCGCACGCCTGGTCGAGGACCGCGTCACCGTGTTCCTCGACGACCGCCTCACCCCGCGACTCCACGGCCCCTCGATCCCGTTCACCCTCTCCGCCTGGCGCGTCCCCGGCGAGCCGGTGCCCGTCGCCGACGCGCTGGCCGCCGACTACGAGCCGTTCGCCGTGGGCGACGCCTGGGGCGGCCCCTGGGCCACCACCTGGCTCCGCGCCACCGCCACCCTTCCCGCCGCGTGGGCGGGCAGGCGCGTCGAGGCGGTCTTCGACCTCGACTTCGCCTACACCCACGGCCCCGGCGGGCAGGCCGAGGGCCTGGTCCACCACGCCGACGGCACGCCGCTCCAGGGCCTCCACCCCTACCACCGGGCCGTGCCGATCGCCGATCCGGCCACCGGCGGCGAGACCGTGGACCTGCTGATCGAGCTCGCCGCCAACCCGCCCATCTCCGGCAGCCGCGGCATCGGCACCCACTACGGCGACCCGGCCACGGCGGGGGACGACCCGCTCTACCGGCTGGTCGCCGCCGACCTCGCCGTCCGCAACGACGCGGTCTGGCACCTCATCCACGACGTGCGGGTGCTCGACCAGCTGATGCGCGAGCTGCCGCGCGCCACCCCGCGCCGCCACGAGATCCTTCGCTCCCTCGAACGCGCCATGGACGCGGTGGACCCGCGCGACCTGCCCGGAACGGCGCAACGCGGCCGGGACGCGCTGGCCGACGTGCTCTCGCGCCCCGCGCACGCCTCCGCGCACACCGTCACCGCCGTGGGCCACGCCCACATCGACTCCGCCTGGCTCTGGCCGGTGCGCGAGACCATCCGCAAGTGCGCCAGGACGTTCACCAACATGACGGCCCTGGCCGCCGAGTACCCGGAGCTGGTCTTCGCCTGCTCCTCGGCGCAGCAGTACGCGTGGATCAAGGAGCGCCGCCCGGAGATCTTCGCCCGCATCAAGGACGCGGTGCGGGCGGGGACGTGGGCGCCGGTCGGCGGCATGTGGGTCGAGGCGGACGGCAACCTGCCGGGCGGCGAGGCGCTGGCCCGTCAACTGGTGCACGGGCGCCGCTTCTTCCGCGAGGAGTTCGGCACCGAGAGCCGGGGCGTGTGGCTGCCCGACTCCTTCGGGTACACCGCCGCCTACCCCCAGCTGGCCCGGCTCGCGGGCGCGGAGTGGTTCCTCACCCAGAAGCTCTCCTGGAACGAGACCAACCGCCTGCCGCACCACACGTTCCACTGGGAGGGCATCGACGGCACGCGGATCTTCACCCACTTCCCGCCCGTCGACACCTACAACGCCGAGCTGTCCGGGCGTGAACTCGCCCACGCGGTCGCGACGTTCGCCGACAAGGGGACGGCGACGCAGTCGCTGGCGCCGTTCGGCTTCGGCGACGGTGGCGGCGGGCCCACCCCGGACATGCTGGAGCGGGCCAGGCGCCTGGCCGACCTGGAGGGTTCGCCCAGGGTCACCGTGCGGCACCCCGACGCGTTCTTCGCCGCCGCCCGCGCCGAGTACGACGAGACCGGAACGGAACTCCCGGTCTGGCGCGGCGAGCTGTACCTGGAGACCCACCGCGGCACCTACACCAGCCAGGCCGCCACCAAGCGCGGCAACCGCCGCAGCGAGTCGCTGCTGCGCGAGGCCGAACTCTGGTCCGCCACCGCCGCGTTCAGCGCCTCGTTCGCCTATCCGTACGAGCGGCTGCGGCAGCTGTGGGAGCGGGTGCTGCTCAACCAGTTCCACGACATCCTGCCCGGCTCCTCCATCTCCTGGGTGCACCGGCAGGCCGTGGAGACCTACCGCGAGGTGCACGCGGAGCTGGAGGAGATCATCGGCGCGGCGCTCGACGCGCTGACCGAGGGCGGCGAGGGCGGTGGGGGCGGCGAGGGCGTGAGCCTGTTCAACGCGGGCCCCTTCGCGCGCGGCGGCGTCTGCGTCCTCCCGGCCGGGGCCCCGGCCGGCGCGCCGGGCGCGCAGCGGCTGGCCGACGGCCGCACCGCCGTGCCCGGCGCCGTTCCGGCCCTCGGCGCCGGGGCCCTCGGCGGGGAGACCGCCGGCGCGGAGGTCGCGCCCCGGCCGGTCACCGTCGCCGAGGACACGGACGGGATCACGCTGGACAACGGCCTGCTGCGGGTGCGCGTCGACCGCGAGGGACTGGTCAGGTCGGTCCTGGACGCCGCCGCCGCGCGCGAGGCCATCGCGCCCGGCGCGGCGGGGAACCTGCTCCAGCTCCACCCGGACGACCCCACCAAGTGGAGCGCCTGGAACCTCGACCACTCCTACCGCCACACCGTCACCGACCTCACCGGGGCCGAGTCGGTGACCGTCACCGACGCCGGGCCGCTGCTCGCCTCGGTCCGCGTGGTCCGGGCGTTCGGCGACTCCCGTCTCGTGCAGGACCTCGAACTGGCCGCGGGCGGCAGGGAGCTGACCGTCCGCACCGACATCGACTGGCGCGAGCGCGACACCGTGCTCAAGGCCGCATGGCCGCTGGACATCCACGCCGAACACGAGAGCGCGGAGATCCAGTTCGGCCACATCAGGCGTCCCACCCACGCCAACACCAGCTGGGACGCGGCCCGTTACGAGCTGTGGAACCACCGCTGGGTCCACGTGGGCGAGCACGGCTTCGGCGCGGCGGTGCTCAACGACTCCACCTACGGTCACGACGTCTCGCGCACCACCCGCGAGGACGGCGGCACCACCACCACGCTGCGGCTGACCCTGCTGCGGGCCCCGCACAGCCCCGACCCGGAAGCCGATCTCGGCGAGCACCGCTTCACCTACGCGCTCGCGGCCGGGGCCGACCTGGGTGCGGCGGTGGCCGGGGGCTACGCCCTGAACCTGCCGCCGCGCGCCCGCGCGGGCCGCTCCACGGCGCCGCCGCTGGTCGCGGTGGACGGGGCGGGCGTCGTGGTGGAGGCGGTCAAGCTCGCCGACGACCGCTCGGGGGACCTCGTCGTCCGCCTCTACGAGTCCCTGGGCGGCGCGGCGACGGCCACGCTCGCCACCTCGTTCCCGCTGGCGGAGGCGCTCCCGTGCGACCTGCTCGAAGAGCCCCACGGCGACGGCCTGCCGCACTCGGAAGGCGGTGAAGTCCCCCTGCGCCTGCGCCCGTTCGAGATCCTCACCCTCCGTCTCTCCCGCCGCGACGGGGAGTTGAACGCACCTCGCCCATGAGTGACGCCGCGTCGGCTCCCCCGGTCGACACCACGGTGCCGCGGTCGGCCCGGATCTGGGACCACTGGCTGGGCGGCAAGGACGACGACGAGGTCGACCGGGCGGCCGGGGGCGGTGCGGCGTCTCGCGGGCGAGGAGGGTGTCCGGCGGTTCCCGGACATCGGCACGGGCCTGCCGAGCGCTGACGCCGACGCTGATGCTGATGGGCATCATGGGCCATATCGAGGACTACGACGAGGCCCTGGACGCCTACGACTCCCGGGCCGCGATCCCCTCCATCCCGCGCGGCCCGGCGCAGGTCGCCCGCTTCTTCGACGGGCTCGAACTCCTGCCGCCCGGCGGCACGTCCTGCTCCCGCCGGCACCCCGACGCGCCGGCCCACGGCCTCCCCGCGGAGGTGCACCGGTGAGGGGGCGTCGCCTTCGAGCGCTGAGCCCGGCCGGGGTGACCGGTCAGGCGGGGGGGAGCTCGGCGAGCCTGGTGTGGACGGCCTGTCCGAGGAGGTGGGCCGTGGTGCGGTACGTGTCGAGGGGGGCGCCCGAGGGGTCGGGGACGTCCAGGTCGGGGTCGAGGACGTAGGTGCGGTCGGCCGTCGTCGGGGAGAGCGCGATGATCGCGTGGCGCTGGGCCTGCGTCATGCAGTAGATCGCCTCCGAGCTCAGGCACAGCTCGGCGGTCAGCGCCCGCGAGGCGTGGCCGACGGGGACCGGGACGTCGAGCTCCGTCAGCACCGTCACCGCCTCGGGGACCAGCGGGGCGCCCGGTGACCGCACCGTGAGACCCGCGCTGGCCACCTCGAACTCCTCGCGCCGGGTGGCCAGTTCCTTGACGGCGATCGCGGCGGCCATCGGCGAACGGCTCGTGTTCCCGCCGCAGACGAACACCAGCAGCCGGTGTGCCCCCCGCCGCGGCGTCGGCCGGACCACGGCCGGCCAGCTCAGCACGGCGACGGCCGCCACCAGGAAGGCGAGCGCCACCAGCTGCCCGTTGCCGGGCCGCGGTATCCCCGTCAGGGCCGTCAGGGCGAACGCCGAGACCACGCCCGCGAACAGGCTGGCGCAGCGGTTCGCCGGGACGGCCCACGTGTACTCGCGGCGGTCGAGGTAGATCCAGGTGCCGAAGACGAACAGCGACTCGTACAGCACCCCGATGAGGAACGCGGGCACCACCGCGGGCGTCAGCAGGAAGTCCGTGAAGCCGGAGCGCAGTTCGCGCCCCCAGGCGCCGAGACCGAGCGCTGCGGGCACGGCGCACAGCGCCAGTTGGAACACCGGCGCCGCGACGTGCTCGTCCACGAAGTAGCGCCGGTCGACGTCGGGGTCGCCGGTCTTGGCGGCCTTGCTCATGATGGTGAACCGGCCCACGTAGCCCAGGAGATAGACGCTGACGCTCAACACCCCGCCGACGCCCAGCACATATCCGTCCACGTCCCAGACGGCCACCCCCACCGCCGTCAGGCTCAGGATCAGCGCGGCCCACGAGTACCCGTGGACGCGCCGCCGCCTGGCCAGGTCCACGACCGGGGAGAGGATCAGCACCCCGCCGCGCATCAGCAGCATCATCAGCAGGATCGACGCGCCCACGAAGGTGAAGTTGAGCGTGGTGGTCCCGATGATCAGCGCCATCCAGAACCCGGCCCACAGCATGGTGCGCGCCGGCAGGATCAGCCGCCGTCCGCCGATCTCGCGCCGGTGCGCGTAGTGCCACCAGCCGACCGCCGTCAGGAAGACGGGCATCGCCACCAGCTGGCCGAGCGCCGCGGCGGGCAGCAGCACCAGGCCGCCCACCGGCTCGTCCACGCCCGGCACCTCGCCGCTGGACAGCGCCTTGACCAGCCCGCTGTAGGGGATGTAGCAGAGGAAGTAGCCCACGGCCAGCCCGAATATCCCGAAGCCCGCCGCCGAACGCGCAGTACCGCCGGCCATGGTCCCTCCCACTCCGCCGCCACCCCTTGTCACCCTGACGGCCAGGGTGACATGAACAGATCAGCGGTTGGCAGTCGTGGCGTGGGGCGCACCCGGGGCATGCGGGTGCCGGCCTGTGCTCCGGCGCACGCTGGGCGCGTGCGCCGGGCGGTGCGACGTCAACTCCCCTACTACATCAGAGATTTGCCGGTTCTTGCGTTGGTCTTGACCGGGAGAGCGCGACGCTTGCGTCATGCAGATCAGTTTTCGCGCCCGCACGGCGCGTATCGCCATCGCCGTCGCAGCCGCAGGGACCCTGCTCAGCGGGGCGGCCTCCGGAGTCCAGGCGGCGGCACCCGAGCAGCGGGACGCCCTCTCCACCCGGGGGTGGCACGAGCCGGGCGAGCAGGAGATCCGGGCCCTGTTCGACGCGTGGAACGACGCCCTGGCCACCGGCGACCCCGAGGCGGTCGCCGACCGGTACGCGGCGGACGCCGTCCTCGAACCGACACTCTCCAACGTCATACGCACCGACCGCGCCGGCATAGTCGACTACTTCGAGCACTTCCTGCTCCAGCAGCCGTCCGGCGAGATCACCGAGTCCCATGTGGAGCCGCTCGGCCGCGACGCCGCCGTGGACTCCGGGGCCTACGTCTTCCACCTCACCGACCCCGAGACCGGCGAGCCGTACGACGTGGCGGCCCGATACACCTTCGTCTACGAGCGCGACCACCACAGCGGGGAGTGGCTGATCGTGAACCACCACTCCTCCGCGATGCCCGAGGGCTGACGCCCCCCGCGTCCCCGGAAGACCCCGGCGCGCCGCCGGGGTCTTCCGGGGTTACGGGCCGGGGCGGGAGCCGCGAAGGGTGTTCACGCACGGTTCCCCCGGTGCCCCGGTGCGAGTTCAGCAACGCCGGATGTCATTGCCAGACGTGAACGACACCTCATCCATTCCGGCGGCCGCGGCCGCGACCAGACGCAGATTCGTGACCGTGACCGGCGCCGCGGCGGCGCTCGCCCTGACGGGCGCCCTGACCGGAACCGGGGGAGCCAGCGCCGCCTCCGGCGCCCGGGTCGACCGCCGCCCGCTCTTCACGTTGGGCGTGGCATCGGGAGATCCGCTGCCGGACGCGGTGGTGCTCTGGACCCGCCTCGCCCCCGAGCCGCTGGCGCCGTTCGGCGGCATGGACCGCGCCACCGTGCCCGTCCGGTGGGAGGTGTCGGAGAACGAGTCGTTCCGCGGCGTCGTGCGCCGCGGCACCGCCCACGCGCGCCCCGAGTACGCCCACACCGTCCATGTCGACGTCCGCGGTCTGCGGCCGTGGCGCCCCTACTGGTACCGCTTCCGCGTCGGCTCGCAGATCAGCCCGGTCGGCCGCACCCGCACCGCCCCGGCGCCCGGGGACCGGCTCTCCTCGATGACGCTGGCGTTCGCCTCCTGCCAGGCGTGGTTCGAGGGCTTCTACACCGCCCACGCCGACCTGGCCGGGCGCGAGCACGACGTGGTCCTCTTCCTCGGCGACTACATCTACGAGTTCGGCGCGGACAAGGGCATCAGGCCGGGCTCCGCCGACCCGCACGCGATGCGCGAGACCGTGACGCTGGACGACTACCGGGAGCGTTACGCCCTCTACAAGCTGGACCCCGACCTCCAGGCCGCGCACGCCTCCGCGCCCTGGGTCGTCACCATGGACGACCACGAGGTCGTCGACAACTGGGCGGACGAGGCCCACCCGAGCGCCCCGCCCGCGCAGTTCCTCGTGCGGCGGGCCAACGGCTTCCGCGCGTACTGGGAGCACATGCCGCTGCGCATGGCCCAGGCCCCCGACGGGCCCGACATGCCGCTCCACCGGCGGCTGCGCTACGGCACGCTGGCCGAGTTCAGCATCCTGGACACCCGCCAGTACCGCTCCGACCAGGCCATGGGCGACGGCACCAAGCCGCCGAACCCCGAATCCCTCGACCCCGCCCGCACGATGACCGGCGACCGGCAGGAGCGGTGGCTGCTCGACGGCCTCGCCTCCTCCGACGCGCGGTGGAACGTGCTCGGGCAGCAGACCGCGATGGCGCGGCTGGACACCGTGGCCGGGACGGGCGTCGGGGTGCCCATGGACACCTGGGACGGCTACGAGGGCTCGCGGAGGCGGATCCTGGGCGGCGCCCACGAGCGCGGCGTGCGCAACCTGGTCTCGCTCGGCGGCGACCTGCACCGCAGCGTGGCGTCCGACCTGAAGCTGGACTTCGAGGATCCCCGATCGCCCACGGTGGGAAGCGAGTTCGTCGGAACGTCGATCACCTCCGGCATGGACGGTATGGACCACGACGAGGGCGGCCTGACGCTGCTGGCCGAGAACCCGCACATCCGGTTCCACAACTTCCAGCGCGGCTACGTCAGTTGCCGGATCACCCGCGAGGAGTGGACCGCCGACTACCGGGTGGCCGACCGGGTCACCACCCCCGGCGGGCGGATGTCCACCCGCGCCCGGCTGGTCGTCGAGGACGGCCGTCCCGGCATCCAGACCGCGTGAACTCCCCCGGCACGGAAGGAAACCGCCCCGCCATGTCCCCCAGATCCCGCCGCCTTCTGCCCGCCGCCACCGCCGTGGTCGCCGCGCTGGTCATCGCGGCCCCGGCCGACGGCGCCGCCGGGCGCCAGGACCCGCACGGCTCGGGCGGCGCGTCCGTCGGCCTCGCCGCGGAGCCCGGCGCCCTCGACCTGGTCCCGCTGCCCTGCTACCCGGTCACCTTCCAGGCCACCATGGTCAACACCGGCCGCCAGGACGTCTTCGCCGACATGACGCTCACCGCGCCCGCGCCGGTCGCCCTCTCCCGCGACCTCTTCTCCAGCTACCTCCCCGCCGAGGAGCCCGACCAGCCGGTGAGCGCCCCCGTCGAGGTCACCGCGCCCCGGGACACCCCGCCCGGCACCTACGACGTCCGCCTGGCCGTGGACCGCGAGCGGCTGACCGTTCCCGTGCACGTCCGGCCCGTCCCCGAGAAGGGCCCCGGCGACAACCTGGCCCTCGGCGAGCAGGCGTTCGCCTCCTCCACCCACGGCAACTTCTCCGTCTGCGGCGGTGTGGACGGCAACCCCGACTCGGCCGACTGGTCCACCCTCACCGGCTGGAACGACGGCACCTCGCGCGTCTTCCCCGACTCCTACGGGGTCCGCCTCGACCAGCCGCGCACGGTCGGCGAGGTCACCGTCCACACCCTGGACAGCGAGCGCAACCCCGCCGCCGGGTTCGGCCTGCGGGACTGGGACGTCCAGGTCCAGCGGGACGGCGCGTGGCGAACGGTCGCCGAGGTCCGCGGCAACACGGCGGGCGCCGTCACCTCCCGCTTCGAGGAGACGGAGGCGGAGGCCGTCCAACTGGTCATCCACGCGTCCAACGACGGAAGTTACTCGCGCGTCGTGGAGTTGGAGGTCCACTGAGGTCGCACGGAGGTCGCACTGGGGTCGCTCTGAGGTCCGCTGTGCGCGGCGCCGGTACCGGCGGCACACCCGGCCGGGTGAGACATCCCCGTGTGCCGCCGCGCTCACCCGCGCCCGTCCCGCCCGTCCCGCAGGCTGAGGCCGTCCGCGCGCCCGCGCCCCGGGCCCCTACGTGACGGAGACGACGGCCATGACCATCGACGTGCTCGCCTACTTCCTGCGGCAGCTCAGCCCGGAGAACCGGGAGTGGCTGGAGAGCCGGCCGCCGGACTCGCAGCGGGCCATCGCCGAGGAGTGGCGTGCCACGGAGGGCAGGGGCTCCACGCTGCTCAGCTCGCTCGACCTCGTCCCCGATCTGGTCGACGAGGGGGCGTCCGCCAACGCCTTCCTCCGGGACGTGCGCGACGAGGAGGAGTGGAGCTGAGCCGGTCGGCCCGACGGTCAGGACACGAGGGCGCGCCAGGGTCCTTCCGGCAGCAGGGCGGCGAGAACGGCGGACAGTTCCGGCGGCTCGATCCGGTCCGGCAGCGCGTCCAGATCGGACCACGCGACCCAGGCGTGCGTGTGGAGGTTGGCCCGTTCATGGGGGAGCAGGCCGGTCGGCGCCAGCGTCGGCCGCTCCTCGGCGAAGGAGGCCACGAAGAAGTGCTCCGCACCCACATACCGCTTGCCGTTCCACGGCACGTCGCGCTCGACCGGCACCGAGTGCCCGAGGACCGCGGCCGGGTCCAGGCCGGTCTCCTCCACCAGTTCACGCCGTGCCGCCATCAGCGGCGTCTCGCCCGGCTCGATGCCCCCACCGGGCGGCTGCCAGAGCCCCGCCCCGTCGAGCGGATCACGCCAGTGGAGAAGAAGCAGGCGCTGGTCGGCGTCCAGGCAGATCACCCGCGCGGCGGGCCGATGTATCGTCTCCACGGCCTCGACCCTAATCGACACCGGTCCCCGTGCCCATGGCGATCAGCGGGGGAACCCCTACCGCGCCCGCCGCGCACGGAGTGGATCCTCGACGAGGACACCACCCGCCTGCTCGGCCGGCGCACGGTCATCACCGAACCCGGCCGGGCCCCGCCCGCGTCGCGGACCGGCGCCCGACCTTCCCTCCCGCGTGCGGTCGCGCTCCGGGGCCGGGTCCGGGCGTCAGCCGGCGGCCTGCGAGGCGACGTGCTCGATGGCCGCGACCGCGACCTCGGGCTCGTCGATGTGGATGTCGTGCCCGCTGTTCTCGGCGGTGCTCAGTTCGCTGTTGGTGGATACCGCGAGCCACGCCTCCTGGCCCTTGGTCCAGTCCTCCTCCAGGCCCGGTCCGTACTCGGGGACCACGCCGAGGTGCTGCTGCCCGTGCTGGATGACCTGGACGGGGATGGCGCCGGCGGAGCGGACCTCGCCGTCGGTGAAGACGAGTTGTTCCGGGTTCTCCCCGCCGAAGACGGCGAGGGTCTCGGCGCGCAGGTCGCCCGCCGGGCCGGTGGCGGTCTCGGGGATCCTGGCGGTGAGGTCGGCGACCGCGGTGGGTGAGGTGGCGTCCAGGAGGACCAGGCCGTGGACCCTGTCCTGGTGGTCGGGGGCGTAGCGGGCGGCGATCAGTCCGCCCATGGAGTGCCCGGCCAGGACGACTGGCTGGTCTCCGGCGACGTGGTCGAGGACGGCGGTGAGCGTCTCGCCGACGTCCTCGTAGTCCTGGGGGCCTTCCGGCTGGTCGCTGCCGCCCGCGCCGAGCCGGTCGTAGGAGCAGGTCCGGCCGTTCTCGCTCAGCGTTCCCTGGAGGTCGGCCATGGTGGTCAGGTCGTTGCCCCCGCCGTGCAGGAGGACGACGAGGGGCCTGCCGTCCACCGGGCTGCCGGAACAGGAGACGTTCACCGAGTGGTCCCCGGCGGTGATCTTCTCGGTGCCGGTCAGCAGGTCCCCCTCGGCCTCCGGCGCGGGAGCGGAGGCGGAGGACTCCGTGTCCGTGTCCGCTTCCGATTCCGAACCGTCGCACCCGACGAGCCCCACACCGGCCACGGCACAGCACAGCGCTATCGCGGCGGATGTCCTCAAGTTCTTGCGGGTCACGGCTTCCTCCAAGGAGATGACTGCGGCACGAACGCTTCGTGTTCATCGCCGAGTTGACGATGCGCCAAGCCTAGGGAGCCCCGTTGCGGCGACCCATGGGCCTGTGACCCGTGTTGCCAGGGGGGCTGGCGCCACCACCCCACGTGCGGTGGACGCACCTCCGCGGTCGTGCCAGGCGGGCGGTGCGGACCGCGCCGGCGGCGGCATATAGCAGTGACCCCCACGACCGGCGGGGGAACAGTGGCGATCGGCACCATCGAGGGCGCTCACGGTGGTTCCTACTGTGCGGCCATGGAGAGCGATCCCGATCCTGACGGGCCCCCGCCGGACGGCGGGTGAGCCGCGCGCCGACCTGCCCCGTTCCGCCTCGTCCCCACCGGTGAGCCCCAGCAAGAGCCCTCGCACGCACGTCCCCGAACGTCGTCCCCCAGGCCCTAGGGAAGTGGTGTCCATGTCCTCCTCGGCGTCCCCCTCGGCGACCGCTCCGCCGCCGGCCCCGGCCAGGCTGCGCCGCGTCGTCGCCGCCAGCCTGATCGGCACCACCATCGAGTGGTACGACTACTTCCTCTACGGCTCGGCCGCCGCCCTGGTCTTCGGCGACGTGTTCTTCCCCGAGTCCGACCCGCTGACCGGCACCCTTCTCTCCTTCCTCACCTACGCCATCGGCTTCGCCGCCCGCCCGCTGGGCGCCCTGGTCTTCGGCCACTACGGCGACCGCGTCGGCCGCAAGAAGCTGCTGGTGATCAGCCTGCTGATGATGGGCTGTGCCACGACGCTGATCGGCTGCGTGCCCGGCTACGCCACCATCGGCGTCGCCGCACCGCTGCTGCTGACGGCGCTTCGGCTCCTCCAGGGCTTCGCCCTCGGCGGGGAGTGGGGCGGCGCCGTGCTGCTGGTCTCGGAGCACGGCGACGCGAGGCGGCGCGGGTTCTGGGCGTCCTGGCCCCAGAGCGGCGCCCCCGCGGGCAACCTGATCGCCGTCGGCGTCCTCTCCCTCACCACGACGCTGCTGAGCGAATCGGCGTTCGAGTCGTGGGGGTGGCGGATCCCGTTCCTGCTCTCCGCGGTGCTGGTCCTCGTCGGCCTCTGGATCCGGATCTCGGTCGACGAGTCGCCCGTCTTCCAGGAAGCGCTGGCCAAGGCCGAGGCGCGGAAGGCGGAGCAGCGGGCCGAGGAGGAGGAGCAGCCGCCGATCCTGGCGGTCCTGCGCCACCACTGGCGGGACGTCCTGGTGGCCATGGGCGCTCGGATGGCGGAGAACATCTCGTACTACGTCATCACCACCTTCGTCCTCGTCTACTGCGTCGACCACCTCGACATGGAGGAGCAGACCGCGCTGAACGCCGTGCTGATCGGCTCGGCCGTCCAGTTCTGCCTGATCCCGGCGTTCGGCGCGCTCTCGGACCGGCTGGGCAGGAAACCGGTCTACCTCGCGGGCGCGATCGGAACGGGCGTCTGGGCCTGGCTGTTCTTCACGCTCATCGACACCGAGTCGTTCCCCGCGCTGGTGCTGGCGGTGACCGTGGGCCTCGTCTTCCACAGCGCGATGTACGCGCCCCAAGCGGCGTTCTTCTCCGAGCTGTTCGCCACCCGCATGCGGTACTCGGGGGCGTCCATCGGCGCCCAGTTCGCCTCGGTGGCCGCCGGAGCGCCGGCGCCGCTGATCGCGACCGCGCTGCTCCAGTCCTCGGGGGGATCCTCGCTGATCTCGCTCTACGTCACCGCCGCGGCGGTCGTGACGGTGCTCGCACTGCTCGCCGCCCGGGAGACCCGCGGCCGGAACCTGGGCGAGCTGGACGCCGAACCGTCGACACCGGAGTCAGCCGTCGCACGAGCGGGACGCTGACGGTCTCGCCGACGAGAAGACCGGGGGAGCGGACCTGGGCTGATACCGATCACCGCCCGCAGCATAGCGCTGGCACAGAATCACGAATGCTCTCTGATCAGGCACGGAGAACCCGTCGCACCGTCGACAGGTTTCCCGACTGCGAGAAACGGGCCCGCCCCGACCGCGGTTACGCGCTGGGCGGCGAGCACTCGACGTCGGAGACCGGCGTGGCCGGCGAGGACGCCTCGCCGGGTGCCGAGGCGGCGCGCTCGTCGAGCCCACGGGCGGCGTGGATCCGCAGCAGTCCTTCGATGCCGCGCAGCAGGGTCTCGCCGGCCAGGACGGGGTCGCCGAGGTAGCCGGCGCTCATCGCGCCGTCGCGGAGCATGACGAAGTGCCGCCCGGCGTGCTCGGCCTGCGCGGCCGTGATCTCGGCGAACAGGCTGGTGACCGTCTCCAGGAACCACTCGCGGTGCCGCACGACGGCACGGTGGACCGGGTGGTCGGGATCGGGAAATTCGGCCGCCGCGTTGAGGAAGGCGCATCCGCGGTAACCGGGCGAGCGGATCTGCTCGACCAGGGACGCGCCGATGCCCCGCAGGATGCCGTCGGTCGGCACGTCCGCGGCCGTCAGGGAGCCGATCTGGGAGCGGATCGCCTGGTCGACGCTTCCGATGTACGCGACGGCAAGGTCCTCCTTGCTGCGGAAGTGGCGGTAGAAGGTGGCGTTGGTGACCTTCGACTCGGCGACCAGACGGTCGACGCCCACCGTGTGGATGCCCTCCGCGTAGAAGAGCTGCCCGGCAGTCCTCAGGAGCCGCTCCCGCGCCTCGGAGACTCTCCTGCCGGTGCCTGTGCCGGCTTCCGTCCGTGTCATATCACCCAGTGTAGCGGGTGGCGGGTAGAACGCTCTTTCTTGTTTGCGTGGAAAGGGTGTGCGAGACTGCAAACAAGAGAGAGCGTTCTCTCTGTCTCGTACTCACTGGAGAACCCCATGGCATCCGTCGACTCCGCCGAGCACGTCGGCACCACACCCGCCCTGCGCCGGCTGTACGTCATCCGCTTCCTCTTCGCCGCCGCGTGGGCGGTCGTCCTGCTGGTGTCCGGCTCGGACCTCACCGTCGAGGCCAAGCTGCTGCTGTTCCTCTACCCGGCCTTCGACGTGGTCGCGGCCATCGTCGATGTCAGGTCGGCGCGCCCCGACGGGCCGGTCACGAGCTTGTACGTGAACATCGCCGTCAGCTCGCTCGCCACCGTCGGCGTCGCGGTCGCCGGCACCTCGGGCGTCGCCGACGTCCTGCGCGTCTGGGGCGCATGGGCGGTCGTCTCCGGGCTGGTCCAGCTCCTCGTGGGCGTCGCCCGCCGGCCGATGGGCGGCCAGTGGGCCATGATCGTCAGTGGCGGCATCTCGGTGCTGGCCGGCGCGACCTTCATCCGAAGCGCCTCACGGGACGACCCCTCGCTGACCACCCTCGCCGGCTACGCCGCGCTCGGAGGGATCTTCTTCCTCGTCTCGGCGCTCCGCCTGTCCCGTTCGACCCGCAGGGGCTGAGCACCGCCGATGGGCCAACGCCATGCCGCCGCTGCTGCCGGCTCGATGTCGCCCGGCCACCTCCGTGTCCGACACCTGGCGCGTGAACGACCGGATGGCGAGGGCGATCGGTGCGGCGGTCGGGTCGTGCAGCGCTGTCGGGTGTTCGCCCTAGGGTGAGGGCGGGATCCGTGCCGCGTGGAGGGGGCGTACGTGATGTGTTTTCAGCTGGTCGTGCCCGTCGTCGGTGCGCCGATGGCGGGGGGTGCCTCGACGCCCGCGTTGGTGGCGGCGGTGAGCGGTGCCGGTGGTCTGGGGTTTCTCGCTGCCGGGTACCGGACGGCGGGTGCGATGGTCGAGCAGATCGGGCGGACCCGGGAGCTGACGGACCGTCCGTTCGGCGTCAACCTCTTCGTCCCGGGGCCGCCCTCCGACGCGGCCGTGGTGGCCGCCTACCGTCGGCGGCTGCTGCCCGAGGCCGAGGCGTGGGGGGTCGAACTCCCCTCGGTGATCCCGCCCGACCGCGACGACTGGGACGCCAAGCTCGCGGCGCTGATCGCCGACCCGGTGGCGTATGTGTCCTACACCTTCGGCCTGCCCGCACGCGCGGACGTCGAGGCCGTTCGCGCCGCCGGCGGCGTGCAGATCGGCACCGTCACCACCCCTGCCGAGGCGCTCGCGGCCACCAGGCTGGGACTCGACGTGCTCACGGTGCAGGGTCCCGGCGCCGGCGGCCACCGTGCCACCCATCGCGCCGAGGACGAGCCCGGCACGCTGCCGTTGCTCCAACTCCTCGCCGCCGTACGGGAGGTGACCGAGCTGCCGCTGATCGCCGCGGGTGGCCTGGCGGACGGCCCGGCGATCGCCGCCGCACTGCGAGCGGGGGCGCGCGCCGTCCAGCTCGGCACCGCCTATCTGCGCACGGACGAGTCCGGCGCCTCCCCGGCACACCGGCGAGCGCTGTTGGAACGCGACGCCACCACCGTGACCCGCGCCTTCACCGGCCGTCCCGCGCGCGGGCTGCGCAACGCCTTCATCGACCGCCACCAGCCGCACGCGCCCACCGCCTACCCCGAGGTGCACCACCTCACCCAGCCCCTGCGGGCCGCCGCCGCCCGGCGCGGCGACCTGGACGCGATGCACCTGTGGGCGGGTACCGGACACCGGCTGGCCCGGAGCGGTCCGGCGGCCGACCTGACCCGCGCGCTGTGGCGGGAGGCCGGAGCGCCGGCCCGGCGCTGAATCGCGCCCGCCTCTCGCGCGAGGAGTTCCCGCGTGGGCGCTGGAACGGTCGGGGGGGATCGCCGGAGGGCGAACAGGATCGGCTCATCCGCGGTCTCGGCGACCCGCCACCGCTGGACGCGCTGCCACAGCCGCCGCCCTGGAGAGGAGATAGCGATCCGGGTCCATGTCACGTCCGACATGGGACCGGAGCGTTCCCTTGTTCTGGGTACCCCCAACGGGATTCGAACCCGCGCTACCGCCTTGAAAGGGCGGCGTCCTGGGCCACTAGACGATGGGGGCGCAAGGACGCCAGCAGCATAGGCGATGCCCGGGGGGATCACCAAAAGGGTTTCGCTGACGGACAATGGCGGCGTGCTGGAGATGACGCGCGAGGAGTTCGAGGGGTTGGTCAGTGAGGCGCTGGACCGGATCCCGCCGGAACTGACCCGGCTGATGGACAACGTGGCCGTCTTCGTGGAGGACGAGCCGCCCCCCGAGGACCCGGAACTGCTCGGGCTGTACGAGGGTACGCCGCTCACCGAGCGCGGCGAGTGGTACGCGGGCGTGCTGCCGGACCGCATCTCGGTCTACATGGGCCCGACCCTGCGGCTCGTCCGGCGCGAGGGCGGCGACCGGGAACTGGTGGTCGAGGAGGTGGAGATCACCGTCGTGCACGAGATCGCCCACCACTTCGGCATCGACGACGAGCGGCTGCACGGCCTCGGCTACGGCTGAGGCGACCGGGCCGCAGGCCCCGGCCGGAAACGTTCCGTGTCCTCCGTCCGGGTGGGGGAGTTGAGCAGGCGGAACGTTGCCCACCGCCCCGGAGGTGTCCGCCCGTGCGCCGACCTCACCGCCTCGTCCCCGGCGCCGCGGCGCCGTCCACCGCCGTGATCCGCGTCACGCCCACGGCCCTGGCCGCCGTCCTGGCGGCCGTCCTGGCCGCCGCGCTCGGCGGCTGCGTGACCGTCGAGCCCGACGACCGGCCCGCGCCCGCGTCCACCGAGTCGGAACGGGCCCCGCTCGGCGACGGGGCCCGCGAGCCCGCCGGCGCCGGTGAGAGCGACGGCGACGAACCCCCCGACGAGCCCGCCGCCCCCGGGGGGGGGGGGGTCGGGGGG
>NZ_LAVK01000009.1 GCF_001083795.1 Streptomyces sp. SBT349
TCCCACCCCCGAGCCGGGCAAGGGGTCTCCCGGACGGCGGCGGCGCTGGCCGCTCGCCGTGGTCGCGGCGGCCGTGGCCGCGCTGCTGACCGCGGGCTGGGCGTCCGGCCTCTTCGCCGGCGCGGAGGAGGACCCCGGCGCCTCGGGAGGCACCGCCCAGGGCGGCGACGGCGGCACCGGGGGGCAGGATCCCGAGCCCGGCGCGAACGCGCTGCCCGAGTCCTTCGTCGGCGAGTGGGAGGGCAGCTCCCAGGCCGTGGGCGGGCTCGACGTGGGGGATCTGGTGATCACCCTGGAGCCCGGCGGGGTCGGGGACGAGGTGGGCACCGTCAGCTGGACGGACCTGCTCGGGCTCGCCACCTGCGTGGACCGGCTGACGCTGGCCGAGGTCGGCGAGGACCGGATCACCTTCGACGCCGTGCCGGACACGGAGTTGTCGGCGGGCCCGCAGGCGTGCACCCAGGACCCCTTCCAGGCGTTCGTCAGTATGGAGGGGAACATGGAAGGGGACGACGTCCTGCACTACGAGAGCAACACCCAGGGCGATGTGATCAGCGGCGAACTGCGCCCCAGCTCCTGAGAACGGGTGACGTACGCTGGTTCGCGCCGCTGTGAGAAGGGAACCTCCCATGGGTTCGATGGGGCAGAGTGCAGAGCTCCTGACCGTGCTCGACCGTGCCGCCGAGGGCGGGCGGATCAGCCACGAGGAGGCGCTGGAGCTCTACCGCTCCGCGCCGCTGCACGCGCTGGGGCGCGCCGCCGACGCCGCGCGCCGACGGCGTTACGCCGGCACGGAGCACATCGCCACGTACATCATCGAGCGCAACATCAACTACACCAACGCCTGCGTGACGGCGTGCAAGTTCTGCGCGTTCTACGCCGCGCCCAAGAGCGAGAAGGCGTGGACGCGGGACCTGGACGACATCCTGCGGCGCTGCGCGGAGACGGTGGAGCTGGGCGGAACGCAGATCATGTTCCAGGGCGGCCACCACCCCGACTTCGGCGTGGAGTACTACGAGCGCCACTTCGCCGCGATCAAGCGGGAGTTCCCGCAGCTGGTGATCCACTCGCTGGGTGCCTCCGAGGTGGAGCACATGGCGCGGATCTCCGGGGTGAGCGCCCAGGAGGCGATCTCGCGCATCCACGCGGCGGGGCTCGACTCGTTCGCCGGGGCCGGGGCCGAGCTGCTTCCCGCCCGCGCGCGGCAGGCCATCGCGCCGCTGAAGGAGTCGGGGGAGCGCTGGCTGGAGATCATGGAGACGGCGCACCGGCTGGGCGTGGAGTCGACGTCCACGATGCTGATGGGCACCGGGGAGACCAACGCGGAGCGCGTCGAGCACCTGCGGATGATCCGGGACACGCAGGACCGCACGGGCGGCTTCCGGGCGTTCATCCCGTACACCTACCAGCCGGAGAACAACCACCTGAAGGGCCAGACTCAGGCGACGCTCTTCGAGTACCTGCGGATCATCGCGGTGGCGCGGCTCTTCCTGGACAACGTGGCGCACATCCAGGGCTCGTGGCTGACCACGGGCAAGGAGGTCGGCCAGCTGTCGCTGCACTACGGCGCGGACGACCTGGGCTCGGTGATGCTGGAGGAGAACGTGGTCTCCTCGGCCGGCGCCAGGCACCGTTCCAACCGCCTGGAGCTGCTGCACCTGATCCGGGCGGCCGGGCGGGTGCCGGCGCAGCGGGCCACCACCTACGAGCACCTGGTGGTGCACGAGGACCCCGCGAACGACCCCGTGGACGACCGGGTGGTGTCGCACCTGTCCTCGACGGCGATCGAGGGCGGCACGGCCCACCCGGAGCTCCACGTCATTCAGCCGGCTCTCTGAAGAGGTCGTTGATGTCCTCGTTGACGTCCGAGAAGGACTCGACGGGGGACTGACCCGAGATCACCCGCTCGAACGCCGGGACCATGAGCGCCCCTATGGCGCCCGGGTTCTCGGCGATGGGGAAGAGGAACGTGGTCTCGTCCGTGACGTGATCGGTGAACGCGCTCACGTCGATGCCGTCCTCCGCGTACCGCTCCTGGGCGATCTCCCACGCCTCGGTGATGGCGGGGAAGACGACGTGCTGGTCGCCGATGACACGCTGGCAGTCGGGCGAGGCCAGGTACTTGACCCACTCCCAGGACTCCTCGGGGTGGTCGGTGCCCGCGAAGATGGAGTCGGCCAGCCCGTTGAACATGCTGGCCCGCTCGCCGGTGGGGCCGACGGGGGTGGGGGCGATGCCCGGGTTCTTGCCCTCCAGGCCGAAGTAGGTGCCGGTCATCCAGCTTCCGTCGGTGATCATGGCGGTGTTGCCCGCGGCGAACTGGTCCGGCGCCTGGACGCCCTCCTGGGCGGCGAGGCTGGGCATGTAGCCCTTGTCGATGAGCGACTTGTACCAGGCGATGCTCTCCTGGAAGGCCGGGTCGTCGAAGTTGAACTCGGTGCCCCAGGGGTTCTGGTCGGTGGCCTGCCAGCCGTTGGCCGCGGCGTACATGGACCACTGGGTCTGGCCGTGGTTCCAGGAGGTGCCGAGCTGCATCCAGATGCCGTAGGTGTCGACGTTGTTCTTGTCGAAGCCGGGCTCGTCGCCGCGCACGCCGTTGGTGTCCACGGTGAGGCGGGCGATGATGTCCTCGTAGGTGCCGCCGTCCTCCGGGTTCCAGGTCATGTTCGCGAGCTGGTCCTCGGTGATGCCCGCCTCCTCGGTCATGTCCCGGTCGTAGAAGACGCCGACCGCGTCCCAGTCCTTGGGCAGGCCGTACCGGTTGCCGTCCTGGCCGACCCACAGGTCGGCCAGGCCCTCCTCGTAGATGTCCATGGGCAGGTCGTCGCGTTCGACGAACTCGTCCAGCGGGAGGAGCAGGTCGCGGGTGACGTACTCCGGGTAGTAGGAGAGGTGGTCGGTGAAGACGTCGGGCGCGGACTCGGAGACGAGGCCGAGGGCGAGGCCGGTCCAGTAGAAGTCCCAGCCGCGCTGCTCGATCCTGACGTCGATGTCGGGGTTGGCCGCCTCGAAGTCGTCGGCGCACTGCTGGTACCCGGGCTGCTGGTTGGCGTCCCAGAGCCAGTAGGTGATCGTGGTCCCCCCGTCGCCGCCGACCGCGCCGCTGCCGCAGGCCGTCAGGGTGAGGGCGGCGGCCGTGGCGCCGGCCGCGAGGACGCGGGCGCGTCGCATGGTGGTTCTCATCGCTTCCGCCTCCTGTTTCCTACTTCATGCCGGTGAACTGGATGGAGTTGACGATCTTGCGGCCGAAGATCAGGAAGATCAGCACCGTGGGGATGGCCGCGATCAGGCTGGCCGCCATGAGCCCGGCCCAGTCGGGTCCGGTCTGGGGCGTCGCGGTGCGGAAGGCGCTGAGCGCGACGGTCAGCACCCGGACGCTCTCCTCCTGGCCGACGAGCTGGGGCCAGAAGTACTCGTTCCAGGCGTTGATGAACGTGAGGATGCCGAGCGTGATCATCGGGGCCGAGCTCATCGGCAGGATGATCCGGAAGAAGACCCGGAAGTAGCCGGCGCCGTCGATCATCGCGGCCTCCTCCAGCTCGCGGGGGATGCCGAGGAAGAACTGCCGCAGGAAGAAGACGGCGAAGGGCGTCATGAAGAAGAACGGCGCCACGATGCCGGGGTAGGTGTTGATGAGGTTGAGGTTCTTGATCAGCACGAAGTTGGGCAGCATGGTGAAGACCGGCGGCACCATCAGCGCGGTGAGGAAGACGAAGAACACCTTGTCGCGCCCCGGCCAGCGCAGCCGGGCGAACGCGTAGGCCGCCAGGGCGCTGAAGAAGACCTGCCCGACGGTGATCAGGGTCGAGACGATCACCGAGTTGCGCAGATAGGTCCAGAAGCGCATCGAGGCGCCCGAGCCGCCCTCGGCCTGCGCCTCCGCGGTGGTGGCGGTGCCGAGCACGCGCTCGAACGGGCCCCAGGTGAAGTCCACCGGGAGCAGCGATCCCGGCTCGGTGAACAGCACCCGGTTGTTGGAGAGCGCGGTGCGCAGCATCCACAGGAACGGCGCGAGGGTGAGGACGACGAAGAGGAACAGGACGACCCAGGCCAGGAGGCGTCCCGGGTTGAACGGGCGGCGCGCGCGTCCGCCGGGGAGGTTCTCCCCGGGGCGGGACTCCCCGCCCGGCTCCGCGGTGGCGGGCTGAACGACGGCGGTCATCGATGGGCCCCCTTCAGGACTGGTCGGATTCGCCGGCGCGCAGCAGCTTGAGCTGCGCGAGGGCGATGCCGGCGAGGATGACGAACAGGACCACCGCGATCGCCGAGGCGTAGCCGAAGTCGAAGCGGGTGAACGCCTGGTCGAAGATGTAGTACTGGATCACGCGGGTCGAGTCGACCGGGCCGCCCTGGGAGGTGACGGCGACGGTGTCGAAGATCTGCCAGGACCCGATGACGGTGAGGACCAGGACGAGGGCGAGCACCGGGCGCAGCAGCGGGAGCGTGATCCTGAAGAAGATCCGCACCTCGCCCGCGCCGTCGACGGCCGCGGCCTCGTAGACGTCGCGGTTGATGGTCTGGAGCCCGGCGAAGATCAGCAGCGCCGTGTATCCCATGTGGCGCCAGACGTTGATGCCGGCGATGGTGGGGATGGCCCAGTCGGGATCGCCGAAGAAGCTGATGGCGTCGAACCCGACCCAGCCGAGCGCCTCGTTGACGATGCCGAGGTTGAAGTCGGCCATCCAGTACCAGACGAGGGCGACGACGACGTTGGAGATCAGGTAGGGCAGCAGGATGACGCCGCGGATCACCGTGGACCGGGTGAGGCGGTGGATGAGCACCGCGAGACCGAGGGCGATCACGGTCTGCGCGCCGATGTTGATGAAGACGTACTGGAGCGTGACCCAGAGGGAGTTCCAGAAGACCTCGTCCTCCATCAGCCGCCGGTAGTTGTCCAGGCCGGAGAACTCGGGGGCGCTCAGGAGGTCGTAGTCGGTGAAGCTGAGGTAGAGGCCGCGGACCGTGGGCCAGGCGTAGAACGTGAGAAAGCCGAGGAGCGCGGGCGCGAGGAAGACGAGGGCGACGCCGGTCTCCTTCTTGCGCCAGGCCGGAACATCGTTGCGCTTGGGTATGCCATCGGCCACAGCCACGACATGCACCTCCTTGTGCCGACCGCTACCGTGATGTTCAGTCGTGAGCGGAAATGTTGCCCATCGAGCGATCCCTGTCAAGGCTGGGGGAGCGGGGATTTACCTCGCCGTTATCTGGGGTCGTCCTCGACGGCCGTGGCCAGAACGCCGTTCACCAGGGCGTTCAGCGCCCACGACAGGCGGGCCATGCCGCAGTCGTCGCCGAGGAACGGGGTGGCCTCGGCGATGCGGGGGTAACGGTCGGCCGGTACCGCGAGGGGCTCCCCGGCGGGCTCGCCGGCGGTCGAACCCTCCTGGAGCAGGGAGAGTTCGAGGGCGGTGGCCGAGACGTACATCATCAGCGTGTCCAGCGCCCAGGCGCGGGTGCGCGGCTCGACGCCGCCCTCGGCGAGCAGGTCCAGCACCCGCTCGGCGATGGCCAGCGCGTGCGGCCCGTCGGGGACCCGGGCGAAGGCGACCGAGGCGATGCCGCGCCGGCGGCTCAGCGTCACGGTGACGTCGTACAGAAGCGCGAGCAGGCGTTCGCGCCAGTCGCGCGCGCCGTCTTGGGGGGCGGCGGGGGCGCCGGGGAGGGGGACCGCCGCCAGGACCCGGTCGAGCATGAGGGCGAGCAGCTCGTCGCGGTTGCCGACGTAGACGTAGAGGCTGGCCGCCCCGGTGTCCAGGAGCTGGGCGACGCGGCGCATGCTGACCGCGTCCAGGCCGTCCGCGTCCAGCACCGCGAGGGCGGCGTCCACGATGCCGTCCCGGGTCAACGCGGCCTTGGCCGGGCGGGTGCGGCGGCTGACGGGCTGATCGGCTCGGTGCATGGGCTCAGCATAACGTTGGACGAACACCGTTCGTGTCGTACGCTGTTTGCAACGAACGATGTTCGCTTCGTTCGTCCGTTGTCACCGAGGAGTGGATTGCGCATGTCCCCGACCCCCCAGCCGCGGCTCAGGCTCGCCGTCATCCTCGGCAGCGTCAGGCAGGGACGGTTCGGCCCCGTGGTGGCCGACTGGTTCCTCGCCGAGGCCCGCCGGGACGACCGCTTCCAGGTGGACCTGATCGACCTCGCCGACACGGCCCTGCCGATCGAGCTGCCGGGTCCCGACCCGTCCACCGTCCCCGCGGGCCGCCCGCCGGGGATGAGGGACCTCTCCGAGGCGCTGGCGGCGGCCGACGCCTATGTGGTGGTGACGCCCGAGTACAACCACAGCTTCCCGGCGTCCGTGAAGAGCCTCATCGACTGGCACTACGCCGAGTGGCGCGCGAGGCCGGTCGGCTTCGTCTCCTACGGCGGGGCGGCGGGCGGCCTGCGCGCCGTCGAGCAACTGCGGCCCGTCTTCTCCGAGATGCACGCGGTCACGGTCAGCGAGGCGGTCTCGTTCACCCGGTACTGGGAGCTCTTCGACGGCGAGGGGCGCCTCACCGAGGCCGAGGGCCACCGGGGCTCGGCCACGCTCATGCTCGACCAGCTCGCCTGGTGGGCCGGGGCCCTCCACGCCGCCCGCGAGGCCGTCCCCTACGAGGTGGCGGGGTGAGGGGGCCGGTCAGCCGGTCGAGCCGGTCGAGCCGGGCGGGAGGAGGGAGACCGGGAGCCCGCCCAGCAGGCCCCCCACCAGGGCGCCCGGCAGTTCGCGGGCCGAGGCGCCGTCGCTGATCGGGCCGGTGACCATGTGGGTGCCCACCGGCTGGAAGTCGGCCACGGTGGTGCCCACCGAGTTGTCCAGGATGTCGGCCGCCGTGTTCCCCAGCGGGTAGAGCTTGAGGTCGAGGGCAGGGTCCACCGCGGCCTCCAGGGAGTCGAAGACGACCGGGACGGCCGCGGCGACGGCCTGGTCCGAGACGATCTCCGCCGAGGCGCCGCCCGCGCCGGCCAGCACGGCACCGGTGGCCGCCGTCGTGGTGAACAGGACACGGGAGAGCTGAGTCATGCCCGGCACGGTAGTTGCTCCGGTGCGCGGGGTTCACGCCGTGACGGGCCATGTCCCCCGAACGGGGCAATGGGCCATCGGCGAGAATGGGTCCGTGACTCGTGCCTCCCTCGACAAGAAGCCCCGCGAGGTCGCCGCCATGTTCGACGCCGTGGCGGCCCGTTACGACCTCACCAACGACGTCCTGGCCCTCGGCCAGAACCGGCGGTGGCGCGCCGCGGTGGCCCGCGCCGTGGCGGCCCGGCCCGGGGAGCGGGTACTCGACCTCGCGGCCGGGACCGGGACCTCGGCCGAGCCGTTCGCCGCGGCGGGGGCGTTCACCGTGCCCTGCGACTTCAGCCTCGGCATGCTGGCCGAGGGCAAGCGCCGCAAGCCGTGGATGCCGTTCGTCGCGGGCGACGCCACCCGACTGCCGTTCGCCGACGGGGTGTTCGACGCCGTGACCATCTCCTTCGGCCTGCGGAACGTGCAGGACACCGAGGGCGCGCTGCGCGAGATGCTGCGCGTGACCGCGCCCGGAGGACGGCTCGTGGTCTGCGAGTTCAGCCATCCCACGTGGGCGCCGTTCCGCACCGTCTACTCCGAGTACCTGATGCGGGCGCTGCCCGCCGTCGCCACCCGCGTCTCCAGCAGTCCCGACGCCTACGTCTACCTCGCCGAGTCCATCCGCGCCTGGCCGGATCAGGCCGAGCTCGCCCGGCGGCTCGGGTCGGCCGGCTGGCGGCACGTGGCCTGGCGGACCCTCTCCGGCGGGATCGTGGCCCTGCACCGCGGGGTCAAGAGCCGCGACCAATAGACTTTTGTCCACCCCGCCCTTATCGATGGGAGAGCCACCGTGCCCGAGTCCGCTGATGTGATCGTCGTCGGGGCCGGACCCGCCGGCTCCACGACCGCCTACCACCTCGCCCAGGCCGGTCTCGACGTGGCCCTGCTGGAGAAGACCGGCTTCCCGCGCGAGAAGGTGTGCGGCGACGGCCTCACCCCGCGGGCCACGAAGCAGCTGATCGCCATGGGCATCGACGTCTCCGAGGAGGCGGGCTGGCTGCGCAACCGCGGGCTGCGGGTCATCGGCGGCGGCCAGCGGCTCCAGCTCGACTGGCCCGAGCTCGCCTCGTTCCCCGACTACGGACTGGTGCGCAAGCGCGACGACTTCGACCAGCAGCTCGCCCACGCCGCCCAGAAGGCGGGCGCGCGGCTGACCGAGCGGTGCGCCGTCTCGGGGCCGATAAGGGACGAGAGGACCGGCCGGATCACCGGCGTCGAGGCCAAGCTCGGCGACGAGAAGAAGCGCGTCACCTACACCGCGCCCGTCATCGTCGCCGCCGACGGGAACTCCTCGCGCCTCTCCCTCTCCATGGGGCGGCACCGGGACGACCGGCGGCCCATGGGCGTCGCGGTCAGGACGTACTTCACCTCCCCCCGCCACGACGACGACTACCTGGAGTCCTGGTTCGAGCTGTGGGACCGGCGCGAGGGCCGCGAGCGGCTGCTGCCGGGCTACGGCTGGATCTTCGGCATGGGCGACGGCACCTCCAACGTCGGCCTCGGCGTGCTGAACAGCTCGCCCTCCTTCAAGGAGCTCGACTGGCGCGAGGTGCTGCGCACCTGGTGCGCCTCGATGCCCACCGAGTGGCAGTTCACCCCCGAGTTCATGACCGGGCCGATCCGGGGCGCGGCGCTGCCCATGGCGTTCAACCGCAAGCCGCACTACGCGCGCGGGCTCATGCTGGTGGGCGACGCGGGCGGCCTGGTGAACCCGTTCAACGGGGAGGGCATCGCGTACGCCATGGAGTCCGGGCGGATCGCGGCCGAGGTCATCAGCCAGGCGCTGGCCCGGCAGACGCCCGCCCAGCGGGAGGTGGCGCTGCGCGCGTACGCGAAGGTGCTGCGCGACACCTACGGCGGGTACTACACGCTGGGCCGCGCCTTCGTGCAGATCATCAGCAACCCGCGGGTGATGAGGATCGCCGCCGAGCGCGGGCTGAGCCACCCGGTGCTCATGCGCTTCCTGCTGAAGCTCCTGGCGAATCTGACGGACCCGACCGGCGGCGACGCCATGGACCGGGTCATCAACGGCCTGACGAAGGTCGCGCCGCGGGCGTGAGACGCGACGAGGGGCGCCGCGGGTGCGGCGCCCCTCGCCGAACGCGGCGTTCCAGCGGCGTTCTTGAGGCGTTCTAGAGGACGCGGACCGCGCCGGTCGGCGGGTCCCAGTCGAGCGTCTGCTGGACGACGCCGCTGGAGGGGTTCTGCGCGCCGATGAACGTTCCGTCGCCGGTGTAGACGGCCACGTGGTAGGCGCTTCCCGCCCCGCCCCAGTAGAGGATGTCCCCGGCCTGGAGGGCGTCCAGGGAGACCTGCGTGCCCGCCACCGACTGCTCGGCCGCGGTGCGGGGCAGGGAGACGCCGACGCCGGCGAACGCGGCCTGGGTGAGGCCGGAGCAGTCCCAGGCGCCGGGCCCTGAGGACCCCATGGAGTAGGCGTCGCCGAGCTGCGAGGTCACGAAGTCCACCACGGCGGCGGCGCTGCCGCCCGTGGCGGGGGCGGAGGCGGGCGCGGAGAGCGTCCGGGGCTCCTGGGCGGCCTCCTCGGCCTCCTGCCGTGCGGCGGCCTCCTCGGCGGCCCGGCGCTCGGCCTCCTCCTGGGCGCGGCGCTCGGCGGCGGCCTCGGCCTCGGCGCGGCGGTCGGCCGCGGCGCTCCTGGCCTCGGTGGCGGCGCGGCTCTGGGCGAGCCGCCGGTTCTGCTGGGTCTCGGCCTCCGAGACATAGGCCGCGGTGGCCTGGCTGGCTCGGTCGGCGCCGTGGGCGAGCGCCAGGTCGAGGGCGGGGAGCTCACCGGTGGACTCGGTGGGCTTCTCGGCGGCGAGCGCCTGGGCGCTGGAGCCGGTGACGGCCACCGTGCCGACGACGCCGGTGAGGACGCCGCCGCGGATCAGACCGCCGGTGCGGGAGGGCCGGGGTTTTCGGTGCCGACCTCGGTAACGAATTGGGGACATGCAGATAACGGCTACCAGCAGACGCGGTTGATCTCAATGTTCGTGTGATAGGCCACATTTGACAGGTGCGCGACGACTTGGTGGCCCTTTTGTCCGGAGTGCCGCTTCCTCCGGGAGTCGGTCCTTCCGGCCGGTGTGCCGTCGTGTCCTGCGTGTTGTCCGGAATGTCGCGGGCCCCCGGCGGACTACCACGCGGCCCTTCCGTCCATCAATGGTCACCCCGGAACCCCGCCGTCCACTGTGGCGCACCTCACGGCCACCACTGGTCGTAGGCGAGCCTGGCGACCAGTCCCGCGACCACGACGAGCAGCACCACGCGGACGAAGCCGCTGCCCCTGCGCAGCGCCATGTGCGCGCCCGCCCAGCCGCCGGCCATGTTGAACACCGCCATCAGCGCGGCCAGCCCCCACAGCACCGTGCCGTGGGCGGTGAAGACGGCCAGGGCGCCGAGGTTTGTGCCGACGTTCACGACCTTCGCGGTGGCCGATGCCTTGAGCAGGTTCATGTGCAGCAGCGCCACCAGCGAGATGACCAGGAACGTGCCGGTCCCGGGGCCGAGGACGCCGTCGTAGAAGCCGATGCCGACGCCCGCCACCAGCAGTGCCGCACCGACCCTGCGGCGGGTCGGGACGCGGTCGGCGCCCGCGGCGCCGAACCGCGGCCTGAGCACCACGAACGCCGCCACCGCCAGCAGCATCACCATGATCAACGGCTGGAGCAGGCGCTTGTCCACGGCCGAGGCGAGCAGGGCGCCGCCCGCGGACGAGGCCAGGGCCAGCGCGCCGAGCCGCGGCGCGAGCCGCCGGTCCAGCGGGGCCTCGCGGGCGAAGGTGACCGCGGCGATCGAGGTGCCGGTCACGGCGACGGCCTTGTTGGTGCCCAGCGCGTAGGTGGGGGAGAGGTCGGGCAGCCCGATCAGCAGTGCGGGCAGCTGGAGCAGCCCCCCGCCGCCGACGACCGCGTCCACCCACCCGGCGAGCGCGGCGGCGAGACAGAGGGCGACGGCGGTGGTGAGAGCGATGTCGGGCACCGGATGAGCTTGGCCGCGAGCGGCCCGGCGATCAACGGCATTGCCGGGAACGTCCCGGACCAAGTGGCTTGATCCGATGCCCGGGTGGGAGAGATCACAGCATTGATGGGGGGCCCGTGTCGTGGGTCACAGGAGCCGAGGCATAAGATACCTCTTGCCTTGTGAACTGACTCACATAGCGTTGATCTTTCGGTAGCAGCAGTCGCCGTCGACTGGAAGGAGCGAGTGCGGTGAACGCGTACGTTCCCATCCTCGTGCTGGGCGCCCTCGGGGCGGCCTTTGCCGTCTTCTCCGTGGTTACGGCCGCCCTCGTCGGCCCCAAGCGGTACAACCGGGCGAAGCTGTCGGCCTACGAGTGCGGCATCGAGCCGACCCCACAGCCCGAGGGCGGCGGTCGGTTCCCCGTCAAGTACTACCTGACGGCGATGCTGTTCATCATCTTCGACATCGAGATCGTCTTTCTCTATCCCTGGGCCGTGCACTTCGATTCGCTGGGGATGTTCGGTCTGGTGCAGATGCTGATTTTTGTCGGCCTCATCGGCGTTGCCTTCGCTTATGACTGGCGCCGTGGAGGACTCGAATGGGACTGAGAGAGAGGCAATCCTGATGGGTCTCGAAGAAAAGCTGCCCAGTGGATTTCTGCTCGACACCGTCGAGAATCTGGCGGGGCTGGCGCGGAAATCATCCATCTTCCCCGCGACGTTCGGGCTGGCGTGCTGCGCCATCGAGATGATGACCACGGGGGCGGGCCGCTACGACCTGGCCCGCTTCGGCATGGAAGTGTTCCGTGGCTCGCCGCGCCAGGCCGACCTGATGATCGTGGCCGGCCGGGTCAGCCAGAAAATGGCTCCGGTGCTGCGACAGGTGTACGACCAGATGCCGAATCCCAAGTGGGTTATCTCCATGGGCGTCTGCGCCTCGTCGGGCGGCATGTTCAACAACTATTCGATCGTCCAGGGTGTCGACCACGTCGTCCCCGTGGACATTTACCTGCCCGGGTGCCCCCCGCGGCCGGAAATGCTGATGGACGCGATCCTCAAGCTGCACGCGAAGATCCGCGAGGAGAAGCTCGGCATCAACCGCGAGCAGGCGGCCCGCGAGGCGGAGGAGGCGGCGCTCAAGGCGCTGCCGACGATCGAGATGAAGGGGCTGCTCCGATGAGGTGCGCTGGCCGCGCGGGCCGGGCGGGGCGCTCCGGCGCGACGCCGGTGCCGCCACGCGGACTTCGTCGCGCGAGCGCCCCCGAGCTTGCGCCTCCACGCCGGACCCCCGCAGACCGGGACGGGCTTGCGCCCGGTATCCGGACCTTGGCGGGGCGGGGCGGTCTCACGCCCGGTGTCCGGGCCTCCGCAGGGCGGGACGGGCTTGTGCCTCTGTGTCGGGCCTCCGCAGGGCCGTACGGGCTTGTGTCTCGACGTCCGATCTCCGCAGGTCGGGGTGGGCTTGGGGTCGGTGTTCGGCGTCTGGTGGGGGATGGTCGTGTTGGGAATGGACCTGCTAGGGAGATGTGCAGGTGAACGGGAACACAAGCACAAACGACGTTCCCGCGCCGCGTGGGGAGGCCGGAGAGGCCATCGCCCAGCGGCGGGGGATGTTCGGCGCCGACAACGGCGGTGACACCACCGGCTACGGCGGGCTGGCCCGGACGGTCCGGATGCCGGGGGCCGGTTCGCGGCCGTACGGCGGGTACTTCGACGAGGTCGCCGACGAACTCGAAGGGGCCCTGGAGGAACAGGGGATCGACCCCGGGACGGCGATCGAGAAGACCGTCGTGGACCGCGGCGAGGTCACGTTCCACATCGCCCGCGAGCACCTGCTCGCCGTCGCGCGGACCCTCAGGGACGACCCGGCGCTGCGGTTCGAGCTGTGCACCGGCGTCAGCGGTGTGCACAACCCCGCCGACGCGGGCCGCGAACTGCACGCCGTCTACCACCTGCGCTCGCTCACCCACGGCCGGCTCATCCGGGTCGAGGTCAGCGCGCCCGACGCCGATCCGCACATCCCGTCCGTCGTCGAGGTCTACCCGACCAACGACTGGCACGAGCGCGAGGTCTACGACTTCTTCGGCCTCGTCTTCGACGGTCACCCCGCGTTGACGCGGATCATGATGCCCGACGACTGGCAGGGCTTCCCGCAGCGCAAGGACTACCCGCTCGGCGGCATCCCCGTCGAGTACAAGGGCGCCCAGATCCCGGCACCCGACCAGCGGAGGTCGTACAGCTGATGACCACACACGCGACCCGGCCCGCGGGGGCCAGGGAGACCACGGAAGGCACCGTCTACACCGTCACCGGCGGCGACTGGGACGGGATCGCCCAGGAGGTCGCCGAGCGCGGCGACGACGAGAAGATCATCGTCAACATGGGCCCGCAGCACCCCTCCACACACGGCGTGCTGCGGCTGATCCTGGAGATCGACGGCGAGACGGTCACCGAGGCCAGGGCGGGCATCGGCTACCTGCACACCGGGATCGAGAAGAACCTCGAATACCGCACCTGGACGCAGGGCACCACGTTCGTCACGCGCATGGACTACCTCACGCCGTTCTTCAACGAGGCGGCGTACTGCCTCGGCGTGGAGAAGCTCCTCGGCATCACCGACGACGTGCCGGACCGGGCGAGCATCATCCGCGTCCTGCTGATGGAGATCAACCGGCTCTCCTCCCACTTCGTGGCCATCGCCACCGGCGGGATGGAGCTCGGCGCCACGACGGTCATGATCTACGGGTTCCGCGACCGCGAACTCTGCCTCGACATCTTCGAGTTGATCACCGGGCTCCGCATGAACCACGCGTTCATCCGCCCCGGGGGCCTCGCCCAGGACCTGCCGCCGGGCGCGGTCGACTCGCTGCGCGAGTTCATCACCAAGATGCGCAAGAACATCGACGAGTACGACAAGCTCTGCACGGGCAACCCGGTGTTCAAGGCGCGGCTGAAGGACGTCGGCCACCTCGACCTCGCCGGCTGTCTCGCCCTCGGCGCCACCGGCCCCATCCTGCGGTCCGCCGGGCTCCCGCACGACCTGCGGAAGACCGACCCCTACTGCGGGTACGAGAACTACGAGTTCGACGTGCCGACCACCGACACCTGCGACTCGTTCGGCCGGTTCCTGCTGCGCCTGGAGGAGATGCGGCAGTCGCTGCGCATCGTCGAGCAGTGCATCGACCGCCTGGAGCCGGGACCGGTCATGGTGGCCGACAAGAAGATCGCCTGGCCCGCCCAGCTCGCCCTCGGCCCCGACGGCCTGGGGAACTCGCTGGACCACATCAAGAACATCATGGGCACCTCCATGGAGGCGCTGATCCACCACTTCAAGCTGGTCACCGAGGGGTTCCGCGTGCCGCCGGGGCAGGTCTACACGGCGGTCGAGTCCCCCAAGGGCGAGCTCGGGGTGCACATCGTCAGCGACGGCGGAACCCGGCCCTACCGGGTCCACTTCCGCGACCCCTCCTTCACCAACCTCCAGTCCATGGCGGCGATGTGCGAGGGCGGCATGTTCGCCGACGTCATCGTCGCGGTGGCGTCCATCGACCCCGTGATGGGAGGCGTCGACCGGTGAGCGTCAACGAGACACCGTCCACCGCGGGCGGCACCGACGTGCAGCTCGGCATCCCGCCGATGCCGGCGCCCGACTACCCGGCCGAGGTCAGGGCACGGCTGGAGGCGGACGCCGCCGAGGTGGTGGCCCGCTATCCGGACAGCCGCTCGGCCCTGCTGCCGCTGCTCCACCTCGTGCAGTCCGAGGAGGGCCATGTCACCCGCACCGGCATGCAGTTCTGCGCCGAGGTGCTGGACCTGACCACCGCCGAGGTGTCCGCGGTCGCCACGTTCTACACGATGTACCGGCGCAAGCCCTCGGGCGAGTACCAGGTGGGGGTCTGCACCAACACCCTGTGCGCGGTGCTCGGCGGCGACGCCATCTTCGACGCCCTCAAGAGCCACCTGGGCGTGGGCAACGGGGAGACCACCGAGGACGGCAAGGTCACCCTGGAGCACATCGAGTGCAACGCGGCCTGCGACTTCGCGCCCGTGCTCATGGTCAACTGGGAGTTCTTCGACAACCAGACCGTCGAGTCCGCCAAGCGGCTGGTCGACGAGCTGCGCGCCGGCGCCGAGGTGACCCCCACCCGGGGCGCCCCGCTGTGCGACTTCAAGAAGACCGCCCGCCTGCTGGCCGGGTTCCCCGATGAGCGCCCCGGCGCCACCGAGGCCGGCGGCAGCGCCGGGCCCGCCTCGCTGGCCGGGCTCCGGCTGGCCAAGGGCGAGACCGGCCCCGCCACCGTGGTCGCCCCGCGGAACCCGAGCCTCCCGCACGACCGGCCCCCGTCGACGCACGAGAGCCGCCACGACGCCCCGCAGCCGAGCTCGGCGTCCGACCCGAACCACCCCGCCGGCCCGGTGACCGAGGAGGGTGAGCGATGAACGGCACCGTCGACGAGACCAGTCCGGAGAAGCTTCTGACCCCGGTGCTCTCCGCGTTCTGGGACCAGGAGAGGTCCTGGACGCTGGACGTCTACCGGGCCAACGGCGGCTACCGGGGCCTGGACAAGGCCCTGGCCATGCCGCCCGACGACGTGATCGCCTACGTCAAGGACGCGGGGCTGCGCGGGCGCGGCGGCGCGGGCTTTCCCACGGGCATGAAGTGGCAGTTCATCCCGCAGGGCGACAACAAGCCGCACTACCTGGTGGTGAACGCGGACGAGTCCGAGCCCGGCACCTGCAAGGACATCCCGCTGCTGCTGGCGAACCCGCACTCCCTCATCGAGGGCATCGTGATCGCCTGCCACGCCATCCGCTCCAACCACGCCTTCATCTACCTGCGCGGCGAGGTCGTCCCCGTGCTGCGCCGCCTCCACTCCGCGGTGGCCGAGGCGTACGCCGCGGGCTACCTCGGCAAGGGCGCGCTGGGCGAGGGCGGCGACCTGGAACTCACCGTGCACGCCGGCGCCGGCGCGTACATCTGCGGCGAGGAGACCGCGCTGCTCGACTCCCTGGAGGGACGTCGCGGACAGCCAAGGCTCAGGCCCCCCTTCCCCGCGGTCGCCGGCCTGTACGCCTGCCCCACCGTGGTGAACAACGTCGAGTCCATCGCCTCGGTTCCCGCCATCATCGACCGCGGCAAGGAGTGGTTCCGCTCCATGGGCAGCGAGAAGTCCCCGGGCTTCACGCTGTACTCGCTCTCCGGACATGTCGCGCGCCCCGGCCAGTACGAGGCGCCGCTCGGCATCACGCTGCGCGAGCTGCTCCAGATGAGCGGCGGGATCCGCCCCGGCCACCGGCTCAAGTTCTGGACGCCGGGCGGCTCCTCGACGCCGATGTTCACCGAGGAGCACCTGGACGTGCCCCTCGACTACGAGGGCGTGCTGAGCGCCGGGTCGATGCTCGGCACCAAGGCGCTCCAGTGCTTCGACGAGACCACCTGCGTGGTCCGCGCCGTCACCCGGTGGACCGAGTTCTACGAGCACGAGTCGTGCGGCAAGTGCACGCCCTGCCGCGAGGGCACGTACTGGCTCGTCCAGCTGCTCCGCGACATCGAGTCGGGCAAGGGCCTGCTCAGCGACATCGACAAGATCGCGGACATCGCGGACAACATCAACGGCAGGTCGTTCTGCGCCCTCGGCGACGGCGCGGCCAGCCCGATCTTCTCCTCGCTGAACTTCTTCCGCGAGGAGTACGAGCGGCATGTCACCCAGGGCGGCTGCCCGTTCGACCCGGCCAAGTCCACCGCCTGGGCGGACAACGGCACCGAAGCTCACCAGGAGGTGAACGCATGACGGCCGAGGCCGCCGAGGCCGCCAAGTCCGCCGAAGACCTGGTGACGCTGACGATCGACGGCATCGAGATCTCGGTGCCCAAGGGCACCCTGGTCATCCGCGCCGCCGAGCAGTTGGGCATCGAGATCCCGCGGTTCTGCGACCACCCGCTGCTCGACCCGGCGGGTGCCTGCCGGCAGTGCATCGTGGAGGTCGAGGGCCAGCGCAAGCCGATGGCCTCCTGCACGATCACCTGCACCGACGGCATGGTCGTCAAGACGCAGCTCAGCTCGCCCGTCGCCGAGAAGGCGCAGCGCGGCGTGATGGAGCTGCTGCTGATCAACCACCCGCTGGACTGCCCGGTCTGCGACAAGGGCGGCGAGTGCCCCTTGCAGAACCAGGCGATGAGCACCGGCGCCCCCGAGACCCGGTTCGACGGCGTCAAGCGGACGTTCGACAAGCCGGTGCCGATCTCCGCGCAGGTGCTGCTCGACCGCGAGCGGTGCGTGCTCTGCGCCCGCTGTACCCGTTTCTCCAACCAGGTCGCGGGCGACCCCATGATCGAGATGCTGGAGCGGGGCGCGCTCCAGCAGGTGGGAACCGGCGAGGGCGACCCGTTCGAGTCGTACTTCTCCGGCAACACCATCCAGATCTGCCCGGTCGGCGCGCTCACCTCCGCCGCCTACCGGTTCCGCTCGCGCCCGTTCGACCTGGTCTCCTCGCCGAGCGTCTGCGAGCACTGCGCCGGCGGCTGCGCCACCCGCACCGACCACCGGCGCGGCAAGGTCATGCGGCGGATGGCCGCCGACGACCCGCAGGTCAACGAGGAGTGGATCTGCGACAAGGGCCGCTTCGCGTTCCGCTACGCCCAGCAGCCCGACCGGCTCACCTCCCCGCTGGTGCGGGACGCGGAGACCGGCGAACTGGCGCCCGTCAGCTGGCCCGAGGCGCTGCGCGTCGCCGCCGAGGGCCTCGCCCGGGTCGGGGACAGGGACGCGGCGGTTCTCACCGGCGGCCGGCTGACCGTCGAGGACGCCTACGCCTACGCCAAGTTCGCGCGGGTCGCCCTGTCGACCAACGACGTGGACTTCCGGGCCAGGCCGCACAGCGCGGAGGAGGCGGCGTTCCTAGCCTCCCGCGTCGCGGGGCACGGGCTCGACCTCGACGGGAGCGGGCCCACCCACGCGTCGCTCGAAACCGCGCCGGCCGTGCTGCTGGTCGGCTTCGAGTCCGAGGAGGAGGCCCCCGGCGTCTTCCTGCGGCTGCGGAAGGGCAACCGCAAGCGCGGCACCCGGGTCTTCTCCGTCGCCACGCACATCACCCGCGGCCTGGCCAAGACCGGCGGCACGCTGCTCGCGGCGGCGCCGGGGACCGAGCCCGCCTGGCTGAACGCGCTGGCCGACGGCGAGGGCCTGGACGACCGCGGGCGCGGCGCCGCCGAGGCGCTGCGTGCCGAGGGCGCGCTGATCATCGTGGGCGAGCGGCTCGCCGCCGTCCCCGGCGGCTACACCGCCGCCGTCGCCGCTGCCGCCGCCACCGGAGCCACCCTGGTGTGGATTCCGCGCCGGGCCGGCGAGCGCGGCGCCGTCGAGGCGGGCGCGCTGCCGGGGCTGCTGCCCGGCGGGCGGCCCGAGTCCTCCCGGCGGGCCCGCCAGGAGGTCGCGGGCGCCTGGGGCCTGGGCGCGCTGCCCGAGCGGCCCGCCCGGGACACCGGGAAGATCGTCGAGGCCGCGGCCGAGGGGCTGATCGGGGCCCTGGTGGTGGGCGGCGTGGACATCGCCGACCTGCCCGACCCGGCCCGCGCCGCCGCGGCCCTCGACCGCGTCGCGGAGAGCGGCTTCCTGATCAGCCTGGAGCTGCGGCCCACCGAGGTCACCCGGCGCGCCCACGTGGTCCTGCCGGTCGCCGCCGTGGTCGAGAAGAGCGGCACCTTCCTCAACTGGGAGGGGCGCTCCCGCCCGTTCACCGCCGCGATCAAGCCCGACCAGATGACCCGCCGCCTGGTGCAGACCGACGCGCGGGCCCTGAACATGCTGGCCGACGCGATGGACGCGCACCTGGGCCTGCCCGACGTGCAGACCATCAGGCGGGAGCTCGGCTCCCTCGCCGACTGGCGCGGCGACCTGCCGCTCGGCCCGACCGCGACGCCCGCCGACCTGCCGAGCCCCGGCGAGGGCGAGGCCGTTCTCGCCGGTCACCGGCTCCTGCTCGACCAGGGAACGCTCCAGGTCGGCGACAAGGCCCTCGCCGGAACGCGCCACGCGGCCGTCGCCCGCCTCTCGCCCGCGACCGCCCGCGAGGCCGGGGTCGAGGACGGCGACCCGCTCTCCGTCGCGGGACCCGCGGGCTCCCTCGCCCTGCCGCTCGCGGTCACCGAGGAGATGCCGGACCGGGTGGTCTGGATCCCGCTCAACTCCGTGGGCGGCGGCGCCTACCAGGACCTCGGCAGCGTGCCGGGCAGCGTCGTCCGCGTCTCCCCCGTGACGGCCGAGGCCGCCGGGGACGCCGAGTCTGAGGAGGTGAACGCGTGATGGCGCTCGCCCAGGAACCGGACCTGTCCATGTTCGGGAACGACCCGTTCTGGCTGATCCTGCTCAAGGCGGTCTTCTGCTTCGCGTTCCTGCTGGTCACCGTGCTCATCTGCATCGTGATGGAGCGCAAGGTGCTCGGCTGGATGCAGCTGCGCATCGGCCCCAACCGGCACGGCCCCTGGGGCATGCTCCAGTCGCTGGCCGACGGCATCAAGCTGATGCTGAAGGAGGACGTCGTCGTCAAGGGCGCCGACAAGGTGCTCTACATCCTGGCGCCGATGCTCGCCACGATCCCCGCCCTGATGGCGATCGCGGTGATCCCCTTCGGCCCCAAGGACGACCCGGTCAGCATCTTCGGGACCGAGACCGTCCTCCAGCTCACCGACCTGCCGGTCGCGCTGCTCTACGTGCTGGCGACCGCGGCCATCGCGGTCTACGGCACGGTGCTCGCGGGCTGGTCCTCCGGGTCCACCTACCCGCTGCTCGGCGGCGTGCGGGCCACGGCGCAGATCATCTCCTACGAGGTCGCGATGGGCCTGTCCTTCGCGGCCGTCTTCCTGTACTCCGGGTCGATGTCCACCTCGGCCATCGTGGAGGCGCAGGACGACCGGTGGTTCATGATCCTGCTGCCCGTCTCGTTCCTCATCTACATGGTGTCGATGGTCGGCGAGGCGCACCGCCCGCCGTTCGACATGCCGGAGTCCGAGGGTGACCTCGTCGGCGGGTACCTCACCGAGTACTCGTCGATCAAGTTCGCCTTCTTCATGATGTCCGAGTACATCCACACCGTGACGGTCTCGGCCCTGATGGTCACCCTCTTCCTCGGCGGCTGGCGGGCCCCGGCGCCGCTGAGCTTCTGGGAGGGCGCCAACTCCGGCTGGTGGCCGATGCTCTGGTTCACCGTGAAGCTCGTCGCGGTGATCTTCTTCTTCGTCTGGATCCGCGCCTCCCTGCCGCGCGTGCGCTACGACCAGTTCATGGTGCTCGGCTGGAAGGTCCTCATCCCGATCGCGCTGGTGTGGCTGATGCTGGTCGCCACCGTGCGCGCGATGGAGAACGAGGACTACGCCTTCGGCGACATCGTGATGTGGGTGCTGGGCGGGGGCCTCGTGCTCCTGCTGCTCTCCTTCGTGGTCGACGTCTTCCGCGACCGGGCCGAGCAGCGCCGCGACGAGACGGAGACCGAGGCGCGCGAGGCGCCGTTCGACCCGATGGCGGGCGGCTACCCCGTTCCGCCGCTGCCGGGACAGACCCTGCCGCCGGTGCCGCGCCGCCCGTCGCGGGCCGAGCGGGCGACGGCGTCGGTCGCTGCTGACGCGCCGGGCGGCACCGCAGGCTCCACCGAAGGAAGCCCCGAAGGAAGGGAGGGCGACGATGGCTGAGTTCCGCAATCCCGTGGGCGGCTTCGGCGTGACCTTCAAGGCCATGTTCAAGAAGCGGCTCACCGAGCAGTACCCGGAGGAGAAGAAGCCCACCGCGCCCCGCTTCCACGGCCGCCACCAGCTCAACCGCCACCCGGACGGCCTGGAGAAGTGCATCGGCTGCGAGCTGTGCGCCTGGGCCTGTCCGGCGGACGCGATCTACGTCGAGGGCGCGGACAACACCGAGGAGGAGCGCTACTCCCCGGGCGAGCGCTACGGCCGCGTCTACCAGATCAACTACCTGCGCTGCATCCTGTGCGGCCTGTGCGTCGAGGCGTGCCCCACCCGGGCGCTCACCATGACGAACGACTACGAGCTCGCCGACACCAGCCGCGCCTCCCTGATCTACACCAAGGAGGAGCTGCTCGCGGGCCTGACGGACGGCATGGTCGAGGCGCCGCACGCCCTGTACCCGGGCACCGACGAGCAGTCCTACTACCGGGGCGAGGTGCGGGGCGCCGCGCCCGGCACCACCCGGCAGCGCGTCACCGGCGAGCAGCTGGCCGAGGACGACGCGGTGCTGGCCGCCACCCGCCTCCACGATCCGTCCGGAGGGGAGAAATGAGCTCCCTCGCCGCCCTCGCGGCCGAGACCTCGACGTCCAACGGCGAGGCCGTCCAGTTCTGGCTGCTCGGACCGCTGGCCGTGGCCGGCGGCCTCGGCACCGTGCTGATGCGGCGCGCGGTGCACTCCGCGCTCTGCCTGGCCGGAACGATGGTGATCCTGGCGCTGTTCTACCTCGCCAACGGCGCCTACTTCCTCGGCATGGTGCAGATCGTCGTCTACACCGGCGCCGTGATGATGCTCTTCCTGTTCGTCCTGATGCTCGTCGGCGTCAGCAGCACGGACTCCCTGAAGGAGACCCTCAAGGGCCAGCGCTGGCTGGCCGCCGCCTGCGGGCTCGGCCTCGGCATCCTGCTGATCGCCGGGATCGGCCAGACGTCCGTGGGCTCCTTCACCGGCCTGACGCAGGCCAACTCCGGGGGCAACGTCCAGGGCCTGGCCTCGCTGCTGTTCACCCGCTACGTGGTGGCGTTCGAGGTCACCGGCATCCTGCTGACGATCGCCGCCGTGGGCGCCACGCTGCTCACCCACCGCGAGCGCGTCGAGCGCATCAAGACGCAGCGGGAGCAGGCCGAGGAGCGGGTGCGGGGCGGCAAGCAGCTCCCGCCGCTGCCCGCGCCGGGCGTCTACGCCCGGCACAACGCGGTCGACCTGCCCGGCCTGCTGCCCGACGGGACGCCGTCCGAACTGACGGTCAACGCCACGCTCCGCAGCCGCGGCCAGGTCCGCGAGGTGCACCGCGAGTCCGTGGCCGACGTGGCGACGCTCGAAAGCCGCGTGGCCCGGTACCACGGCCAGGAGTACGTGGACGAGAAGAAGGCGCTGGGCGCGAACGCCAACGGGAACGGCGCCGACGGCAGCCCCGCCGAGAACGGCGACGAGGCCGGGAAGGACCGTCCGTGAGCCCCGAGAACTACCTCTACCTCGCCGCCCTGCTGTTCACGCTGGGCGCCTGCGGGGTCCTGCTGCGGCGGAACGCGATCGTCGTCTTCATGTGCGTCGAGCTGATGCTGAACGCCGCCAACCTGGCGCTGGTCACCTTCTCCCGGATGCACGGCAACCTGGACGGGCAGATCGTGGCGTTCTTCGTGATGGTCGTGGCCGCCGCCGAGGTCGTGGTCGGGCTCGCCATCATCGTGACGGTCTACCGCTCCCGCCACTCGGCCTCGGTCGACGACGCCAGCCTGATGAAGCTGTAAGGGGACGAAACCAGTGGAGTCATTGATCGGACTGCTCGTCGGCGCGCCGCTGCTCGGCGCCGCCGTGCTGCTGGTGGGCGGGCGGCGTCTCGACCGTGTGGGGCACTGGCTGGCGACGCTGCTCGCCGCCGTGTCCTTCGTCCTGGCCGCGGTGCTCTTCTTCGACCTGCTGGGCAAGGAGGGCGAGGACCGCGCGCTCCACCAGCACCTCTTCAGCTGGGTGCCGGTCGCCGACTTCCAGGCGGATGTCGCGTTCCAGCTCGACCAGCTGTCGATGACCTTCGTGCTGCTGATCACGAGCGTGGGCACGCTGATCCACCTCTACTCGGTCGGCTACATGGAGCACGACGAGCGGCGGCGGCGCTTCTTCGCCTACCTCAACCTGTTCCTCGGCGCGATGCTGCTGCTCGTCCTCGCCGACAACTACCTGCTGCTGTACGTCGGCTGGGAGGGCGTGGGCCTCGCCTCGTTCCTGCTGATCGGCTTCTGGCAGCACAAGCCGAGCGCGGCGACGGCGGCGAAGAAGGCGTTCATCGTCAACCGGGTCGGCGATGTGGGCCTGTCCATCGCGATCCTGCTGATGTTCACCACGTTCGGCACGTTCGCGTTCGAGCCGGTGTTCGCCGAGGCCACGGGCGCGAGCGAGGCCACGCTGACCGGCATCGGCCTGATGCTGCTGCTGGCGGCCTGCGGCAAGTCGGCCCAGGTGCCGCTCCAGTCCTGGCTGGGCGACGCGATGGAGGGCCCGACCCCGGTCTCCGCGCTGATCCACGCGGCGACGATGGTGACCGCGGGCGTCTACCTCATCACCCGCTCCGGCGCCGTCTTCAACGCGGCGCCCGACGCGCAGACCGTGGTGATCGTCGTGGGCGCGGTGACGCTGCTCTTCGGTGCGATCGTCGGTTGCGCCAAGGACGACATCAAGAAGGCGCTGGCCGGCTCGACCATGTCGCAGATCGGCTACATGATGCTGGCCGCCGGGCTCGGCCCGATCGGCTACGTCTTCGCGATCATGCACCTGGTCACCCACGGCTTCTTCAAGGCCGGTCTCTTCCTGGGCGCGGGCTCGGTCATGCACGGCATGAACGACGAGGTGGACATGAGGCGTTACGGCGGGCTGCGGAGGTACATGCCCGTCACGTTCGTCACCTTCGGCCTCGCCTATCTGGCCATCATCGGCTTCCCGTACCTGTCGGGCTTCTTCTCGAAGGACGAGATCATCTACGCCGGGTTCAGCAAGGGCGGCACCGAGGGCTGGATCCTCGGCGGCGTGATGCTGCTCGGCGCCGCGCTGACCGCGTATTACATGACGCGGATCATGCTGCTGACGTTCTTCGGCGAGAAGCGGTGGCAGCCGGACGCCCACGGGCACGAGCCGCACCCGCACGAGTCCCCGCTGAGCATGACGATCCCCATGGTCGTGCTGGCGATCGGCTCGGTCGGGGCGGGCTACTTCTTCGACTTCAACGAGAACTTCGTGCACTGGCTGGAGCCGGTGACCGGCCTCGAACACGGCGACTCGCCCGTCAGCCACGGCACGGTCGGCCTCGCCGCCACCGCGGTGATGGTGGTCGGCGTCGCCGGGGCCTGGTTCCAGTACGGCCGCCGCCCGGTGCCCGTGGTGGCGCCGCGGGGCCGGTTCCTGACCCGCGCCGCCCGGCGCGACCTGCTCCAGGACGACTTCAACCACGCCGCCTTCGTCCAGCCGGGCAACTACCTGACCCGCGGCCTCGTCTACGTCGACCACAAGCTGGTGGACGGGGTGGTCAACGGCACCGCCGCCTCGTTCGGCGGTCTGTCCGGGCGGCTGCGCCGGGTCCAGAACGGCTTCGCCCGCTCCTACGCGGTCTCCATGTTCGGCGGCGCGGCTCTGCTCGTCGCCGCGACCCTGCTGATGAGGGCGGTCTGAGGAGTCTGATATGTCATTTCCCTTGCTGACGGCCACGGCCCTCACCCCCGCCATCGGCGCCGTCCTCACGGCCGCGGTGCCCGCGGCGCGGACCGGCGCGGCCAAGTGGCTGGCGCTGCTGTTCTCGCTGGCCACGGTCGGCTTCGCCGCCGCCGTGCTGCTGCGGTTCGACACCGGCGACGGCGCCGACCGCTACCAGCTCACCGAGTCCCGCAGCTGGATCGAGGACTTCGGGGTCCGGTACGAGCTGGGCGTGGACGGCATCGGCGTCGCGATGATCGCGCTGACGGCCGTGCTGATCCCGTTCCTCATCGGCGCCGGCTGGAACGACGCCGACCCCAGGGAGGGCGACGAGGCCCCGGCGAGCCGGCGGTGGCGGCCCACCCAGGGCTTCTTCGCGCTGATCCTCGCGGTCGAGGCGATGGTCATCGTGTCCTTCGCGGCCACGGACATCTTCCTCTTCTACATCTTCTTCGAAGCCATGCTCATCCCGATGTACTTCCTCATCGGCGGCTTCGGGGACCGGGCCGGGGAGCAGGGCGAGGAGGGGCAGGCGCGCCAGCGGTCGTACGCGGCCGTCAAGTTCCTCCTGTACAACCTGGTCGGCGGCCTGGTGATGCTGGCCGCGGTGATCGGCCTGTTCGTCGCCACCTCCGACCAGCTGGAGACGGGAACGTTCTCGCTCCAGGCAATCCTGGAGGCGCGCGCCTCGGGCGATCTGGAGCTGGCCACCGGGACCGAGCGCTGGCTCTTCCTCGGCTTCTTCGTGGCGTTCGCCATCAAGGCGCCGCTGTGGCCGGTGCACACCTGGCTGCCCAACGCCATGGGCGAGTCGACGGCGCCGGTGGCCGTGCTGATCACGGCCGTGGTCGACAAGGTCGGCACGTTCGCCATGCTCCGCTTCTGCCTCGGGCTCTTCCCCGAGGCCAGCGAGTGGGCGACGCCGGTGGTGATCACGCTCGCGCTGGTCAGCATCCTGTACGGCGCGCTGCTGGCCCTCGGCCAGCGGGACATGAAGCGGCTGATCGCCTACGCGTCGATCAGCCACTTCGGGTTCATCGTGCTGGGCATCTTCGCGATGACCAGCCAGGGCCAGGGCGGCGCGACGCTCTACATGGTCAACCACGGCATCGCCACGGCGGCGCTGATGCTGGTGGCCGGGTTCCTGATCTCCCGCCGCGGCTCGCGCCTGATCTCGGACTACGGGGGCGTGCAGAAGACGGCGCCGATGCTGGCCGGGACGTTCCTCATCGGCGGGCTCGCGACGCTCTCGCTGCCGGGCACGGGCCCGTTCATCAGTGAATTCCTCGTGCTGGTCGGCACGTTCAGCCGGTATGAGGTGGCCGGGATCATCGCGAGCGCCGGCATAGTGCTGGCGGCGCTGTATGTCCTGGTGCTGTACCAGCGGACGATGACGGGGCCGGTGAAGCCGGGTCTGGAGAAGCTGCCCGACCTCCGGGTGCGGGAGCTCGCCGTGGTGGCGCCGCTGATCGCGCTGCTGATCTTCCTCGGCGTCTACCCGCAGCCGCTGACCGACATCGTCAACCCGGCGGTGGAGCACACCCTGTCGGACGTCGACCAGACGGATCCGGAACCGCAGATCGCGGACGCAGACGAAGTGGAGGCGGGTCGGTGAGCGACTCCCCCAGACTTCGTCCGGGTGGTTCCCCCAGTGCGGCTGCCGAGCCGCAGACTCGTACGATGGCCGCACGCTGCCGCGCGGGCGGAGAAGCGAACGGAGGCGGCGCAGTATGAATCCGGGGGAGCTTGAGGCTCCGGTCATTGAGTGGGCCGCGCTGTCACCGAGCCTGATCGTGTTCGGCGCGGCCGTCATCGGCGTCCTGATCGAGGCGTTCGCGCCGCGCGCCGTCCGGCACACCGCCGAGGTGGTGCTGGGCGCGGCTGCGCTGGTGGCCGCGTTCGCCGCCGTGGTGGTGCTCGCCTCCGACGGGCACGCGACGAGCGAGGCGCAGATCGCGGGCATGGGATCGCTGGCCGTGGACGGCCCGGCGCTGTTCCTCCAGGGCCTGATCCTGCTGGTCGGCCTGGCGTCGGTGTTCCTCTTCGCCGAGCGGCGGCTCGAACCCGCCGCGCACGGCGCCCTCGTGGACTCGTTCGCGGCGCAGCCCGCGGCGGTCCCCGGCGGCCCGGCCGAGTTCGAGGCGACCAAGGCGGGGCACACCACCACCGAGATCTTCCCGCTGCTGCTCTTCGCCATCGGCGGCATGCTGCTCTTCCCGATGGCCAACGACCTGCTGGTGCTGTTCATCGCGCTGGAGGTCCTGTCGCTGCCGCTCTACCTGCTCTGCGCGCTGGCCCGCCGCCGGCGGCTGCTGTCGCAGGAGGCGGCCCTGAAGTACTTCCTGCTGGGCGCGTTCGCCTCGGCGTTCCTGCTCTTCGGCATCGCGATGATCTACGGCTACGCGGGCACGGTGAGCTACTCGGGCATCGCGGACGTGGTCAGCGGCCAGCCCGCCGCCGTGAACGCGGGGCTCGCCTCCACCATGGGCAACGACGCGCTGCTGCTGATCGGCGGCGCGATGATCTCGATGGGGCTGCTGTTCAAGGTGGGCGCGGTGCCGTTCCACATGTGGACGCCCGACGTCTACCAGGGCGCGCCGACGCCGGTCACCGGGTTCATGGCCGCGGCCACCAAGGTGGCGGCCTTCGGGGCGCTGCTGCGGCTGCTGTACGTGGTGCTGCCGGGGCTGCGCTGGGACTGGGAGCCGGTGCTGTGGGGCGTGGCCATCGCCTCCATGGTGGCGGGCGCCGTCATCGCCATCACGCAGACCGATGTGAAGCGGCTGCTGGCGTACTCCTCCATCGCGCACGCCGGGTTCATCCTGGCCGGTGTGGTGGCGGTGACCGAGGACGGCGTGTCCTCGGTGCTGTTCTACCTGGCGGCGTACTCGTTCGTGACGCTGGGCGCCTTCGCCGTGGTGACGCTGGTGCGGGACGCGGGGGGCGAGGCGACCCACCTGTCGAAGTGGGCCGGGCTCGGGCGGCGTTCGCCGCTGCTGGCGGCGGTCTTCGCGCTGTTCCTGCTGGCGTTCGCCGGGATTCCGCTGACCTCCGGCTTCTCGGGGAAGTTCGCGGTCTTCAGGGCGGCGGCCGACGCGGGCGCGATGGGCCTGGTGATCGTGGGCGTGCTGGCCTCGGCCATCGCCGCGTTCTTCTACATCCGGGTGATCGTGCTGATGTTCTTCAGCGAGCCCAAGCCCGACGGGCCCTCGGTCGTCATCCCGTCCCCGCTGACGATGTCCGTGGTGGGCCTCGCGGCGGCGGTCACGGTGGTGCTGGGCGTGGCCCCGCAGTACTTCCTCGATCTGGCGAGCGACGCCGGGGTGTTCGTGCGCTGACGCGCGCACGCCCGCACGCGCAAGGCCGGAGGGCCGGACCCGCGGGTCCGGCCCTCCGGCCTTGCGTTGCCTTGCCTCCTCGGTGCCGTCGGCACCCCTTCCGCGTCAGTACGCGGACGTGTACTCCTGGGAGGCGCCCGAGCCCCAGGCCACGTTGAGCGTCTCGCCGTTCATGGCGAACGTCGCCGAGGTCTCGGTGAACGCGCTGTCGCCGATCTGCGTACAGGTCATGGTCAGGGCGTCGCCCGAGAGGGTGCCCGAGCACAGGTCACCCTCCATGCTGTCGCTCTCCTCGAAGGAGACGCTCCCGGCCGAGATGATGAACGTGGCCTCGCCGCCGTCGGCGGCCGTGGTGATCCACATCCCGTCGTACGAGCCGTCGCCGCCACCGCCGCCGGTGGCGCCACCGCTGTCACCGCCCGAGTCGCCGCCGCTGTCACCGCCGCTGTCGCCGGAGGGCGGGGGGACCTCGATCTCGCCGCCGTCGGCACCCTCGACGCTCTCGTCGAACTCGGGCATCTCGGGGGCTTCGGGAACATCCTCCGGGTCGAATGCGCCGCTCCCGAACGGGCTGCCTTCCTTGTCGCCGCCGCAGCCGCTCAACAGCAGCGCGGCTGCCGCCGCGGCTGCCGGGGCGACGAGCCGTATGGACCTACGCATGGGTTCCCCTCAAATGTCGAACGTGGTCGTGGCAGGTTATCCCGGCGGATAGTGGGGTAGTCCGAAGTGTTACGCCTATGTGGCATTCGCCACGGGACTGATACCTCCTCTGCCGCGCTCGGGCACCAACCGGCCTCCCGGTGCGTCAGTGCGTCAGTGCGTCAGGGGGACGGCCGGTTCGATCCGGCCCGTCACCGCGCCCAGGCCGATGCGCGAGCCGGGGGCGGGACCCGGCGCCCACGCGGTGATCTCCACCTCGTCGCCGTCCTCCAGGAACGTGCGCGGGCCGCCCGGCAGGGGGAGGGGGTCCCGGCCGCCCCAGGTCAGTTCGAGCAGGGAGCCGCGCTCGTGCGCGCCGGGGCCGCTGACCGTTCCCGAGGCGTACAGGTCGCCGGTGCGCAGCCGTGCCCCGTTGACCGTGAGGTGGGCCAACTGCTGTGCGGCCGTCCAGTACATGGCGGAGAACGGCGGCTCGGAGATCACCCTGCCCCCCAGTCGCACCTCGATGCGCAGGTCGAACCCGCCGGGTTCGACGCCGGTTCCGGGGCCGTCGTCCAGATAGGGGAGCAGCGGTTCGTCGCGCGGGGGCGGCGCGGTCCGCGCGGCGTCCAGGGCGTCGATCGGGGTGATCCACGGCGAGACCGAGGTGGCGAAGGACTTGCCGAGGAACGGGCCGAGCGGCACGTACTCCCATGCCTGGATGTCGCGCGCGGACCAGTCGTTGAGCAGGCAGAGACCGAAGACGTGGTCGCGGAACGCCCCTTGGGGCACGGGGGTGCCGAGCGGGGACGGGGTGCCGACGACGAAGCCGACCTCGGCCTCGATGTCCAGCCGCAGGGAGGGCCCGAACCGGGGCGCCTCGCCGGGCGCGGAGGGGCGGCGCTGGCCGTTCGGCCGGACGACGGGGGTGCCGGAGACGACGACCGTGCCCGCGCGGCCGTGGTAACCGATCGGCAGGTGCTTCCAGTTGGGCGGCAGCGGCGGCGTCTCGGGGCGGAAGATCCGGCCCACGGCCGCCGCGTGGTGCTCGCTGGCGTAGAAGTCGACGTAGTCGGCGACCTCGAACGGCAGGTGCGGCGTGACGGAGGCCAGCGGGAGGAGCAGCGGCTCGACGGCCTCGCGGTGCTCGGGGGAGCCGAGCCAGGCGCGCAGCTCGGCGCGGACCGCGCGCCACACCGGGCGGCCCGCGGCGAGCAGCGGGTCGAGCCCCGGGGCGGCGAGCAGTTGGGCGTGCCGGGAGCCGAGGGCGCGGGCGGCCCCCGCGGCGTCGAGGACCCGGTCGTGGTAGCGGACGCCGATGCGGCGCGTGCCGGGGTCACCGGCCGTGCTGAAGACGCCGTAGGGCAGGTTGTCGATGCCGAACAGGCTGGGGTCGGGCATGGCCCACACCCTAGGTGACGGGCCCCGGGTGGGCGGCCCTTCGGCTGTGATCCACTGGCGACCGGCTACGCTGCCGAAAGACAACGCACGTGAGACAGGGAGAACGCTCGTGACCGTCGTGGGGCCCTTCGGGGTGAGCGTGCGGGACCAGGCCATGGAGGCCGATGTTCAGGCCGGTCTCGCGGCTGTGGAGGCGGGTCTCGCCGAGGCCACCAAGAGCGATGTCCCCTTCATGACGGAGGCGGCCCGGCACCTGGCACGGGCCGGAGGGAAGCGTTTCCGGCCGCTGTTGCTGCTCCTGGCCTCGCAGTTCGGCGACCCGCACGCGCCCGGCGTGGTGCCCTCGGCGGTGGTCGTCGAGCTGACGCACCTCGCGACGCTGTATCACGACGACATCATGGACCAGGCCGAGATCAGGCGCGGGGTGCCCAGCGCCAACGCCCGTTGGAACAACTCCGTGGCGGTGCTCACCGGCGACTTCCTCTTCGCCAGGGCCTCGACGATAGTGGCGGACCTGGGCCCGGCCGCGGTGCGCATCCAGGCCGAGGCGTTCGAGCGGCTGGTGACCGGTCAGATCCTGGAGACGGCGGGGCCGCGCGAGGGGGAGGACCCCATCGCCCACCACCTGGACGTGCTGGCCGGCAAGACCGGCTCGCTGATCGCCGTGGCCGGCCGGATGGGCGCGCTGATGTCGGGGGCCCCGGACTCCATGGTGAGCGTGCTGGCCCAGTACGGCGAACGGATCGGCATCGCCTTCCAGCTCGCCGACGACGTGCTGGACATCGTCAGCGACGGCGGGGAGTCGGGGAAGACGCCGGGGACCGATCTGCGCGAGGGCGTCGCCACGCTGCCGGTGCTGCGGCTGCGGGAGATGGCGGCCAAGGGCGGCTCACCGGAGGACCTGGCGCTGTGCGCGCTCCTGGAGGGCGACCTGACGGACGACGGGCGGCACGCGGAGGCGCTGGCGGCGATGCGCGCCCACCCGGCGCTGAGGGCGGCGCAGCGCGACGCGCTGTCGTTCGCGGAGCAGGCCAGGAGAACGCTGGCGCCGCTCCCCGCGGGCCCGGCGAAGTCGGCGCTGGCCGAGCTGTGCGACGCGGTCGCGGACCGTACCGCCTAGTGACCCGCGGGTGAACCCTGCCTTCGCGGTGGGTACAACCCCTACGGGATGGCGGGGCCGCGTGGTGGGTGCGGTCATCCCGTGGGTGTAGGCCGGGGGACTCCCGTGGGCGGATGCCGGATTGCGCCCGGCCTGGTGCAATTGGTGGTGCTGAAGCCGAGTGGAGGGGCATGCGATGGCAGGGAACAGCACTATCCGGCGGGCGGTCGTGCCGACGGCGATCGTGGCGGGAATCGCCGCGGTGGGGGCGGGCCTGTGGCCCGCTCTGGCGAGCGACGGGAGCCCGGATCTGCCGGAGGTCACGGCCGAGGAGCTGATCGTCCGGATCGCGGAGGCGGACACGGCGCAGCTGTCCGGGACCGTGCAGGTGGACGCCGACCTCGGCGTTCCCGACCTGGGAGGCATGCTGGACGGCGTGCTGAGCGGGATCGAGGGGCCCGCGGGGCGGCTCGCGGAGCTGGCCACCGGGGACAGCACGCTGGAGGTCGCGGTCGACGGCCAGGACCGGCAGCGGGTGAGCGTGGAGAGCGGCTCGGATGAGTTCAGCGTGATCCGCAACGGTGACCGGGTGTGGGCGTACGACTCCGAGACCAACACGGTGTACGAGGCCCAGGTGCCCGAGGAGGCGCGGGACGCCGCACACGGGGACGGGGGCGCGGAGGGCTGGACGTCCACGCTGACGCCGCACGAGCTGGCCGAGCGGCTGCTGGAGGCGGCCGGGGAGCACGCGGACATCTCGGTGGACGGCACGGCCCAGGTGGCCGGGCGCAGCGCCTACCAGTTGGTCGTGACGCCGAAGGCGGAGGACGGCCAGGTCGGCGAGACCCGCATATCGGTGGACGGCGAGACCGGCGTGCCGCTGGCGATCACGGCCGACGGCCCCGACGGGAGGGCGCTGGACGTGGCGTTCTCGCAGATCGACTACGCGCAGCCGCCGGGCGCGGTCTTCGACTTCACGCCGCCCAGCGACGCCGAGGTGCTGGAGATCGACCCGCGGGACCCCTTCGGCGGCGCGCTGCCGGAGATGCTCCCCGACGTCTTCAGGTGATCCCCGGAAGGCGGTAGCGCGACAGCGCGCGTAGCGGGCGGGACGGGCCACGGTGCCCGCCCGCCCGTTCGCCGTCGGGCGCCCGGGGGCCCGCGCGCTCAGCTCGCGCAGAACTCGTTCCCCTCGGGGTCCCGCATGACCCACCAGTGGCCCGCGGGGCCCTGGTCCTGCTCGGTGACGCGGCTCGCGCCCAGCGCCTCCAGGCGGGACACGAGCCCCTCCAGGTCGCCGGACTCGCCGTGGATGTCGATGTGCAGGCGGTTCTTGACCGTCTTGCCCTCGGGGACGTCCTGGAAGAGGAGCCTGCGGCCCAGGCCGATGCCCGACCGCTCGTCGTACGGGTCGTCGGGGTGCCTGATCCCCGCGAAGCCCCGGAAGAGGGTGCGGCCGCGGTGCTCGGCCACCTGGTCCTCCGTCAGGTGCCCGGCCGCCAGCAGCCCCTTGATCAGCGTCGCCTGGTCCTCGGGCTCGTAACCCAGCGCCTCCGCCCAGAAGTCGGCGAGCGTGAACGCGTCCTGGGTGTCGATGACCAGCTTCCAGTTCAGTGCCATGTAACTGGTTATAGTAGTTACATGGCCTCTGAGGCAAGTCCAGGGCTCGTCCTGCGGTCGCACACGGGAGCGTCCTACCGTTTCGACCCCGGCGCGCTCTGTCTCGAACTGCTGACCACGGGAGGGCCCGGCGCGCCACCGCGCTATCAGAGCCTGCACACGCCCGCCGACCTGACCGACTGGGCCGGCCGCTCGCGGCTGGCCCCCACCCCGTCCCTCGCCGTGTCCGAGGACGACGTGCGCGCGGCCAGGGCGCTGCGCGACGCGCTCTGGCGCCTGGCGCGCGCCCACACGGAGGGCGCGCCGCCCGCGCCGGAGGATCTGGCCACGGTGAACGGGGCCGCGGCCAGGGAACCGCTGGCCCCGGCCATCGCCCCCGACTCCACCCGGGTCTGGGCGGGCTCCCCGACGGGCGCGGCCCTGGTCGCCACGGTGGCGCGGGACGCCGTCGAGCTGTTCACGGGGCCGCTGGCGGGCCGGATCCGCCAGTGCGAGGGGGAGCGGTGCCTCCTGATCTACGTGGACACCTCGCGCCCCGGCCGCCGCCGCTGGTGCTCGATGGAGCACTGCGGCAACGTCCACAAGGTCCGTACCCTGCGCGCCCGCCGCGCCCCCCGGGAGGAGCCGGGGCAGCGCCCGGAGCGGCGGCCCGGCTGAGGAGGGCGGAGGAACGGCCTCTCACAGGTGCACGGCGCCCGGCCCGTCCTGGAGCGCGGCCCGGGGGACCCCGCGCCGGTAGAGGGCGAACGAGACGACCAGGCCCGCGGCGAAGAACCCGGCCGACCACCAGTACGCCGTGGCATAGCTCTCCAGCGCCGCCTGGGCCTGTACCGCCGGGTCGGTCGGGTCCCCGCTCGCCAGGTGGTCCCGCGCGGCGCTCGCCGCCAGGGTGTTGAGGACGGCGGTGCCGATCGAACCCCCGATCTGCTGCATGGTGTTGACCGTGGCGGAGGCGACGCCCGCGTCCTCGGGGGCGATCCCGGCGGTCGCCAGGTTCATCGCGGGGGCGATCACCAGGCCGATGCCGAGACCGGCGACGATCGTCGGCGGCATCACGTCGGCCGCGTAGCCGCTGTCCAGGCCGAGCCCCGTGAGCCAGGCGAGGCCCGCCGCGGCCAGGCCCATCCCCGCGGAGACCAGCGGCCTCGGGCCGACGCGGGGGAGCAGCGAGGTGGCGAGGACCGTGGCGCTGAGCATCAGCGCGCCGATCATCGGCAGGAACGCGAGCCCGGTCTCGATCGGCGAATACGCCAGCGACCCCTGGAGGTAGTAGGTCAGGAAGAGGAAGACGCCGAAGAGGCCGACGCCGCTCAGCAGCACCGCGGCGTGCGAGGCGCCGCGGTCGCGGTCCAGCAGGACGCGCATCGGCAGCAGGGGGTGCGCGGCTCTGGTCTGCCACCCGACGAACGCGGCCAGCAGCGCCGTGCCCGCCAGCAGCCAGCCCCAGGTGGCGGGGTGGTCCCAGTCGTGGGTCTCTGCGTTGGAGAACCCGTAGACCAGGCCGAAGAGCCCGGCCGAGACCAGGACGGTGCCGGGGATGTCGAGGGTGGCCCCGCGGTCGCGGGCGGTGCGCGCCAGCAGGAGGGCGCCGCCGGCGAAGGCGGCCAGGGCGAACACCAGGTTGACGTAGAGGGTCCAGCGCCAGGTGAGCTGCTCGGTGAGCACCCCGCCCAGCAGCAGGCCGATCGCGCCCCCCGCGCCCGCGACCGCGCCGTACACGCTGAACGCCTTGGCGCGTTCCCTGGCGTCGGTGAACGTCGTGGTGAGCAGGGAGAGCGCGGCCGGGGCCAGGAGCGCGCCGAACACGCCCTGGAGGGCCCGCGCCGTGACCAGGACCTCGAACGTGGGCGCCGCGCCGCCGAGCGCCGAGGCGGCGGCGAAGCCGGTCAGCCCGGTCAGGAAGGTGACCTTGCGGCCGAAGAGGTCGGCGATCCGGCCGCCGAGGAGCAGCAGGCTGCCGAAGGCGAGCGCGTAGCTGGTGACGATCCACTGGCGGTCGCCGTTGGAGAAGTCCAGGTCCTCCTGGGCGCTGGGGAGGGCGATGTTCACGATGGTGGCGTCGAGGACCACCATCAGCTGGGCGACCGCGATGACGGCGAGGATCCACCAGCGGCGGTCGGGGCGCCGGGCCCCGGCCGGACTCGCCGGCCGCGGGGTGGGGCGCTCGGTGGCTGTCGGGAACTGGGACATGTCGGTCGGGCTCCGGTCAGCTGTGCAGCAGGGCGGGCAGCAGGGCGCTGTCGAGGAAGCGGAAGAGGTACTGGGCGTCGGCGTACTCGTCCTCGAAGAGGGGGCGGCTCAGGACGGTGGCGAAGAGCATCTGGGGCAGGAAGGCCATCGCGGCGGGGCGCCGGGCCAGCTCGCCGCGCTCCACGGCGCGGTCTATGAACGCCGTGAACTCCCGGATCTCCGGCTCGACCAGGGTCTGGCGCAGGGCGCGGGCGAGCTGCGGGTCCTCCAGCGTGGCGCGGGCGAGCCCCGCCATCAGGGCGGTGTCCTCGCGGGCCTGTTCCGAGACGCGGGCGAACATCGTGTGGAGGTCGCCGCGGAGCGAGCCGGTGTCGATGGCGTCGGCGGGCAGCGGGCGGTGGGCGAGGAGGGCGGCGGCGACCAGCTCGTGCTTGCCGTGCCACTGGCGGTAGAGGGTGGCCTTGCCGCACCGGGCGCGGGCGGCGACGGCGTCCATGGTCAGCGCCTCGTAGCCGGTCTCGCGCAGCGACTCCACGACGGCCGACAGCACTTCGGCCTCGCGGTCCGGTGTCATCCGCGGGCGGCGGACCGGGGTGTCGTCGGCGCCGGCCATGGCGGGCCTCCAGTCATACGAGTGCGACGAGCGTACTTATTGAACGAGACTGTTCCGTTCCAAATCCGCTCCCAACGTACGCCGCCGCTCGGGTGAGCCGCAACCCGGGTCCGGCGTCCCGGGGCCGGGCTCAGTCGGTGAGGGCGGCCGAGGTCTCGCGGGGGGCGGGGGTGTGGCGGGCCACGGTCCGCCGCCTCCTGGCGGCCTGGCGCAGCGCGTCCCAGGTCAGGAGGGAGAGGGCGGTCCACACGAGCAGGAACCCGGCCCAGCGCTCGGGCGGCATCTCCTCGTGGAAGACGGTGAGTCCGAGGACGAACATCGTCGTCGGCGCGAGGTACTGGAGGAGCCCCAGGGTGGACAGCGGCATGCGCACGGCGGCGGCGCCGAAGAGGATGAGCGGCAGCGCGGTGGCGAGCCCGCTGAGCATCAGCAGCAGCGTGTGGCTCGTTCCCTCCGAGGCGAACGTGGAGTCGCCGCGGGCCGTGAGGACGACGAGGAAGCCGAGCGCGGGGAGGAACTGGAGCGCCGAGTCGGCCGAGAAGCCCTGGAGTCCGTCGAGCCCGGTCTGCTTCTTCACCAGGCCGTAGAGCGCGAAGCTGACGCTCAGGACGAGGGCGACCCAGGGCACCTTGCCGTAGGCGAGGCTCATCACCAGCACCGCGACGGCGCCGATGCCGACGGCCACCCACTGGACGGGCCGCAGCCGCTCCTTGAGCAGGACGACGGCCAGGGCGATGCTCAGCAGCGGGTTGGCGAAGTATCCGAGGGACGCCTCCAGCACGCGGTCCTCGGAGACGGCCCAGATGAAGACCCACCAGTTGACCGCTATCAGCGTCGCCGAGAGCCCGACCAGCGCCAGACGCCCGGGCCGGCGCAGCAGCGGCCGTATCCACGACCAGCTGCGCGCCAGGGCCAGCAGCAGGAGGGCCGTGGGGAGCGACCACGCCATGCGGTGGGCCAGCACCTCGGAGGCGCCGGTGGAGGCCAGCAGGTCCCAGTAGAGCGGGATCAGCCCCCACATGCCGAACGCCGCGAAGCCGTAGACCAGTCCGGCCCGGCTCGCCGTGCCCCCGCCTGCCGCCATCACTGCCTCCCGCTGCCCCGCCGACGCCACCACGAAGGTAGCGCCGGGCGGGTGCGTTGTCATTCCCGTTTCAGCGTTACGGTCCTGACAGGTGGGGCCGGCGGGCGGGATGGGCCGGCCGGGTCAGCCGGCGACGGTCCAGGTGTCGTTGCCGGCGAGGAGCGCGGCCAGGTCGCCCTTGCCCCGCTGCTCGACGGCGCCCTCCAGCTGCTCGGCCATCAGGTCCTCGTAGGCGGGCCGCTGGACGCTGCGGAAGACGCCGATCGGCGTCCGGTGCAGGGTGACCGGGTCGGCCAGGCGGCTCAGGGCGAACGCCGTGGTGGGGGAGGCGGCGTGGGCGTCGTGGACGACGAGCCCGTCGGTGCCCGCCTCGGCCACGTCGACCACCGTGAGGTCGCCGGTCGCCGGGTCGCGGACGACGCCCTTGCTGCCGAGCCCGTCCTCGGCCGGGGCGCCGAAGCGCAGCTGCTGCCCGTGCTCCAGGCGGATCACGGCCTCCTGGGCGCGCTGCTTGTCCTTGACGGCCTCGAAGGCGTGGTCGTTGAAGATGTTGCAGTTCTGGTAGATCTCGACCAGCGCGGAGCCGTGGTGGTCGGCGGCGGCGCGCAGCACCGAGGTGAGGTGCTTGCGGTCGGAGTCGATCGTGCGGGCCACGAAGGACGCCTCGGCGCCGAGCGCGAGCGAGAGCGGGTTGAACGGGGTGTCCAGGGAGCCCATGGGCGTGGACTTGGTGATCTTGCCCGGCTCGGAGGTCGGCGAGTACTGGCCCTTGGTGAGGCCGTAGATCCGGTTGTTGAACAGCAGGATCTTGAGGTTCACATTGCGGCGCAGGGCGTGGATCAGGTGGTTGCCGCCGATGGACAGCGCGTCGCCGTCGCCGGTGACGACCCACACCGACAGGTCGCGGCGGGTGGCGGCCGCGCTGGCGGCGATCGCCGGGGCGCGGCCGTGGATCGAGTGCATCCCGTAGGTGTTCATGTAGTACGGGAAGCGGGAGGAGCAGCCGATGCCGGAGACGAAGACGATGTTCTCCTTCGCCAGACCCAGCTGGGGCATGAAGCCCTGGACGGCGGCCAGCACGGCGTAGTCGCCGCAGCCGGGGCACCAGCGGACCTCCTGGTCCGACTTGAAGTCCTTGGCGGTCTGGGGCGATTCCGCGGTGGGGACGAGCGACAGCGCTGTACGGGGCTGAAGGGGAGCCTCAGTGGGCATCGTCGAGAGCCTCCTTGAAAGCGGATGCGAGCTGCTCGGCCTTGTACGGCAGGCCGGTGACCTGGGTGATGGACCGGATGTCCACCAGGTACCTCGCGCGGAGCAGCGTGGCGAGCTGACCGAGGTTCATCTCGGGGACGACGACCCGGTCGTAGGCGCGCAGCACCTCCCCGAGGTTCCGGGGGAAGGGGTTGAGGTTGCGCAGGTGCGTCTGGGCGATGGAGCCGCCGGCGCGGCGGATCCTGCGGACGGCCGCGGTGATCGGCCCGTAGGTCGAACCCCAGCCGAGGACCAGCACCTTGGCGCCCTCGCCCGGCGCCCCCGAGGGGTCGTCGACGACGAGGTCGGGGACGGCGACGCCGTCGGTCTTGGCCTGGCGGGTGCGGACCATCAGCTCGTGGTTGGCCGGGTCGTAGCTGATGTTGCCCGTGCCGTCCTGCTTCTCGATGCCGCCGATGCGGTGTTCGAGCCCCGGCGTGCCGGGCACGGCCCAGGGGCGGGCGAGGGTGGCCTCGTCCCGCTTGTAGGGCCAGAAGACCTCGGTGCCGTCGTCGAGCGTGTGGTTCGGCCCGGTGGCGAACTGGACGCGGAGGTCCGGCAGTTCCTCCACCTCGGGGATGCGCCAGGGCTCGGAGCCGTTGGCCAGGTACCCGTCGGAGAGCAGGAAGACCGGGGTGCGGTAGGTCAGCGCGATGCGGACCGCGTCCAGGGCGGCGGTGAAGCAGTCGGCGGGGGTCGCGGGCGCCACGATCGGCACCGGGGCCTCGCCGTTGCGGCCGTACATCGCCTGGAGCAGGTCGGCCTGCTCCGTCTTGGTGGGCAGCCCGGTGGAGGGGCCGCCGCGCTGGATGTCGATGATGAGGAGCGGCAGTTCGAGCGAGACGGCGAGGCCGATCGTCTCCGACTTCAGCGCGACGCCGGGGCCCGAGGTGGTGGTCACGCCGAGCGCGCCGCCGAAGGCCGCGCCCAGGGCGGCGCCGATGCCGGCGATCTCGTCCTCCGCCTGGAACGTGCGCACGTCGAAGTTCTTGTGACGGGACAGCTCGTGCAGCACGTCGGAGGCGGGCGTGATGGGGTAGGAGCCGAGGAACAGCGGCAGGTCGGCGCAGTGCGCCGAGGCGATCAGGCCGTAGGCGAGCGCCAGGTTCCCCGAGATGTTGCGGTAGGTGCCCGCGGGGAACGCCGAGGAGGCGGGCGCCACCTCGTAGGAGACGGCGAAGTCCTCGGTGGTCTCCCCGAAGTTCCACCCGGCGCGGAACGCCGTGATGTTCGCCTCCGCGATCTCCGGCCGCTTGGCGAACTTCGTCCGCAGGAAGCGCTCGGTGTTCGCCGTGGGCCGGTGGTACATCCACGAGAGCAGGCCGAGCGCGAACATGTTCTTCGAGCGGTCGGCGTCCTTGCGGGACAGGCCGAAGCTCTTGAGCGCCTCGACCGTCAGCGTGGTCAGCGGCACCCGGTGGACGCTGTACCCGTCGAGGGAGCCGTCCTCCAGCGGGTTGGCCGCGTAGCCGACCTTGGCCAGGGCACGGGGGGTGAACTCGTCGGTGTTGACGATGATCTCCGCGCCGCGCGGGACGTCCGCCAGATTGGCCTTGAGGGCCGCCGGGTTCATGGCGACGAGCACATCGGGGGCGTCACCCGGAGTGAGGATGTCGTGGTCGGCGAAGTGCACCTGGAAGGAGGAGACTCCCGGCAGCGTGCCGGCGGGAGCGCGGATTTCGGCCGGGAAGTTCGGCAGAGTGGACAGGTCATTGCCCAGAGAGGCGGTCTCCGAGGTGAAGCGGTCTCCCGTCAGCTGCATTCCGTCGCCGGAATCCCCCGCGAACCGGATGATCACCCGGTCCAGACGCCTGACGTCCTTATTGTCCAGGCTCGCTTGGTTGACCTCAGTGGTCACTGCTTTGGCCCTCCTTCGAGGCGACTCCTGCCTGCCATGGTACGCGGGTAAGGCTTACCTTCCTGATGCTGATCGCATCATGGACGGTGCCGCCCAGCCGCACGCTTCCACAGCGTGCTTTGTGACGCCTGAAGCCCCCCTCGCCCCAGAGTGTCAGGTGGGCTAGGAATTGAGATAGGTCAGAACCGCCAGAACGCGCCGGTGATCTGTGTCACTCTGCGCCAAGCCGAGCTTCATAAAGATGTTGCTGACATGTTTTTCGACGGCGCCGTGACTCACGACGAGTTGCCGCGCGATCGCCGAGTTGGTGCGGCCCTCCGCCATTAGTCCTAGGACTTCCCTTTCTCTTGGGGTGAGACCGACGAGAACGTCCTGTTTTCTGCTGCGGCCGAGCAACTGGGCCACCACCTCGGGGTCCAGCGCGGTGCCGCCCGAGGCGACGCGGGTCACCGCCTCCACGAACTCGCTGACGTCGGCGACCCGGTCCTTCAGCAGATAGCCGACCCCGCGCGAGGACCCGGCGATCAGCTCCGTGGCGTACTGCTCCTCCACGTACTGCGACAGCACCAGCACGCCGAGCGCCGGGAACCGCTCCCGCAGCCTGACCGCGGCCCGCACGCCCTCGTCGGTGTGGGTGGGCGGCATCCGGACGTCCGCCACCACCACGTCGGGCAGCGCGCCGCCGTCGGCGAGTTCGCCCACCGCCGCGATCAGCGCCTCCCCGTCCCCGACACCGGCCACGACCTCGTGCCCCCGGTCGTTCAGCAGCCGGGTCAGGCCCTCCCGCAGCAGTACCGAGTCCTCCGCGATGACTACCCGCACGCTCTACTCCCCGTCGCCTTCTGCCCGTTCGCATACCGCCGCGCGTTCCCTTCCGGGAAGGCACCTGAAGGATCTCACCTCGCGGGCGCCGCGGTGGCACTCCGGTCGCGCCAGGGGAGGGCGGCGGTGACGGTGGTCGGGCCCCCGGCGGGGGAGGTGATCGCGAGCAGGCCGTCGACGGCGGCGAGGCGTTCGGCCAGGCCCGCGAGACCGGAGCCCGCGGTGGCGTCGGCGCCGCCGTGGCCGTCGTCGGTGATCTGGAGCATCAGCCGGTCCCCCGCCCGCCACACGTCCACGTTCGCGTGCCGGGCGCCGCTGTGCTTGCTCACGTTCTGGAGGAGCTCCGAGGCGGTGAAGTACGCGATCCCCTCGATCGCCTGGGCCGGCCGGTGCGCCAGCTCCACGTCCACCGCCACGGGGACGGTGCAGCGGGAGGCGACGGAGGAGAGGGCGGGGCCCAGGCCCCGGTCGGTGAGGATGGCGGGGTGGATGCCGCGGGCGAGGTCGCGGAGCTCCTGGAGGGCGAGCTTGACCTCGCCGTGGGCCTCGTCGACCATCCTGGCCGCGGTCTCCGGGTCCTCGGTGAGCTTCTCCTTGGCCAGCCCGAGATCCATGGCGAGCGCGACCAGCCGCGCCTGCGCCCCGTCGTGCAGATCCCGCTCGATCCGCCGCAGATCGGCGGCCGAGGCGTCGACCACGACCGAACGGTCCGACTCCAGCTGCCACATCCGCGTCGCCGCGGACGAGGGGCCCAGGAGGCCGCCGACCAGCACCCGGTCCACCACCGCGAGACCCCTGACCACCCAGGCGCCCAGGATCAGCAGCAGCAGGCCGACCACGGCGACCAGGGCCAGCTCCCACGGCGCGTCCCAGATCCACCCGCCGCCCTCGCCGTCGGTGTTGATCCCCACCCCCGGATCGTCCGTGTACCGGGGGATGGTCCACGACCACAGCGGCAGGGTCAGCGCGCCCCAGCCCGCCGCCCACAGCGCCGTCACCGCGGAGAAGGTGAGAACGCCCCAGGGCAGGCGCAGCAGCGCGTAGGCGGTGGAGCGCCACGAGACGTTGCTCCGCAGCATCGCGCCCATCCAGGCCAGCGGCCCGCTGCGGCCCTCGCGCAGCCGCAGCGGCTCCGGTTCGGGTACCTCGGCGCCGAGCAGGAGCCTGGCCCTGCCCCGCTCGAAGCGGCCGAAGAACCGCAGCAGCAGGAGCACCACCGCCATCAGCGGCAGCCCCACGAAGGTGACCAGCAGCCCGGCGCTGACCGAGATGCCGGTCACGGCCACCACGAAGCCCGCGATCCCGAGCGGGAGGTTCAGCAGCAGGTGCAGGCCCTCGCGCCAGGTACGGGCCGCGAACGGCAGGCGCAGGACGTTCATCGGGGAGCCCCCTTCTCTCGGGTCGGGCGATGCGTGCGGTCCCGCCAGGGAAGCTCGGCGGTGATGGTGGTCGGGCCCCCGGCGGGGGAGGTGACGACGAGGACGCCGTCGACGGCGGTGAGGCGTTCGGCCAGGCCCGCGAGTCCGGAGCCCGCGGTGGCGTCGGCGCCGCCGTGGCCGTCGTCGGTGATCTGGAGCATCAGCCGGTCCCCGGCCCGCCACGCCTCCACCGCGGCCCGCCGGGCGCCGCTGTGCTTGCTCACGTTCTGGAGGAGCTCGGAGACGGTGTAGTAGGCGATGCCCTCGATGGCGGGCGCCGGGCGGGCCGGCAACTCGGCGGTGACCCGGACGGGGACGGTGCAGCGGGAGGCGACGGAGGAGAGGGCGGGGCCCAGGCCCCGGTCGGTGAGGATGGCGGGGTGGATGCCGCGGGCGAGGTCGCGGAGCTCCTGGAGGGCGAGCTTGACCTCGCCGTGGGCCTCGTCGACCATCCTGGCCGCGGTCTCCGGGTCCTCGGTGAGCTTCTCCTTGGCCAGCCCGAGATCCATGGCGAGCGCGACCAGCCGCGCCTGCGCCCCGTCGTGCAGATCCCGCTCGATCCGCCGCAGATCGGCGCTGGCGGTGTCGGTGACCGACGCGCGGTCCGTCTCCAGCTCGGCGATGCGCCGCTCCATCTCGTCCGAGGGCGACAGCAGGCCCACGACCAGCGCCCGGTCCACGTTGGTCATCCAGCGCGCGAGCCACGGCAGCGCGGGCCAGAGGAAGGTCAGCAGGCAGATCACCGTCAGCCAGCACGTCAGCGTGGTCAGCGGCAGCCGCAGCACGAAGAACAGCGCCGAGCGCCACCCCACCGGGTCCCTCAGCCGCGCCCAGAGCCAGCCGAAGAACCCGGCGCCCCCGCGGCCAGGCAACGGGCTGGGCTCGTCCACGGTGACCCGCAGCCGGCGGCGGGCGCGGGCCCGTTCCCACGCCCCGAGGCGGCGGCAGCCGAGCAGGCCGAGGGCGAGCACGGGCAGGCCGACGACGGTGACCGACAGCAGAACGCCGACGTAGAGCCAGACCATGATGTACACGAACGCGAGCAGGCTCAGCGGCCAGCTCCCCACCAGGTACGCGCACTCGCGCCACGTCTGCCGGGACAGCGGCGGCCGGGGAGGCGGCAGCGGCTCCGGCTCCGGGGGCGGCGCGAGGATGGGACTGCTGGTCATGGCCCCAAGAGTGCCGGGGTGCGGAGGTGGCCGCCATGGGGTGGGTCGGTGAACGACGGTAGGGCTATCCCCACCAGTTCCAGCGCGGGCGCAGTGGTCACAACGGGCCCGGCACCCCCTAGACTCCCGTCCAGTCGTTCCATCCCGCCCCCCTGCCCGCCCCTTTGGTCGCCGGAGGCCGATCGTGCCCGACTATTTCCACGGCTACGCGGTCGTCGGTCTGGTCGCGGTGGTCGGTGTGCTGTTCGTCACGGTCGCGTTCGGTGCCGCGGCGCTGCTGCGGCCCTCGGTGCCCACCGAGGAGAAGCTGCTCACCTACGAGTGCGGGGTGGACCCGGTCGGCGAGGGGTGGGCGCACACCCAGGTGCGGTACTACGTGTACGCGTTCCTGTACGTGATCTTCGCCGTGGACTCGGTGTTCCTCTTCCCCTGGGCCACGGTCTTCGACGCGGACGGCTTCGGCGCGACCACGCTGGTGGAGATGTTCGTCTTCCTCGGATTCCTGACCGTGGGACTGCTCTACGCCTGGAAGAAGGGCGTTCTGACATGGACGTGAGACCCGCGCGGCCCGCCGCGAAACTGGGGCCGCTGGCCCGCCTGGCGCCCGAGCCCATGAAGGTCGTCCTGAACTGGGGCCGCCGCTACAGCCTGTGGGTGTTCAACTTCGGCCTCGCCTGCTGCGCCATCGAGTTCATCGCGGCCTCGATGGCGCGCCACGACTTCATCAGGCTGGGCGTGATCCCGTTCGCGCCGGGGCCGAGGCAGGCCGACCTGATGGTCGTCTCCGGCACGGTGACCGACAAGATGGCGCCCGCGGTCAAGCGGCTCTACGAGCAGATGCCCGAGCCCAAGTACGTGATCTCCTTCGGCGCCTGCTCCAACTGCGGCGGCCCCTACTGGGACTCCTACGCGGTCACCAAGGGCGTCGACCAGATCATCCCCGTGGACGTCTACGTGCCCGGCTGCCCGCCGCGCCCGGAGGCGCTGCTCCACGGCATCCTCAAGCTCCAGGAGAAGATCGCCGAGGAGTCGGTCCCCGGGCGATACGCCCCGTCCGCCCCGCCCGCGGCGCTGACCAGCCCGCTCGTCGCGCCCGAGGAGGGCGGCCGGTGACGGTGGGCTGGCTGCCGGGGGAGCCGGCGGAACTCTTCGGGGAGGGCGCCGAGGCGGCCGTGGCCTACGAGGTGCTGACCGTCGACGTGCCGGCCGCCGCCTGGCAGGCCGCGCTGACCACGGCGCGCGACACGTTGGGCTGCACCTATTTCGACTGGCTGAGCGCGGTGGACGAGCCGGACACCGGCTTCAGGATCTGCGCGCACGTGGTGGCCGTCGGCACGCCGCCGCGCCGGCTGCTGCTGCGCGCCACCGTGCCGCACGAGGCGCCCTCGCTGCCGACCGCGACGGGCGTGTACGCGGGCGCCTCGTGGCACGAGCGGGAGACGCACGAGATGTTCGGCGTCGACTTCCCCGGCCACCCGGGGCTGACGCGGCTGCTGCTGCCCGACGCGTTCGAGGGCCACCCGCTGCGCAAGGACTTCGTGCTGGCGGCCCGGGTCGCGAAGGCGTGGCCGGGCGCCAAGGAGCCGGGCGAGTCCGGGCACGGCGGCCCCGCGCGCCGCAGGATCCTGCCGCCCGGGGTGCCCGACCCGAACGAGTGGGGCCCGCTCAAGGGCCAGTTGCCCGCCGGCCCCGCCCGGCGCGCCCGGAAGGCGACCGAGGCCCGCCCCCCGCGCAGGACCCGCACCACGGACGCCGCCTCGACGAGCCAGCGCACGCCGGAGAAGCCGTCGCCGCCGGAGGCGTCCCTCGAAGCCGCGACCGAGGCCCGCCCGCCGCGCAGGCCCCGCACCGCGGGCGACGGCTCGGCGAGCCGGCGCGCGGCGGAGACGCCATCGCCGCCGGAGACGCCGCCCGGGGCGTCGTCTGAAGCGTCCCTCGATGCCTCGCCGGAGGCGCCGTCCGGGGCAACGCCCGAGGCACCGCCCGAGATGTCGTTCGAAGCGCCGCCTGGAGTGCCGTCCGAGGCGTCGTCCGGGGCGCCATTCGAAGCCGCGGCCGAGGCCCGCCCGCCGCGCAGGGCCCGCACCGCGGGCGACGGCTCGGCGAGCCGGCGCGCGGCGGAGAAGCCGTCGCCGCCGGAGGCGCCGTCCGGGGCGTCGTCTGGAGCGTCCCGCGAAGCATCGCCCGAGGCGCCGTCCGGGGCAACGCCCGAAGCCTCGCCGGAGGCGCCGCCGGAGGCATCGCCCGAGGCGGCAACGCCCGAAGCCTCGTCCGAGGCGTCCGCGTCGCGGGAGGCGCCGGGGTCCGGCGAGGGGGGGGAACGTTGATGGACCCGCTCGACGTCGCCGTCCGGCTGCTCGCGGTGCTGCTGGCGTTCCTGCTGCTGCCGCTGCTCGTCGGGCAGAGCGAGCACAAGGTCATGGCGCACATGCAGGGCCGCGTCGGCCCCATGCACGCGGGCGGTTTCCACGGCTGGGCCCAACTGGTCGCGGACGGCGTGAAGTTCGTCCAGAAGGAGGACACCGTCCCGGCCGGCGCCGACCGCCGCGTCTTCCAGCTGGCGCCCGCGGTCGCGCTCATCCCGTACCTGGTCGTCCTCGTCGCCATCCCCATCGGCCCCGACGGCATGGTCGGGCAGGTCCTCGACGCCGGGATCTTCTTCGTCCTCGCCGTCCTGGGCGTCGTCGTCCTCGGCTCGCTGATGGGCGGCTGGGCCTCGGCCAACAAGTACTCGCTCCTGGGCGGCCTGCGCACCGCCGCCCAGCTGATGGCCTACGAGCTGCCGCTCCTGCTCGCCGCCGCCTCCGTCGCGATGGCCGCCGGAACGCTCTCCCTCACCGGCATCCTGGCCGAGTTCAGCTGGTGGTGGGTGCCCTGGCAGCTGGTGGGCGCGTTCGTCTTCTTCACCGCGGGCCTCGCCGAGCTGCAACGCCCGCCGTTCGACGCCCCGATCGCCGCCGAGGAGATCGTCTTCGGCGCGTACACCGAGTACTCGGGGCTGCGGTTCGCGTTCTTCCTGCTCGCCGAGTACGCCGGCATCGTCGTCCTCTCCGCGCTGACCGCCGTGCTGTTCCTCGGCGGCTGGCACGGCCCGTTCGCCGACCAGTTCGGCTGGCTGTGGATGCTGCTGAAGACCGCGGCGCTGTGCTTCCTCGTCATCTGGGCGCGGGTCGCCTGGCCGCGGCTGCGCGCCGACCAGATACAGAAGTTCGCCTGGACCGTGCTCGTGCCGCTCGCTCTCGCGCAGATCGCGCTGACCGGAACCCTCAAGGTGGTGATCTGATGACTCTGGGATCCGGGCTCGCCAAGGGCCTCGCCGTCACCTTCCGCGCGATGACGCGGCGCGCGGTCACCCGGCAGTACCCCGAGCGCCAGCCCGAACTGCCCTCGCGCAGCCGCGGCGTCATCGCGCTCTTCGAGGAGAACTGCACCGTCTGCATGCTCTGCGCCCGCGAGTGCCCCGACTGGTGCGTCTACATCGACTCCCACAAGGAGACCCAGCCGCCCGCCGTCCCCGGCGGCCGGGAGCGCACGCGGAACGTGCTGGACCGGTTCGCCATCGACTTCTCGCTCTGCATGTACTGCGGGATCTGCATCGACGTCTGCCCGTTCGACGCGCTCTTCTGGAGCCCGGAGTTCGAGTACGCCGAGACCGACATCCTCGACCTCACCCACGAACGCGACCGGCTGCGGGAGTGGATGTGGACCGTCCCCGAGCCGCCGCCGCTCGACCCGGCGGCCGAGGAGCCCAAGGAGGTCGCCGCCGCGAGGAAGGCGTCCGAGCGGTCCGCCGGGCGGGAGGACGCGTGAGCGGTGGCAACGGCTACCTCTCGCCCTCGGGCCAGGAGGTCGTCTTCCTCCTGACCGGCCTGGTCATACTCGGCGCCGCGGTGCTGTGCGTCACCAGCAAGCAGCTGGTGCACGCCGCGCTGTGGCTGGTCGTCGCCCTCGGCGGGCTCGCCGTCCAGTACCTGCTGCTCACCGCCGAGTTCGTCGCCTGGGTGCAGGTCCTGATCTACCTGGGCTCGGTCGTGGTGCTGCTGCTGTTCGGGCTGATGCTCACCAAGGCGCCCATCGGGCCCTCGCCCGAGGCCGACTCGAAGAACCGGCCGGTCGCGCTGGGCATCGCGCTCGCCTCGGCCGCCGTCCTGGTCACGCTCGTGGTGGACGCGTTCCGCACGGCGTGGATCGACCTCGACACCCCGCACGGCACCTCGGAGCAGATCGGCGACAGCCTGTTCCGCGTCTGGGTGCTGCCCTTCGAGGCCCTGTCCGTGCTGCTGCTCGCCGCGCTGGTGGGCGCGATCGTGCTGTCGCGCCGACGCGGGGATGGTGAGTCCTGATGCATCTGGTGTACCCCGCCGTGCTGTCCGCGCTGCTGTTCTGCGTCGGCGTCTACGGCGTGCTGGCCCGCAGGAACGCCATCCTGCTGCTGATGTCGGTCGAGCTGATGCTCGCCGCCGTCAGCCTCAACCTCGTCGCGTTCGACGTCTGGCTGCGCGACACCCTGCACTCGGGGCAGGTCTTCACGCTCTTCCTGATCGCGCTCTCCGCCGCGGAGATCGGCATCGGCCTGGCCATCGTGCTGCTCATCTACCGCAACCGCGGCGTCTCCGCGGTCGACCGGCTCACCGAGCTGCGCGAGCACGCCGGGGACGGCGCTCGCCCGGGCGGGGAGCCGGAGCGCCGCGAGAACACCGTCACGTGACCGACTCACGCGCGAGCGGGGAAGCCCAGGAGAGACCGTGAACACCACGACCGCAGCCGTTCTCGTCCCGCTGCTGCCCTTCGCCGCCGCGGCGCTGATCCTGCTGGGCGGGCGGCGCGCACCCGGCTTCGTCAGGCCGCTGGCCGTGCTGCCCACGCTGGCCTCGGCCGCGCTGGCCGTCCTGGTCGCGGTGCGGCAGGACGGCGGCGAGCCCCTCAGGGCGGCGACGCCCCTCGCCCCCACGGGCAACGACGCGCTCCCGATCGAACTCGCCCTGCACCTCGACGGGTTCGCCGTCCTGGTCGCGGTGCTCGTCACCGTCGTCGCCGGCTGCGTCCAGCTCTACTCCACCGGCTACCTGCGCGACGACCCCCGCTACACCTCGTACGCGGCGCTGGTCTCCCTCTTCACCGCCGCGATGCTGCTCGTCGTCTACACCGACGACCTGGTGGTGCTGCTCGTCGGCTGGGAGACCATGGGCATCTGCTCCTACTTCCTGGTGGGCCACTACTGGGAGACCCCGGCCGCCCGCGCCGCGTCGCTCAAGGCGTTCCTCGTCACCAAACTCGGCGACGTCCCGTTCCTCATCGGCATCCTGGCCCTGGCCGCCGACGCGGGAACGTTCCGCATCTCCACCATCGCGACCCGGCTCACCTCCACGCTGGCGCCCACCGAGCTCGACCACCCCACGCTCATCGCGCTGCTCCTGCTCGCCGGGGTGGCCGGCAAGTCCGCGCAGGTGCCGCTCCACACCTGGCTGCCGGACGCCATGGCGGGCCCCACGCCGGTCTCCGCCCTGATCCACGCCGCCACCATGGTCGCCGCGGGCGTCTACTTCATCGCCCGCCTGCTGCCCGTCTTCGCCGCCTCCGCCGCCGCCCTGGTGGTGCTGGCGGTCGTGGCCGCGCTCACCATGCTCGGATCCGCCGTCGCCGCCCTCGCCCAGGACGACGTCAAACGGGTCCTGGCCTACTCGACCATCGGCCAGCTCGGCTTCATGACCGGCGCCTTGGCCGTCGCCGACCGCGAGGCGGCCGTCTTCCACCTGCTCACGCACGGCGCGTTCAAGGCGCTGCTCTTCCTCGCCGCGGGCGTGCTCATCCACGGCGCGGGCACCGGCTCCCTGGCCGCCCTCTCGCGGATGCGCGGGCTCAAGCAGCGCGTGCCCGACGCCTACTGGACCATGACGATCGGACTGCTGGCGCTGGCCGCGATCCCCCCGTTCTCCGGGTTCTTCTCCAAGGAGGCCATCATCGGCGCGGCCGAGCACGCCGCGCTCGATCCGGGCCACGGCATCCCCGCCGCCGCGGGCTGGATCGTGCTCGCCGCCGGTCTGGCGACCGCGCTGCTGACCGCCGCCTACGCCGCGAGGCTCTGGCTGGTCGCCTTCCACGACCCCGTCGGCGCCCGCGCCGAGCCGGTGCCGCCCGGCGAGGGCACGCCCCCGCAGATGTCCGCGGTGCTCTGGCTGCTGGCCGTGCCCGCCCTGGTCCTGGGCCTCGGCTACCGGGTGCTGCCCGACTGGTTCGACGGCGGCGACCTCGCGCCGACGCTCACCACCTCGGTGCTGGCCACCGGCGCCGCCGTCCTCGGCGGGGTCGTCGCCTACGCGGGCTGGCGCCGCGCCTACGAGTCCGACGGGCCCGTGGACCCCGCGCCCGCGCTGCTCGGGCGGCTGCACCGGCACGCGGCGGACGGGTTCCACCTGGACGCGGCCTACGCGGCGGCGTTCGTCCGGCCCGTGCGGGGGGCGGCCCGCCTGGTCCGTTTCCTCGACGCGGCCGTCATCGAGACCTACGTGCGCGGCGCCGGTGGCACCCCGGGGCTGCTCGGCGCCCTCACCCGCCGCGCCCAGACCGGCAACGTCCAGACCTATCTCAGCGCCCTGGTCGCCGGGGCCCTCGTGCTGGCCGTCGCCGCCGTCCTCGTCGCCGCCGGAGGGTGATCCGTGATCACGCTGAACGACACCACGACGCAGCTCCTCCTCGTCGCCATCGTGGCGCTCCCGCTGCTCGGAGCCGTGGCGGTGCTGCTGCCGAGGGTCCCGGCCTGGGCCGGCGTGGCCGTGAGCGGCGCGACCCTCGCGGGAACGCTGGTGCTGGCCGCCGCGTTCGACCACGACCACCCGGGCGCCGTCCAGGCCGAGACGGACGTCAGCTGGATACCGGCGCTGGACGTCCGGATGCACCTGGGCGTCGACGGCATCTCGCTGCCGCTGCTGGTGCTGACCGCGCTGCTGACGTTCCTGTGCGCGCTGCACACCCTCGTCCGGCCGCCCGAGGGGCCGCGCCCCGCGGCGTTCACCGCGTTCCTGCTGCTGCTGGAGGGCGGGACGCTGGCCACCTTCGCGGTGCTCGACCTGGTGCTGTTCTTCCTGGCGTTCGAGATGGTGCTCATCCCGATGTACTTCCTCATCGCCCGCTGGGGCGGCGCGGGACGGGAGGCGGCGGCCTGGCGCTTCGTGCTCTACACGGTCACCGGCTCGGTGGTGATGCTGCTCGGGCTGCTGCTGATCGGCCTGGAGGGCGGCACGTTCGACATGGTGGAGCTCGCGCGGGCGAACGGGGAGGGCATCGGCCACACCACGCAGCTGATCGCCGTCCTGGCCATCGGCCTCGGGCTCGCCGTCAAGACGCCGATGTGGCCGCTGCACAGCTGGCTGCCGGACGCCCACACCGCGGCGCCCACGGCCGGGTCGGTGCTGCTGGCCGGGGTGCTGCTGAAGATGGGCACCTACGGCCTGGTGCGCATCGCCGTGCCCATGGCGCCCGAGGGGATGGAGACGTTCGCGCCCTACCTCGGCGCGTTCGCCGTCACCGGCATCGTCTACGGGTCGCTCGCCTGCCTGGCGCTCGGGCGGCGGGGCGCGGGCGGCGACCTCAAGCGGCTGATCGCGTACTCCTCCGTCGGCCACATGGGCTTCGTGCTGCTGGGCATATCCACGCTGACGGCGACCGGCGTCAACGGGGCGCTGTTCGCGAACGTCGCGCACGGCCTCATCACGGGCCTGCTGTTCTTCCTGGTGGGGGCCCTGAAGGAACGGACGGGGTCCACCGACCTCGACCGGCTCGCGGGGGCGGGCGGCGCGGCGCTGTACGGGCGCTCGCCGCGGTTCGGCGGGGTGCTGGCGTTCGCCGCGGTGGCCTCGCTCGGGCTGCCGGGGCTCGCCGGGTTCTGGGGTGAACTCCTCACGATGATGGGCGCCTTCCACCCCGCCGACGGGCTCAGCCGCCCGGCGTTCCTCACCTATCTGGCGGTCGCCGGGTTCGGCACGCTGCTGACCGCCGCCTATCTGCTGCTGGTTGTGCGCCGGGTGTGCATGGGGGACGCGCCGGGCGCGGACGCCGCGCTGCCCGACCTGCGCGCGCACGAGTACGCCGCCTTCGCGCCCCTGGTGGCGCTGACGCTGCTGGCCGGGCTCTGGCCCGCGGTGCTGCTCGACCTGACCGATCCCGCCGTGCAGAACCTCCTGCCGGGAGCCGTCCGATGAACGTCATCCAATCCGTCGAGTGGGCCGTCATCGCGCCCCCGCTGATCGCCGCGGTGGCCGCGGTGGCCGTGCTGGTCGCCGACCTGTTCCTGCCCGCGGGGCGCAAGGCCGTGCTGGGCCTGCTGGCCGCGGGCGGCCTGGCCCTGTCCGCGCTGGCGCTGCTGCCGCTGCGGAACGGGGACCGCGCCACGTTCTGCCTGCCGGGGGGCGCGGCGGGCGACGCGGCGCTCTGCTCGTACAGCGCGGACCGGTTCGCCGTGATCTTTCAACTGCTCGTGCTGGGCGGGGCGTTCCTGGTGGCCCTGCTCTCCCTGCCGGGCGGCGAGGACGGGAGGACACCGCCGAGCGGGGAGTTCTGGTTCCTGCTGCTGTCCTCGGCGTCCGGGGCGGCGCTGCTGCCCGCCGCCAGGGACCTGGCCACCCTCGTGATCGCGCTGGAGGTGACCACGCTCCCCGCGTACGCGCTGGTGGGCCTGCGCCGGGGCGCGGGCCCCGGCGCTCGCGCGGGCGCGGGCGGCGGGGGGAACGCCGGGCCCGAGGCGGCGCTCAAGTTCTTCCTGTCGTCGGTGACGGCGACGGCGGTGGGGCTGCTGGGCATCAGCTTCGTCTACGCGGGCGCGGGCAGCCTCCACCTGACGGCGATCGCCGAGGCGCTGCCCGAGGCCGATCCCCGGCTGGCCACGCTGGCCGAGGCGGGGGTGGCGCTGACCCTGGTGGCGTTCGCGTTCAAGGTGGCGGCGGTGCCGTTCCACTTCTGGGTGCCGGAGACCTACCTGGGCGCGCCGCTGCCGGTCGCCGGGTACCTGTCGGTGGTCGGCAAGACGGCGGGGCTGGCCGGGCTCGCGCTGGTCACCACCGAGGCGTTCCCGGGCTACGGCGACCTGTGGGGCCCGGTCCTCGCGGTGCTGGCCGGGCTGACCATGACCGTGGGCAACGTCGCGGCGCTGGCGACCGACCCGGAGGCGCCGCACAGCGCGGTCAGGCTGCTGGCCTGGTCCTCGGTCGGGCAGGCGGGCTATCTGCTGGTGCCGCTGGCCGCCGCCGCGTACACGGGCGAGGGCGCGGTCGGCGCGGCGGTGGCGTACGCGCTGATGTACGGGGTGGTGAACCTCGGCGCGTTCGGCGTGGCGGCTCATGTGGCCCGGCACGCGGAGGCCCACCGGATCGCGGACTACCGGGGGTTGTGGGCGCGGCAGCCGTTCGCGGCGCTGGCGCTGGCGTTCTTCCTGCTCTGCCTGGCGGGGCTGCCGCCGGGGGTGGTCGGGCTCTTCGCCAAGGTGGCGGTCTTCGAGGCGGCGGTGGACGCGGACCTCGGCGTGCTGGCGGTGGTGATGGCGGCCAACGTCGCCGTCGCGCTGTACTACTACCTGCGCTGGACGGCGGTCCTGTTCGGTCCGGTGGCGGCCCCCGCGGCCGTGACCGTGGCGGCGGCCACCCCCGGCGCCGCGGCCGTGACGGAAGGGGCGGAAGGGGCGGAAGGGGCCGAAGAGGCGGCAGAGGTGAGAGAGGCGGCAGAGGGCCGGGAGG